>DASXFL010000114.1:0-29318 GCA_036489595.1 Solirubrobacterales bacterium
GCGCGGCGCTCGACCAGGCCCCGCCGCTCGAGCTCGTCGACGAAGCCGACCATCCTGCTCGGCGGCGCCTGCACCGCCTTCGCGATCTCCTGCTGCGAGCGCCCCTCGGCGGCGTCGACCAGGTTGAGGACGCGGAACAGCGACGGCTGCAGGTCGATCTCGGCGAGCCGGGCGGCGAAGCGAGCGCCGGCGTAGGCCCCCACCTGCGAGAGCAGGAAGGCGACGTTCTCCGGGGCCTTGTCGGCCGCCAGCGGCACGCCGCCGTCGCCGTTGCCCTCGCCCGATCGCGCATGTTTCGAGAAGACAGGGCCCTCGGCCACGCCTACCGTCCCCCCTTGCTCGGTCTGATCGCTCATCTGAGACTCAGTCTAGCGACATTTTCTGCTAAGAATGATTTCACTCTGAAATCTCTCATAACGTGAGCATTTGCTCGCCGTCCCCGGGGAGGGAAGGAATGACTCGCAGTCTCGCCCGCATCGCCGATATCGCCTACCGCCGCCGCGGCCGGATGGTGCTCGGCTGGATCGTCGCCACGATCGTCCTGATCGGCCTCGGCACCAACTTCGCCGGCGACTACCACGCCGACTACAACACCCCCGGCTCGCAGTCCAAGCAGGCCAGCGACCTCACCCAGGAAGCCTTCAAGGGCTACTCCGGGCAGGAAATCTACGTCGTCTGGAAGGACCCGAGCGGGGCTAAGAGCGCCCCGGCGACGCAGGCCATGGACAAGTTCTTCAGCGAAGCCGAAGCTGTCCGCCACGTCGGCAGGCACGGCCAGATCCGGGTCTCCGAAGACGGCAAGATCGCGACGACGACGCTGCCGCTCGACGTCCCCGGCTGGGAAGTCGAAAAGGTGCAGGGCGAAGAACTGATCGACGCCGCCGAAGCCGCGGCTGGCAATGGGCTCCAAGTCGAGCTCGGCGGCGAACCGATCTACCTGGCGCAGGAATCGACCAGCCCCGAGGGGCTCGGCTTCCTCGGCGCCGCGATCGTCCTCCTGATCGCCTTCGGCTCGCTGGTCGCCGCCGGCCTGCCGTTGGTGATCGCGCTGTTCGGCCTCGGCATCTCCTCCGGCGGCCTGATCGTCCTCCTTGCCAACGTGATCGACGTCCCCAACTGGACCACCGCCGTCTCCGGCCTGATCGGGATCGGCGTCGGGATCGACTACGCGCTGCTGGTCCTGACCCGCTTCCGCGCCTCGCTGAAGGCGGGCAGGGACCGCCACGACGCGGTGGTCGAGGCGGTGACGACGGCGGGTCGCAGCGTCCTGGTCGCCGGCTCGACCGTGGTGATCGCCGTCCTCGGCCTCTTCCTCACCGGCCTCCCCTACATGTACGGGGTGGCGATCTCGGCCTCGCTGGCGGTGCTGGTGGTGATGCTCGCCTCGATCACCCTGCTGCCGGCGCTGCTCGCCTACCTCGGCCCGCGGGTCGACCGGCTGCGGATCCCCTTCCTCGGCCGCCGCCTCGACCGGGTCGAAGGCGAGGCCAACTCGCCGGCCGCACGCTGGAGCCACTTCATCCAGCGGCGGCCGTGGCCGGCGGCGATCATCGCCACCGCGATCCTGCTGGCGCTGGCGGCGCCGGCGCTGGGGATGCGCCTCGGCTTCCCCGACGCTGGCAACGACAAGGAAGGAACGATGACCCGCCAGGCCTACGAACTGATCAGCGAAGGGTTCGGGCCGGGCGCCAACGGGCCGCTGGTGATCGCCGTCGAAACGCCGGGCGCCGAAGCGCACGCGGCGGCCGAAGAGCTGGTGACCGTGCTGCGCCAGGAAGAAGGCGTCGCCTTCGTGCCAGCGCCCGAATTCAACGAAGGCGGCAGCGCCGCGATCCTCACGGTGATCCCCACCACCTCGCCGCAGGACGAAGCGACCCAGGACCTGGTCGACCAGATCCGCAAGGTGATGCCGGAAACGTTCGCCGGCTCCGGCGCCACCGGCTACCTCGGCGGCGTCACCCCGGCGCTCGAGGACCAGAGCGAATACATCACCGAACGGATGCCGATCTTCATCATCGGCGTCGTCGGGCTCTCGTTCCTGCTGCTGCTGGTCGCCTTCCATGCGCCGCTGGTCTCGCTGAAGGCAGCGGTGATGAACCTGCTCTCGGTCAGCGCCGCCTACGGCGTCATGACCCTGGTCGCGCAGGGCGGCGCGGTCGGCAACCTGATCGGGATCGACCACGAAGTCCCGATCGCCCCGTTCATGCCGGTGATGATGTTCGCGATCCTCTTCGGGCTCTCGATGGACTACGAGGTCTTCCTCGTCTCGCGGATCCGCGAGGAGTACCTGGTGGACGGCGACACCCGCCGCGCGGTTGCCGACGGCCTCGCCAAGACCGCCCGCGTAATCACCGCGGCGGCGGCGATCATGGTGGTCGTCTTCCTCGCCTTCGTTGCCTCGCCGGAAGTGTTCCTGAAGCTGTTCGGGATCGGCCTCGCGGCAGCGATCTTCCTCGACGCGACGCTGGTCCGGATGGTCCTGGTGCCGGCGGTGATGCAGCTGCTCGGCCACCGCAACTGGTGGATCCCGAGCTGGCTCGAGCGAGCGCTGCCGCGGATCGACGTCGAGCCGGCCAAGCCGGCGACCGAGGTTTCGAGCTAGAGCAGCACGACCGGCGCCGAGCTGTTCCTCATCGCCGTCTGGCGAGCATCAGGACAGCTCGGCGCCGGCGGGAGTCAGACGCGCTGGATGAGCGTTCCCGTTCCAAGGCCGCCACCGCAGCACATCGTCACCAGGCCCATCTCCTTGTCGGTGCGCTCCATCTCGTGCAGCAGGGTGGTGATCAGGCGAGCGCCGGTGGAGCCGAGCGGGTGGCCGATCGCGATTGCGCCGCCGTTGACGTTGACCCGGTCCATGTCGGGGTCGAGCTCGCGCCGCCAGGCAGCGACGACCGAGGCGAAGGCCTCGTTGATCTCGATCAGGTCGATGTCCTCGATCGTCATCGAGTTCCGCTTCAGCAGCTTTTCGGTCGCCGGGATCGGGCCGGTCAACATGATCACCGGGTCGACGCCGACGGTGGTGATGTCGTAGATCCGCGCCCGCGGCGTCAGCCCGAGGGCGTCGGCCTTCTCACGGGTCATCAGCAGCACTGCGGCGGCGCCGTCGGAGACCTGCGAGGAGTTGCCGGCGGTGATCTTGCCGTCCTCCTTGAAGGCCGGCTTCAGCGCCGCCAGGCCCTCGAGCGTGGTCTCGCGCAGGCCCTGGTCGGTCATGTAGGTGTCGCCGTTGACCTGGAACGGGATCATCTCCCGCTCGAAGCGGCCCTCCTCGGTCGCCTGCTGGGCGAGCTGCTGGGAACGCACGCCGAGCTCGTCGAGCTCCGAGCGCGGGATCTCCCATTTGTCGGCGATCATCTCCGCCGAGAGGCCCTGGGGGATGAGGTCGTAGCGCTCCATCAGCTCCTTGGAGAAGGCGAGGCCGCGCTCGGCCATGATTTCGCCCGCCGCCGCGAACGAGTTCTTGCCCATGTGCTCGACGCCGCCGCCGACGGCGACGTCGCAGACGCCGGAGGCGATCAGGGTGGCGGCGAAGTTGACCGCCTGCTGGGCGGAGCCGCACTGGCGGTCGACCGTCGTCGCCGGCACCTCCTCCGGCAGCCCGGCCTCGAGCCAGGCGTTGCGGCCGATGTTGATCGCCTGCTCGCCCCACTGCTGGACGCAGCCGGCGATCACGTCGTCGACCTCGACCGGGTCGATTCCGGCCCGCGAGACCAGCTCCGAGTAGGTTCTGGCGAGCAGGTTTGAGGGGTGAAGATCCTTGTAGTAGCCCTTCTCGAGGTGGCCGCGCCCCACCGGCGTGCGGACCGCCTCGACGATCACCACTTCGCGGCCGTCAAGCGCGCCGTTTCCGTTGCCCATCGCTTCCGTTCCTTTCCTCGTCGCGGGCCACTCGACGGGGCCCCTTCCTCGCAAACGTTACTCCGTTGATTGACTCGTCGATCAACCCGCGAAGCGCCGCGTTGAAAAGGTTGATAGGAACCGGGTCCATGAGCGCACCGCAGGGGTACGAGAGTCCGGGGATCGCAGGGAGCGGGGCGATAGCCACCGGTCTCGCCGCGGTCTCGACCACGACCGCGGAGACGATCCTCCTGGCGCGATCCGAGGCCTCGGCCTGGCGCGCCGAGGAGAAGGTGGTCGCGGCCTGCGCCAAGATCGAAGGGGCGGAGCCCTCGCGGCTGCGGGTCACCACCGACCCCAAGGACCTCAGCGACTGCGACCTCGTGGTCGAGGCGGTGGTCGAGGAGGTCAAGGCGAAGGGCGAGGTGATCGCGGCTGTCGCCGCCCATCTGGGCCCGAGGGCCGACCTCGCCACCACCACCTCCTCGCTCTCGATTGCGGAGATCGCCAGAGCCGCCGGCACCGAGCGGCTCTGGGGCCTGCACGTCTTCAACCCGGTGCCGCGGATGGCGCTGGTCGAGGTCTGCATCCCCGACAGCGCCGCGGAGGCCCGGGAGCGGGCGCTGGCCTGGTGCGCAGCGCTCGGCAAGACCGCCGTCGAGGTCCCCGACCAGGCCGGCTTCGTCGTCAACCGCCTGCTCTTCCCCTACCTCTTCGAGGCGGTGCGGCTGATGGAGCGGACCGGCATGGAGGCGGGCGAGGTCGACACCTGCATGAAGCTCGGCGCCAGCCACCCGATGGGCCCGCTGGCCTTGCTCGACTTCGTCGGCCTCGACGTCTCGAAGGCGATCGGCGACGCCCTCCACGGCGACACCGGCGAGCCGAGCCACCAGCCGCCAGGGCTGCTGATCGAGATGATCGGCGTCGGCAAGCTGGGCCGCAAGAGCGGCGAAGGCTTCTACACCTACGACTAGGTCACTCGGCGCGGGCCGCCCTGTGCTTGCCGGAGAGGTCCCAGATCACGTCCGCTTCGGAGATCGCCTGACGGCGGGCGACGATCTCGACTTCATCCCAGGGCAGCTCCGCCTCCGGGAGGTCGTCCCAGCGGGCAAGGTCGAGCGCCTCGACCGCGCCTTTGAGCGCCGGGCCGAGATGCTCTTCGGAGCGCAGCAGCGCCCTCAGCACCTCAAGTTGCTTGTCGGTGAGGCGTACAACCCACATGGGCGATACCTCCAACGTTCCAGGGGGTGGGTTGCCCGTGGAACCTAGGCGACCGAGCGGACGGAATCTCTCTTCTCGCCGGCCTCGGAGCCGCTGATCCGGACCGCCTCGATCCGGTTCTCGCGGACCGCCTCGACCCGGATCGTGTAGCCGTTGGCGCTGATCGAGTCGCCGCGCTTGGGCAGCCGCCCGAGCTCGCCGAAGACGTAGCCGCCGACCGAGTTGTAGGCGTCGGTGTCGACCGGCAGCTGGATCCCGGCGTCGGCTAGGTCGCCGAGCGAGACGTGGCCGCGGACGAACCAGTCGCCGTTGGTGAGGCGCCGCACCGCCGCCGCCCGGGGGTCGGTCTCGTCCTCGATCTCCCCCACCACCTCCTCGAGGATGTCCTCGACGGTGACGATCCCGACCGTGCGGCCGTACTCGTCGACCACCACCGAGAGCGAGGTGCGCTGGACCTGGAGGTCGTGCAGGAGGTCGTCGAGAGGGCGGGTCTCGGGGACGATCAAGGCGTCGCGGATCACCGTCTCGATTGTGGAATCGGGGCCGTCGCTCATGTAGAGCCGGGCGAGGCTGTTGTTGTGGACGATCCCCTTCACCCGGTCGGGGTTGTCGTCTTCGATCACCACCAGCCGCGTGTGGCCGGAGGTGATGCAGCGCCGCAGCGCCGCCTCGACCGTCTCCGAGGCGTCGACGGTGACCACAGCCGGAATCGGCGTCATCACCTCGCGCGCCTCCTGCTCGTGGAGGTGGAAGACGCCGCCGAGCATCCCCGCCTCGCCGGGATCGAGGCGGCCGCGCTGGGCGCCGCGCGAGATCAGCAGCCGCAGCTCCTCGGGCGAGGTCTCCTCGGCGACCTCGTCGGGGTCGACGCGGAAGAACACCCGCGCCACCCAGTTAGCCGGAGCGTTGGTGGCGACGATCAGCGGGTGCAGGGCGCTGCGAATGAAGCGCAGCGGCCGGGCGATTCGCAGCAGCACCGACTCGGCTCGGGCGATCGCCAGCATCTTCGGCGACTGCTCGCCGAGGATCACGTGCAGGAAGGTGACGATGATGAAGGCGAAGGCGATCGCGATCGCGAGGGCGACCGCCTCCGAGAAGACGCCGCCGAAGATCGGCTTCAGCAGCTCAGCCAGGGCCGGCTCGCCGAGGAAGCCGATGCCGAGCGAGGCGAGGGTGATCCCGACCTGCGAGGTGGCGACGTACTCGTCGACGTGGTCGATCATGTCGAGCGCCAGCGGGGCACGGCGGTCGCCCTCGTCGCGCAGCTGCTCGAGCCGGGTCCGCCGCGAGCGGACGATCGCGAACTCCGTCGCGACGAAGAAGCCGTTGACCGCGATCAACAGCAACATGAGGATGAGCAGAACTGCGCTCATCGGCTATGCCGCCCGGTACTTCGGGCTGGGACGTCGTCGGCCATGCGGCTTTCGGAATATAGCTGCCCGTACTCAGGTAATCGCCGTCCGGGTGCGATATTGGCTGGAGATGAGGGTTGCGACGCTCAGCGAGATGCTGGAAGAGATCGTCCGTCTGGGTGAGGCGACGGGCATGGAATCGCACGCCCACGAGCTGCGGGGCGAACTCGAGGGGCGGCTGGCGACGGTGCGGGCGGCGCTGTCCGGCGCGGCGACCCCCCGGGTGATTGCGCTCGAGAGCTTCGACCCGCCCCGCGTCGCCGGCTTCTGGATCCCGGAGATGATCTCGATCGCGGGCGGCGAGGACGTCGCCGGCGACCCCGGGCTGAACCCGGCCGAGGTGGTCTGGGGCGAGCTCGAGAGCCTCGGTGCGGAGGTCGTCGTGGTGATGCCGCCGGGCTCGGCGACAGACGCCCAGGCGCAGGCGATGGAGCACTGGGAGCAGATCGAGGCGCTCGGCGCCGCCCGGCTCTTCGCCGTCGACGCCGACCTCGCCTTCCTCGAACCGGGCCCGCGCCTGGTCGACGGGGTCGAGCTGCTCGCCCACCTGCTCCACCCCGAGCTGATGCCGCCGCCCGGCAACACCGAGTTCATGGCGCTGCGGGCGCCGGCCCCGAAGCTCTAGCGTTCGCTTTTTCTACCTCGCACGAGGAGAGATAACGAACGGGCGTCGCTCAGGCGACGGCGATTGCGGCCAAGACCGAGATCACTCCGATCGCGACCATCGCCGCCAGCTCGGCCAGGCGGTGGTTCGGCCCCAGCATTCCGCGCTCGCCGGCGATGATCGCGAGGCCACCGATCACCCCGGCGACGAGGCCGCCGATATGGGCACCGACGGCGACGTCGGGCACCGCGAAGCTGTAGACGAGGTTGATCACGATCAGCAGGCCGATCTGGCCGGCGAGCTGGTCGAGGCCGCGGCCGCGAGCGATCACGAAGATCGCCCCGGCGAGCCCGAAGATCGCCCCTGAGGCGCCGAGGCTGGCGGTGCTCGGCTCCAGCAGCAGCGCCCCGAACGAGCCGGCCAGGAGCGAGGCGAAGTAGAGGACCGTGAACCGGACCGAGCCGAGCGAGGGCTCGATCAGGCGGCCGAGGAAGTAGAGCAGCACCATGTTGAAGCCGATGTGGATGATGTTGGCGTGGAGGAAGCCGGCGCTCAGCAGCCGGTACCACTCGCCTTCGGCGACGAAGGGCCCGTAGAGGATCAGGTGGAAGACGAAGCTGCCGCTGGCTTCGCTCATCAGCCCGCCGCCGCCGGTCGCGACCTCGATCAGGTACATGACGACGTTGATCGCGATCAACGCCACCGTCACCGGGTAGGCCGAGGCGCCGCTTGGGGTGCCGTGGGGGTTGCGGACGACCTTGGTCCGTTGGCGCGAGCACTCCGGGCAGCGCATCCCGACCGGGGTCGGGGTCATGCACTCGGGGCAGATCGGTCGCCCGCAGGCCGAGCAGGAGACACCGGTCTGGCGGTTGGGGTGGCGGTAACAGGTCTGGGTCTGGGTCTCGGGCATCCGGACGAGAGAGCCTACAATCGCCAGCGATGGAGCCCGGCAGGGAGGCACCGAGCCCGGCCCGCCTCTACGCGGCGGCGGCCGGCACGCTGCTCTTCCTGCTCGGCATCGCCGGCTTCTTCTACGGCTCCTCGTTCGGGGCGCCCGGCGAAGTCGCCCACGCCCTCGCCGGCCTCCGGGTCAACGCCTGGCTCAACCTCCTCTACGCGGCGCTCGGCGCGATCGGCCTGCTGGCCGCCGGCAGCGCCTCGCGCGCTTACGCGCTCGGCGCCGGCGCACTGCTGACCGCGCTCGGCGTCTGGGGCCTCGCCCTCTCCCCCGGCAGCGCCATCCTCGGCTTCCTCCCGGCCTCAGGGACGAACGAAGCCCTCGCCCTGGTCCTCGGCCTACTTGGCCTGCTCGCCGCCGCCGGCACCCCGCGCCGCCGCTTCGCCTCTCACGAGGTTGCCGAACGACCCGCTATCCGGGCCAAAAGGCAACCTCGCGAAAAGGAGGCCGCCGGCTAGAGCCGGTCGCGGAGGCTGCTCGAGAGCGCGCGTAGGCTGCGCTCGCTCTTGCGCTTGCCGCGGCGGCGCAGCTCGAGCAGGACCAGGGCCCCGGTGGCCACGCCGCCGGCGCTCACCGCGATCACCGGCCGCACCCAGTTGCGGGGGTCCTTGAGCGCGTGCAGTTCGGACTCCTCGAGCTCCTCGACCCAGGCCGAGAGCTCGCTGGCGGCGGCGGCGGTGACGGCCGAGAATGCCTCCTCGAGCCGGGTCGAGAGCTGATCCGGCGGCTCGATCGGCCGCAGCGCGTCGCTCAGCAGCGCCTCGACGTCCCAGCTGCCGGCGAAGCCGGCCTCACCCGGGCTCATCGCCGTCCCCTTCCATCGCTTCCTGCAACTGCTTGATCGCCCGATGGATGAGGACCTTGGTGGCGCCGTCGGTCCGCCCCAGCGCCCGGGCGATCTCGCGGTTGTCCATGCCGAGGGCGAAGCGCATGATCAGCGCCTCGCGCCGGTCCTCGGAGAGGTGCTCCAGATTCGCCATCACCTCGCGCAGCTCCTCGCGTCCCTCGGCGATCGCCTCGGTGTCGTGACGAGCGGCGATCGGGTCGGCGTTCTCCAGCGGCGTCTGCGGCCGCCGCGCGCGGTCGCGGTAGTAGTTGGAGGCGAGGTTGTGGGCGATCCGGATCAGCCACGGCCGCAGCGGCCGCCCGTCGGACTCGCGCCGGGCCCGGTCGAAGTGACGGTAGGCCTGGAGGAAGGCCTGCTCGGTCAGGTCCTCGGCGTCGTGGTGGTCGCGCACCCGGTAGTAGGCGTAGGAGTAGACGTCGCGCAGGTGCTGCTTGTAGAACTCCTCGAAAGCGCGGTCGAGCTCCGCCTTCGCCGCCGGAGACATGTCGCGCGGCTCGACGTTCTCCTCCGCGGGGCTCACCGGCCCACTCTAGAACGGCGGGCAAGACGTGGCGAGGGCGGCGGGCCACCATCAGGCCACCTGCCGCGAGCGCTCGACCCGGCGCAGCCCGGCCATCCAGGTCTCGGCGTCAACCTCGCCGCGAACCAGCTGCGCGAGCCCCTCTAACGCCTCCGCCGGAACCCCCGAGGCGGCGACGGTCTCGGCCAGGAGCGGCGTCGTGTCGAGGCCCTCCGAGGCCTGGCCGATGATCGCCGGGATCTCGGCCGCCGGCGTGCCCTCGCCGAGCAGCTCGCCGGCGCGGCGGTTGCGGCCGGTCGGGGCCATCATCGTCGCGGTCAGGTCGCCAACTCCGGCGAGGCCCGAGAAGGTCTCGAGCTGGGCCCCGCGCGAGAGCCCGTAGGCGATGCACTCGCGCCAGATCTCGGCCACCGCGATCCCGGCAGCGTTGAGGCCGTGCGGCTCGGCCGCCGCCGCGGCGAGGGCGGCCGCGTTCTTGGCGGCGCCGGCCATCTCGACTCCGGTCACGTCGCCCGAGCGCTCGCAGACGAGCCCGGCCCGGTCGAAGACCTCGCCGAGCTGGTCGCGGAGATCACGGTCGGCGGAGCCGAGGACGAGGGCGGCGGAGCCGGAGACGGCCTCGCGGGCGTGGGCCGGGCCGCCAAGGCAGGCGACCGCCCGCGACCGCACCCGTTCGGCGACGTATGCAGCCGGCAGCTGGCCCTGCGGCGCGATCAGCCCCTTGGTCAGCAGCAGCACGGAGGCGCGCTGGCCGACCCGGTCGGCGATCGCCCCGACCGCAGCCGGCAGCGAGCGCGAGGGGATCGCGAGGCAGACGATGTCGACCCCGGCCAGCTCGATCTCGGCCGAGTGGCGGACGTCGATCCCCTCCGGCAGCGGCACTCCCGGCAGGTAGCGCCCGTTCTCGCCACTCTCGTGCAGCGCCTCGACCTGTTCGTTGGTGCGGGCGCCGAGCTGGACCTCGAGGCCGCCGCGGGCGAGCAGCACCGCGACCGCCGTCCCCCAGCTGCCGGCGCCGATCACCGCCGCGCGGCGCATCGGCGGCAGCCCGCCGAGATCTTCCCACTGCAGCTGCACGTTCGGCCAGATCCGCCCGGTGACCGTCTCCGCCAGCTGCGGCGAGGGCTCCTCGGCGCGCGGGAAGGTCATCGCCTTGCCGAGCCGGACCTTGCACTTGCGCGGCCGGATCCGCCAGCCGCGGCGCACTTCTTCGGTCCCGATCACCGCCACCGGGACGATCGGCGCCCCGGTCTGCAGCGCCAGCCGGCCGACCCCCTTCTTCGGGTTGCCGAGGGTGCCGCGGCGGTGCCTGGTGCCCTCGGGGAAGATGCAGACGGTGCCGCCGCGCTCGACGATCAGCCGCGCCGTCTCCATCGCATCGAGGTCAGATTCGCCGCGGCGGATCGGGAAGGCGCCGAGCCGCGAGAGGAACCAGGCCTGCAGAGGGTTGCCGAAGAGCTCCTGCTTGGCGACGTAATTCATCGGCCGCCCCCAGGGCAGGCTGGCGCCGATCACGAAGGGGTCGAGGAAGCTGCGGTGGTTGGCGGCGACGATCAGCCCGCCCTTGACCCTGGCGTGCTCGCGGCCGGTGCGGGCAAGGCGGAAGTAGAGCAGGAAGAAGGGGACGAAGAGGCAGCGGACGACCAGGTACAGCGCCCAGTTGACGCTGTGCTTGCGCGTGTGGGCGTGGTAGCTGGCGAGACGGTCCGGGACCAGGCGCTCGGCGGTCACGCCAAGCGCTACACGCCCGGCAGTGGCCGGTTACTCCGGCTCTTCGCGCGGGTTGCGGACCGGGCGCAGCTTCGGTTCGACTTCGGCCCGCAGGTGCTCGTAGTCGGGCGGCAGCGAGAGCTTCTCGCCGAGGTGCTCGAGCGGCTCGTCGACGGTGAAGCCGGGGCCGATCGTGGCGATCTCGAAGAGGACGCCGCTGGGCTCGCGGAAGTAGATCGACTTGAAGTAGAAGCGGTCGATCTCGGGGGTCGGCTGGGCGCCGCCCTCGAGCGCCCTCTGTCGCCACTGCATGTGCTCGTCGAGCTGCGAGGCCCAGGCGACGTGGTGGACCGAGCCGGCGCCCTGGAGGCCCCGCTCGGCGGGCGGCTCGTCGTAGTAGACGAGGCCGCCGCGCTCCGCCCCGCGCGCCTCCCAGCCGCCGCCGTCGACCGGCTCGAACTCGAGCGCCTCGAGCAGGCCGGCGCTGGTCTCGGGCGCGGGGCTGTAGGCGCGGAAGGCGTGGAAGCCCTGCAGGGCGAGGTCGGCGGGGATCTCGGGGTGCTTCGCCACGAGTGGCCGGTCGGGGACGTCGAGGACGGCGAGCTCGTGCTCGAGGCCCTCCGGGTCGGCGAAGACGAGGCTCTCGGCGGCGAGCTCCGGCTCGATCCCGGCCTCGCCCAGCCGCCGCTGCCAGAAGCCGAGGGCGTCGGCTGAGGCGACCCGCCAGACGATCCGGTGCACCATCCCGGCGCCCGCTCGGCCGCCCGGCACCCCGGGGTACTCGAAGAAGGTGAGGTCGAGACCAGGATCGCCGCCCTCGTCGCCGAAAAAGAGGTGGTAGACGGTCGGATTGTCCTGGTTCACCGTTTTCTTCACCAGCCTCAGCCCGAGGACGCCCGCATAGAAATCGACGTTGCGCTGGGCGTTCTCGGTGATGCAGGTGATGTGGTGGATTCCCTCGAGCTTCATTTGCCCACGTATACCATCCCCCCACCATGAGCAAGGCCCGACGCCGCACCGTCAAAGGGCTGGTAGTGCTCGCCTCGGTCCTCGCCTTCCTCAGCGTCTTCGCGATCTGGATCGAGCGCCAGGCGCTCAATACCGACGACTGGGTCTCGACCAGCAGCCGCCTGATCCAGAACCAGCAGATCCGCACCGCGCTCAGCAACTACCTGGTCGACCAGCTCTACGAAAACGTCGACGTCGAACAGGAACTGAGGAAAATCTTCCCCGGCGAAACCAAAGAATTGGCCGGGCCGGCCGCAGGCGGTCTGCGCCAGATAGTCGGGCCCGGAGTGGAAAAGGTGCTCGAAACCGGGACCGCGCAGTCGCTCTGGGAAGACGCCAACCGGACCGCCCACGAACAGCTGCTGGCAGTCCTCGAAAACAAGAAGGAAGCGGTCGAAACCGCCAACGGCGAAGTGACCCTGAACCTGGGGAGCCTGCTAACCAACCTCTCGAAGCAGGTCGGGATCGGCCAGAACCTGGCCGAAAAGCTGCCGCCCGACGCCGGCCAGATCAAGATCCTCAAGTCCGAAGAGCTGAAGACCGCGCAGAACATCGCGATCGCGATCAAGGGCTCGGCGCTGATCCTCTCGCTGCTCACCTTTCTCGTCTTCGCGCTGGCGATGTACCTGACCCGGGGCGGGCGCTGGGTGACGGTGCTGTTCAGCGGCATCGGGCTGATCGCGGCGGCGCTGGCGGTGATCGTCGCCCGCCACATCGCCGGCGGGATCATCGTCGACCAGCTGGTCAAAACGCAGAGCGTGAAGCCGGCGGCCGAAGCGGCCTGGGGCATCGCCACCTCGCTGATGATCAGCATCGCGACGACGGTGATCCTGGTCGGCGTCCTCTTCGTCGCCGCCGGCTGGCTGGCCTCCCCGAACCGGGCGGCGAAATCAGCCCGACGGGGGATCGCCCCCGTCCTCAGCGACTACGTCCCCTGGGTCTACGCCGGCCTCGCCGTCGTCTTCGGCATCTACCTGCTCTCTGCCTCCAACGTCGGCCTCCGCAGCTTCCTGACCACCCTGGTAATCGCCGGGATGGCCGCCTTCGGAGTCCACGAGCTGCGCCGCCAGACCGAAGAGGAGTACCCGGACGCCACCTTCGCCGGTTCCTTCGGCGACACCAGGGAGCGGATGATGACGGCCGTCCGCGGCTCCGGGATCTCCGAGAGAGTCGGCGAGCAGGCATCGCGGCTGCGGCTGCCGGAAGTGCGGATGCCCGAGCGACGGGACAGCGAGGCTGCACCGCCCCACGGCCGCGCCGATCGCGCCCCGGCTGCCGCCGAGCCGGCGACGGCGGAGGCGCCGACCGCTGCCCTCGACGCCGAGGACGCCCGCCTGGCCCGGCTCGAACGGCTGGGCCAGCTGCACGAGAAAGGCGTCCTCACCGACGAGGAGTTCGCGGCCGAGAAGGCGCGAATTCTCGGCGGCGCCTAGCGCTCGACCTTGGTCAGGCCGTGGGGAAGGCCGGCGAGGCGGCCCCAGTGGTCGCCGCAGCGCAGGGCGAGCGCACGGACGCGGGAATCGAGCGGGAGCGAGGCGGCGAGCTCGCGGTGGGCTTCGGCCAGGCACCGCGCGGCCCGCATGTCGCTGCCGCTCAGCTCGGAGTAGGTCAGGCGCGGCCCACGCTCGAAGCCGAGCTCGTCGAGATCCTCCCAGCCAGTCTCGCGGGGGACGATGGGGTTTCGGTCTGCTGCCACATAGGCATTCTTGCCCGGATACCCAATTCTTAGTACAGGCCTCGACATTTGTACGAGCGCGAGCGTCCAAACACCAAAAAATCGGTAGTGGCGCGGAATGACGACCTACGCCGCGGCTAGCTTCAGCAGTCGAAAGTCCGCTTCGAGCGGAGGAACGACGGGTTCGGAGGATGAGCTATGGCAGTCGTTGGCAAGGACGAACTGGTCCGCGACGTCGCCGAGAAGAGCGGCCTCGGGGTCGGCGAGGCGAAGCGCGCGCTCGAGGCGACGCTGCAGGCGATCGAGGAGCAGATGGGCGAAGGGAACGAGGTGAGGCTGACCGGCTTCGGCAAGTTCTCGGTCTCACAGCGCTCGGCGCGGATGGGCCGTAACCCCCGCACCGGCGAGACGATGCAGATCGCGGCGAAAGCGGTGCCCAAGTTCAGCGCCGGCGCCGAGCTGAAGAAGGCGGTCAGCTAGGCGCCTCCTAGCGGACCGACGGCACCCACCGCCGGTCCGCTAGGATCGTCGCGGCCGATCCGCGTGGACGAGCAGCGAGCGGCTCGTTCGAGGGGTTTGGCCCCTAGCGGGCCGGGGTCTCCAGGGGCGACAAGGACGGTTCAGCATCGCCACGGACTCCGGCCACTTCTGTCTTTTCATCAGGGAGCAGCGGGGGATCGCTGCGGCGGCTGAGGAGGAAGGCCTGCGTCCCGGGCCGAGGCAACCGAGAGCGGGGCGTCCTCGGCGGCGAAGGCGAGCCGCAGGGTCGGGGCGAAGTCGCCGCCAATCCGGAGATCCTCGTTCACGACGCCGAAGCCTCAGCGCTGCTCGGCGATCGCCTCGGCGAGGCGGGTTACCGCCTCCTCTATCGCCCCCTCCTCGATCGCCAGGAAGGAGAGTCGCAGATGGCGGTGCTCCTGCTCACCGAGCGTAAAGGCGCTGCCGGCGCTGACGGCGACCCCGCGCGCGAGCGCCGCCACGACGACTGCCTCGTCGTCCACCCCGTCCGGCAGGCGCAGCCAGATCGAGATGCCCCCATGTGGGATCTCGAAGGAGCAATCGGGAAGGTGCCGGAGAAGCGAGGCGGTAAGCGCCTCGACCCGGCGGCGCAGCGTCGCGGAGACGGTGCGCAGGTGGGAGCGCCAACCGGCGCTGGTGACGAAGTCGATAGCCGCCTCCTGCAGCGGCCGCGGCCCGAAGAACTCGTCGAGCAGGCGCATCGAGGCGATCCGCCGCAGGACCGGGCCACGGGCGGCGATCGCGCCGACCCGCAGGCTCGGCGCGACGACCTTGGTCAGCGAGACGAGGTTGATCACGTGGCCGTGCTGGTCGTCGCGGATCAGCGGCGGAGGCGGGGGCGAGTGGTGGTCGAGCCAGCGGGCCCAGTCGTCCTCGATCAGGAAGGCACCGGCGTCGGCGGCGATCGCCAGGACCTGGTCGCGCCGCCCCGCGGCGAGACTTTGTCCTCCCGGGTTGGCGAAGGTCGGTTGCAGGTAGGCGAGCCGCGCCTCGGAGGTGGCGAACGCGCGCTCGAGCAGCTCCGGGATCGCCCCTTCCTCGTCGCAGGGGACCGGGACCGGGACGAGCCCGGCACTGCGGGCGGCCGCCAGCGCGCCCGGATAGGTCGGCACCGAGAAGAGGACCGGGCTGCCGCTCGGCAGGAGCGCCCGCATCGCCGCCGAGATCGCCCCCTGGCTGCCGGAGGAGACGACGATCTCCTCGACTTCGACGCCGACCTGCGAGGCGAACCAGGTACGTAGCTCGGCAATGCCCTCGGGCGGCGCTGCC
Organism: Solirubrobacterales bacterium; assembly: GCA_036489595.1. Classification (GTDB taxonomy): domain Bacteria; phylum Actinomycetota; class Thermoleophilia; order Solirubrobacterales; family 70-9; genus VAYN01. The sequence goes on from DASXFL010000114.1 coordinate 15,581, forward strand.
GACCAGGCCTGTGGGCGACGACCGGCGCGGGCGAGGGCGGCGCCGAGCCGCCCGTCGGGACGGAGCCCGGCGGTCGGGTAGCCCGCCGCCAGCTGCAGGACGTCGGGTCGTTCGCGAAGACGTCGCTGGGCATCGAGCCCGCCGGCGTCAACCGGGCTCGCGCCGAGCGCCACCTGCTGCCATGCCGTGTCGGCGACCGGGCGGCGGGTCGGGCGAGCGACGAAGGTGCCGACCCCGGGGCGGGTGGAGAGGACCCCCTCGGCGACCAGTTGCGACACCGCACGACGGACGGTGACCGGGCCGACCCCGAGCTCGGCGCCGACCGTCCGGCTGCTCGGCATCAGCTCTCCGAGCTCGCGCCCGGCGGCCTGCTCGCGTAGGGCTCGAACGGTCCTCTCAATACTGCTATCATTTTCCATGAGATATAAGAATAGCGCTACTGACCGCAGCCAGGAACCGCGATCGAGGCGCCGATGACCCCGATGAACCCCCACCACGCTAGGAACCTCATACGCGAACGGGAGCGGGATCTTCGGCAGAGAGCCAACCAGGACCGCCTCGCCCGGCAAGAGCGCGTTGCCTCGGTCGCCGAGGAGGACAGGGCTTCCCGCCGCGGTCGGGGTCGGAGCCTGCTCCATTTCCTGCTGCGGCCGATCGGTCGGTCGGATGGTTGAGCGCAGCCTTCCGGTCGAGGTCGACGGCCTCGACCACCTCGTGATCACCGTCACCGACCCCACCGAGACCGAGCGCTTCTACACCCGTGTCCTCGGCATGAGGCGCGGAGTTTTCGGACCAGGGCGGGTCGGACTGGCCTTCGGACAGAGCCGGATCAATCTCCATCGGGTCGGCGAGGAACGCCACCCACACGCGCGGGAGCCGGTCGCGGGCAGTGCCGACATTTGCCTGGTGGGCACGCTCGGCGCCGTGGAGACGATCGAGCGCCTGCGGGCACTCGGGGTCGAGGTCGAGGAGGGGCCAGTCGCGCGATTCGGCGCACGCGGAGCGATGGTCAGCGTCTACCTGCGCGATCCAGACGACAACCTGATCGAGATCGCCTGCTACCCGGACCGCTGAGCGGGATCGGCGGGGACGCGGCCTTGAGGCCCTTCCGGCAGCGGCTCGCTCGCTTCTTCACCGCGGTGGTGTCGCGCCTTTTGCTCCTGGTCGAGTCGGGCTGCGTCGGTCGGAGGGTCGTGGCGGCCGAGGCCAGATTCGCGATTTGCAGGGAGAGGCGTCGCGCAATCGCCAGGTTGAGGTACGGCGCATCGTCATCGTCCATCGTCGCCTCACCCGCTGGTGTCGTCCTCGGGGAGCTCCGGCCCCCTGCGGAGGCGCCTGGTGCTCTCCCGAACACCCGCGAACGGCGCATCGCGATTGCTCGTCTTGCTATGCCATCCCAGCGTCCGGCGGCCTGATAGCCGGTCGCCGGGTGCCGGTGTGGGTCATGCGCGCCGGAGCCTCTCGCCCTCGCGCGGCCCTCCGCGCCGCACCGAGAGGAACGCAGTGCCCGCGATCCCGAGCACGCCCACCACCAGCAGGGTCAGTGCGAACGGTCGCAGGCCGGGCGCAGGTGGGCCGACGCGGCGGGTGAAGCCGTGAAGGGTCGGCCCCGCCCTCCCTGCAGGCGCACCGTGGACGACGCCGACGACGGAGGCGCCGTGGAAGGCGAGCACCGCCAACGCGACCCCGACCAGCGTGACGATCGCGAAGCAAGCAATCGCCGCGAAGGGGAGCCAACGCCGCCGGGCCCCCTCCCTCGTCCCCGGCGGTGACCCGGGGACGACTCCCCGCTCCGTGGCCCAGGTTGCGGCGAACCCCGCAGGATCGAAGACGCCGCTGCCCAGGAGCTCCTCGGCCGAGACCCCCTCGGCGTCGGCCTGCTCGAGGTCTGCCGCGAGGTCGGCGGCCATCTCCGCGGCGATCGGGTCCGGTACGTCGAGCCGCCTCCACTCGCGCCGACAGGCCTCGAGGAAATCGCTCATCAGTGCACCTCCATCTCGATCGGGCCGAGGAGCGTGTCGACCGCGTCGCGGGTCGCGCGCCACTCCGAGACCCCGTTCGCGAGCGTCCGCCGCCCCTCGGCCGACGGGCTGTAGTACTTGCGCGGCGGCCCTCCCTCGCCGGCGACACGGGTGGTCTCGACCAGCCCGCTCTTCTCGAGGCGACCGAGCAGCGGATAGATCGAGCCACCGCCGACCATCGAGAGGCCTCGGTCGCGGAGCCGTTTCGTCAGCTCGTAGCCGTAGGTGGGCTCCTCCTCCATGATCGCCAGCAGGCAGAGATCGAGCACTCCGCGCAGGAGCTGGGGCTGTCGTCCTTCACCCACTGTCATGTACCGCAAGCTAGCAATTATTGGCTTGCGGTGCAAGGTAATCGACTCGCGTCTTGCTCGGCCGCCGGTTTCGACAGGATGGAGTCGGTGTCAACAGGGGTGCTCGAGTCAGTAGACGACCGTCTGGTCGCGGTCTGGCCGGCGTGGGCCGCACGCCGGCGCATCGTTTCGCGGTTGCGCCCAGCGACCCGTCGGATGTCCGCGGCGGTGATCGCCGCGAACGGGGCGAGCTCGCGAAGTCGACGATCTCTCTCCACGGGGCCCCGTTTCAGGCGGCCTTCGGCGCGGAGCGGCGCGGCTCTTCGCCGATCCGATCCACCTCGCCGCGACAGGCCCGGCGCTCGATGCAGTTCCCCGTCGCGCCGGTCCGAGAGCGGCGTTACCGTGAACCTTCGTCCGGTCCCCCTTCGCTTGGGCGTCAGAGCCACAAGCGTCTTGGAGGGTCCGGATGGCCTTAGCTGTTCACAAAGTGCGTGGGCGTGTCCGTAGTGGCTGAAATGGGGCTCAGAAGGGCCCGGTCAGAACGGGCGCGGGCGCGGCCGGGCTTGCCATTTGCAGGACTCCTTACCGAGAGCCCCCCGCCGGAATCGAACCGGCAACCTCCTGATTACAAATCAGGTGCTCTCCCAGGTTGAGCTAGGGGGGCCTGCTGCCGACAATGGGCAGGTATGGGCACTACGGATGGGGTGACATTCAGGTTTCTAGAACCTACGGAGGGTACCGTGCTGACCTCCGCGATCGAAGCGGCCTATGGGCAGAGCTACGACGTGCGCTGGGTCTACGACCCCAAAGAGGTGCGGGCGCGGCTGGCCGAGAAGCGGTACTTCGCCTGCGTCGCCGAGGGCGCCGGCGGCGAGCTGCTCTGCCACGAGGGAATGGGGGTGATCGAAGCCGGCGACAAGGTCGCCCACTCGGGCCAGGCGGTGACGATGCCGCAGGCGCGTGGCCAGCACGTCTTCACCCGGACCAAGCAGTTCCTGATGGAGTGGGCGCGGGCGGAGGGCTTCGCCGGGATGTTCAGCGAGGCGACCGCCGCCCACCCCTACAGCCAGCGCGCCAACATCGAGCTGGGGGCGCACGAGACCGGCTTCCTGCTCGGCTGGATCCCAGCCTCGGTCGCCAACGACGCCGCGGCAGCTGCGGCCGGCCGCCCGCGACGCCAGTCGGCGGCGCTCTTCTACACGAAGCTGAACGACGGGCTCGAACGAGCGATCTACGCACCTGAGCGGCACCGGGCGATGGTCGCGCAGACGGTCGCGCTCTGCGAGCTGCGCGGCACCCTCACCGACCCGCCGGAGGACTTCGAGCTGGCGCCCTGCACCGACCTCCACGTCGAGGTCGAGGACGACCACAACCTGGCGCTGATAACCGTCCGCGAGCCCGGGGCCGACCTCGAGGAGGCGGTGGGCGGCGAGCGCCATCACCTCTTCCACCGCCGCGGCCTCGACACCGTCTACATCGACCTGCCGCTGCAAACCCCGGCGACCGCCCACGTCGCCGACCACCTCGAGCGGCTGGGCGTTTCCTACGCCGGCGTCTTCCCCAACCGCCACACCGACGGCGACGTGCTGCGGATGCAGTCGCTGCACCGGGTCCGAGTCAAGGCCGACGACATCGCCGTCGCCTCGGACCACGGGCGTGAGCTCCTCGACTACGTCCTCGCCGACCTCCCGGCCGGCTGCATCGCCACCGCCTGAGAGCCCGCTAGACCGCCACCTCGCGCGACGCCAGGTGGGTGCCAACCTTGCGCTTGACGCGCTGCAGAGCGTTGTCGACCGTCTTCGTGTCGCACTCGAGCCGCTCGGCGATCGCCTCGTAGGAGTGGCCATCGAGGTAGAGCGAGAGAACGCGGCTCTCGAGGTCCGAGAGCACGCCGGAGACGCCGGAGAGGCACGAGACCAGGCTCTCGAGCTCTTCGATCGCGATCACCTGGTTGACCGGGTCGTGGACGCTCGGCCCGGGCAGGATCTCGTCGAGGGTGGTGTCGGTGTCGCCGCTCGCCGCCGGGGTCTGGCTGAACGAGACGTACTGGTTGAGGGGGGTGTGCTTGTTGCGGGTCGCCGTCTTCACCGCGGTGATGATCTGGCGGGTGATGCAGAGCTCAGCGAAGTTGCGGAAGCTCGACTCGCGGTCGGAGCGGTAATCGCGGATCGCCTTGTAGAGGCCGAGCAGGCCCTCCTGGATCAAGTCGTCGGACTCGCCGCCGAGCAGGAAGTACGACGAGGCCTTGAGGCGGACGAAGCCGCGGTAGCGGCGGATGATCATGTCGTAGGCGTCGGTCCGCCCATCCTTGGCGAGAGCGACCAAATAGTGATCATCAAGCTCTACTTGAGAGTTAGCTTGACTGGCAGGCGTACTAAGGGCCACAGATCCTTCTCCTTGTGAAGGGTCGTGGCGCCACTTACCTCCCCCGAGGCGCCCCATTATCGACGGGATCACTCAGACTCAACCTGAGCTTCACCCTTGTTGGGGCGGCAGTTTCACGGTTCGGCGGAGTTCTGTCAACCCCAAATTGCGATTTTCTGCAACCGCCGTTTCACATGCAGGACCCGCGACGCCGCCTCCCTCCGTTCGGGGAGGTTCCCTTTTCGGTCGCTATCCGCCTGAAAAGGCAACCTCAACGGCGGCGCCGGAGGCTGAGGGCGGTCAGGACCGTTGGCGGAGGGCCTCGAAGAGGAAGGCGCTGGCGGCGGCGCTGACGTTCAAGGACTCGATGGCGCCGTGGCGGGGGAGGGCGAGGAGGCCGTCGCAACTCGCGGCGACCCGGGGGCGGAGGCCCTTGCCCTCGCCGCCGAGGACGAGAACGGTGGAGCCGGTGAGGTCGGCGGACCAGGGAGCCGCGTCAGCCTCGGCGTCGGCGCCCCAGATCCAGAAGCCGGCCTCCTTCGCCTCCGCCAGCCAGTCGGCGAGGTTGCGGACGTGGGCGACGTCGATGTGCTCGACCGCCCCTGCCGACGCCTTGCAGGCGGCCGCCGTCACCGCCGCCGAGCGGCGCTCCGGCACCACGACGCCGGCGGCGCCGGCGAACTCGGCCGAGCGGCACACCGCGCCGAGGTTGCGCGGGTCCTGAACCTCGTCGAGAGCGACCAGCAGCGCGCCCGGCCGGCGCAGCAGCCCCGTCGGATCGCCATACGGATACGGATCCACCTCGGCCACCACGCCCTGGTGATCCGGCGAGCCACAGAGTTGCTCCAGCTCCTCGGCCGAGGTGTCCGGCGCCCGCCAGACACGGTGCACGCGCCGCCTCCCCCGCTCTGCCTCGGCGACCGGGTTGCGCCCGTAGATGATCTGGTTCGCCACAGCGGTGCCGGCGTCAGCCTTTGGGGACGAGGCTCGGTCCCGCCGCCGAGTCCCTCACCGTCCACCCAAGCTCCGCCAGCCGGTCGCGGATCTCGTCCGCCCGCTCGAAGTCCCGCGCCGCCCGCGCCTCCTCCCGGTCCCGCATCAGCTCCTCGGCCTCCCCATCGGCCCCCTCCTCAGCCTCGGCAATCGAATCCAGTCCGAGCAGCCCCAGCATGTCCCGCACGGCCGCCGCGGCTCCCGGAATCTCTTCCCGGTTCGCGTCGCCAACGAGCTCAAAAACCTGGGCCAGTGCCCGCGGCGTGTTGAAGTCATCGGCCAGAGCCCCCGCGAGCAACTCGCGACGGGCGGCTGGGGAGGTCTCGGCGGAGCCTCCCCGCTGTTGCTCCGGCGAGAGCTCCCCAGGCGCCCCCACCGGGTGGTTCCGGAAGAAGTTCCTCAGCCGCTCGACCTGAGCCACGGCTTCGTCCATCTGCTCCGACCCAAACGCCAGCGGCTGCCGGTAGTGCCCCGAGATCAGGAACAGCACCACCGCCTCACGCCCGTACCGGTCGAGCGCCTCCTTCAACTGGAAGATGTTGCCGTCGCTTTTCGACATCTTCTCGGCGTCGGTCTCGACCATCCCGTTGTGCATCCAGAGCCGCGCGAAGCGCCGCCCGGCCGCCTCCGACTGGGCGATCTCGTTCTCGTGGTGCGGGAAGACCAGGTCCGAGCCGCCGCCGTGGATCGAGAAGCTCTCCCCCAGCTCCTCCTCGGCCATCACCGAGCACTCGATGTGCCAAGCCGGCCGACCCGGGCCCCAAGGCGAATCCCAGCTCGTGTCCTCGCCCTCCTTGGTCGCCTTCCAGAGGGCGAAGTCGAGCGGGTCCTCCTTGAGCGAGGCCGATCCCGCCTCCTCGCCCTGGTCCATGTCCTCGGGGCGGCGGTTGGAGAGCTTGCCGTAGCCGTCGAAGCCCCGCACCCGGAAGTAGACGTCGCCGCCCGACTCGTAGGCGTGGCCGGCCTCGATCAGCTCGTAGATCAGGGCGACGATGCCGCCAACCGTCTCCGTCGCCAGCGGCTCGGCGTCCGGCCGTCCCAGCCCGAGCCGGCCGGTGTCCTCGAAGTAGGCCTGGGTCATCTCGCGCGCGAACTCGGCCGACAGCCGCCCTGCCACCTTCGCCGCCGCGTAGATCTTGTCGTTGACGTCGGTGACGTTGACCACCAGCCGCACCGCGTGACCCTCCGCCTCCAGGAACCGCGCCAGCAGCGAGAAGACGACGAACGGCCGGGCGTTGCCGATGTGGATGCGGCTGTAGACGGTGGGCCCGCAGGCGTAGATCCCGACGATCCCGTCCTCGTCGCCCTCGATCAGCCGCAACTCGCCGCTCAGCGTGTCCCTGATCTGCACCTCGCGCATCGCCGCGAGGTTAGATCAATCTCGCTGACCGCGGCCTCAGAAGGTGCGGTAGCCGGCGGTCGGAGCGCTCGACTCCTCGCGGCGCAGCCAGTCGGGCGCCAAATCCTGCGCCGCCCCCTGGGCCTCACGGCGGGCGCGGCTGATGCTCGCCTTGACCTCGTCCTCGGTGGCGGCGCGGACGCGCTCGGCCCGGCGCTCGTTCTGCACTCGCAGGCGGTCGGTCTCCGCCTTGACCTGCTCTTCGGCGCGGGCGCGGGCGGCCTCCTCGGCCTCCCCTTCGACCCGGGCGATCAGCCGCCTCACGCTCTCCTCGGCTTCGCCGCGGACCTCCTCGGTCCCCTCCATCACCCGGCGCTCGATCTCGGTCTCGATCCGCACCGCGGTCTCGTGCGACTCCTCGGCGGCGCGTTCGGCGTCGGCGGCGCGCTGCTCGGCGGCGGCGACCCGGCGGTCTGCCTCGGCTTCGATCCGCTCGCTGGCCTGGCGCACCTGCGCCTCAACCTCGGCCTTGATGGCCCGGCGCGCATCGTCGACCTCGCGCTGAGCCTCGGCCTTCGCCTCCGCCTGGGCGGCTTCGGCCTCGGCGCGGGCCTCGCTCGCCTGCGCCACCAACCTCTCGCGCTCGCCTTCGGAGCGCTGCTGCTGCTCTTCGAAGCTCTTCTCGGCGCAGTCGCGGGCGGCCTCGGCGGCGGCGACCTTCGCCTCGACCGCCTTCAGCCCCGCCTCCGCCTCCTGCCGCGCCCGGCGCTCGGCCTCGACCTTGCCTTTGGCCTCCTCGCCGAACTTGCGCATCGTCCCCAGCGCCCGCTGCTTCAGCTCCTCGCGCACCTTCTCGGCCTGCGCCTCGGCGGCGGCGACCCGCTGCTCGGAGACCTTCAGCCACTCGAGCGCCTGCCCGGCGACCCCCTCGATCTCCTCCCGGGCCTTGCCGACCGCCTTCAGCTGCACCACGGGTTCCCTGAGCTGATGCGCCGGCTCACTCATCCTCGGGCACACTACTGCCCCCGGCGGCGGGCGCGCCATCCTGGAGAACGCGCTTCAGGACCTTTCCGGTCGCGTTGCGCGGAAGCTCCTCCATGAACTCGACTTCGCGCGGCGCCTTGTAAGCAGCGAGGTTGGCCTTGACGTGGGCGAGCAGCTCGGCCTCGCCGATCTCGGCGCCGGGCTCGAGCACGACGAAGGCCTTCAACCGCTGCCCGAAGTCAGCGTCCTCGACGCCGATCACCGCCACCTCGGCGACCCCGCCGAGGTCGGCGAGCAAGTCCTCGACCTCCCGCGGGAAGACGTTCTCGCCGCCGGAGACGATCATCTCGTCGTCGCGGCCGTCGACGAAGAGGCGCCCGTCCTCGTCGAAGTGGCCGACGTCGCCGGAGGAGAGCAGCCCCTCGATCGCCTGCTTGCCCTCGCCGCCGGTGTAGCCCTCGAAGGCCATTTCGTTGCCGACGAAGATCCGCCCGACCTCGCCCCGCGGCACCTCGCGGTCCCCCTCGTCGAACAGCCGCACCGCCGTCCCCCGCGGCGGCTTGCCGGCGGTGCCGGGAGCGGCGCGCAGGTCTTCGGGAGTGGCGACCGTCGCGTAGGCGACCTCGGTCGAGCCGTAGAGGTTGTAGACGGTGTCGCCGAAGCGGTCCATCCAGGCCAGTGCCAGCTCGCCCGGCAGCGCCGAGCCGGAGATCGCGGCGACCCGCAGGGTCGGCAGCGGGTAGCGAGCCAGCGCCTCCTCCGGCAGAGCGAGAATCCGTTGCGCCATCACCGGCACCAGGGCGACCACGTCGGCGCGGCTGCGCTGGATCGCCTCCAGGGTCCCCTCCGGGTCGAACCGCCGCCGCAGCACCATCGTCCCCGAAGTCGGCAGGCTGACGACGAAATGGAAGAACCCCCAGGAGTGGAAGAGCGGCGCCGCGATCACCGTCGTCATTCCCCGGCGATACGGGATCTTGTCGAAGATCGCGGCGAGCACGAAAAGGCCGTCGGGGCTCGAGCGCTGGGCGCCCTTCGGCGAGCCGGTGGTGCCGGAGGTGAGGATCACGAAGCGCGCTTTGTCGGGCGGCGGGCTGTGGTCGGCCTCGCTGCCGGCGGCGATCAGCCCGTCCAGCGTCAGCTCCGCCGTCCCCTCCTCCTCGACCCAGCCGACGATCCTGGTGACGTCGCCCGGCACGCCGCTCAGCAGGCCGGCGAACTCCTGGTCGTAGACGAGCGCCTTCGGGCCCTCGCGCACCGTCACCTCGGCCAGCTGCGGCCCGGCGAACATCGTGTTCAGGTAGAGGGCGCTGGCGCCGAGCTTGGCCGCCGCCAGGGTCGCCTCGAGGAAGCCGCGGTGGTTGCGGCACATGATCCCGACCCCGTCGCCGGAGCCGATCCCGAGTTTGGCGAAGCTGTCGGCGAGGGCGTTGGAGCGGCGGTGCAGCCGCTCCCAGCTGAGAGCGCCGCGTTCGTCGAGGACGGCGATCTCGTGCGGGTGCTCGATCGCCGCGATCGCCACGCCGGTCGCCGGCGAGGCGCCCCAGCGCAGGAAGGTGCTGCCGACCCGCAGCGCCTTGTCGGGGCGCATCGGCGCCACCACCCCGGCCCCGTGCAGGGTCCTGAGCTCGAACAGCGCGTCCGAGACGGAGCCGCGCACGGCCTCCAGATTGGCGCCCGCCTTCGCCATCAGGGGTGAAGACTATTCGTTGTCGACCTGGACGACGGCGATGCAGGCGATCCCCTCGCCGCGGCCGATCCAGCCCATCCCCTCGTTGCTCGTCGCCTTGACGTTGACCCGGGCCGAGGTCGCCTCGGCGAGGATCCGCTCCATCTCGGCCCGGTAGGGGCCGAGCCGCGGCTGCTCGCAGATCAGGGTCGCGTCGATGTTGACGATCCGCCCGTCGGCGACGCCGACTACCGTGCTGAGGAGATCGATCGAGTTGGCGCCGGCCCAGGTCGGGTCGTCGTCGGGGAACATCGCGCCGACGTCGCCGTTGCCGCAGGCGCCGAGGACTGCGTCGATCACCGCGTGGGTGAGAACGTCGGCGTCGGAGTGGCCGGCGAGGCCCTGCTCGTGCGGGATCTCGACGCCGCCGAGCACCAGCCGCCGCCCCTGCCCGAAGCGATGGCTGTCGTAGCCGACCCCGACCATCGCCTCAGCCCCGCGGCGCGGGGACGCCGGCGCCGAGCGGGACCAGCCGCCGCTGGCGGCCCTCGAAGACGCAGATCTCGCCGACCCCGATCGATTCCAGCAGCTCGACCGCGCGCTCGTAGCCGAAACCGACCTGCTCCGGGAGGTGGGCGTCGGAGGAGAGGGCGAAGGGAATGCCGGCCTCGGCGCAGAGCCGGGCCAGCTCCGGCGCCGGGTAGAGCTCGCCCACCGGCTTGCGGAGGCCGGCGGTCGAGAGCTCGACTGCGCCGCCGCCCTCGAGGATCGCCTCGACCGCGGGCTCGTAGAAGGCGCGCAGGTCCGCCTCGGGCAGTGGCCGCGCCCGTCCCCAGACCTTGACCAGGTCGGGGTGGGCGAGGATGTCGAAGAGGCCGGAGCGGGCGCAGGCGGCGAAGGCGTCGAAGTAGCGGCGCCAGACCTCGTCGGCGCTGCCGGCGCTGTCCCAGACGTCGAAGCCCTCGTGGTCGACGGCCGCCTCGCCCTCGCCGACGAAGTGGACCGAGCCGACCACGTAGTCGAGGTCGCGGGCCGCTAGCAGGGCCTCGGTGCGCTCCTCGGCGCCGGGCACGTAGTCGCACTCGATCCCCAGCCGCAGCGGCGTCGTGCGGACGAACTCGCAGTAGGCGTCGAGGTCGTCGACCGCGTTCTCCTCCCAGAGCGGGTGGGTCCAGAGCTCGAGGGCGGCGGTGAAGCGGTAGACGTGCTCGGAGACGCCGAGCTCCTCGATCCCACGCTCGCGGGCGGCGGCCAGGTAGCGCTCGACGTTCTCCTCGGTGAAGTAGCGGTCGAAGTCGGTTCCGGCATCGTCCGGGCGGAGGTGGAGGTGGTAGTCGGTGAGCACGGCCTCAGCGTAGTCTTCGACGGGCATGGGGCGTCAGTTGGCCATCCTTGCGCTGGGATTCGGAGGCGGGGTCATGATCGCGCTGCTGCTCGGGGCGAAAAACCTTGGCACCGCCTTCGGGGTCGGCCAGCTCACCTTCGCCGCCACCCTGGTCTGGGTGCTGCTGCGCAGCGAATGATCCCTCCGCTGTTCCTTTTGCTCGTCACGCGGCGATAAGGAACAGCTCAGCGAGAGGCTAGGAACAGCTCAGCGAGAGGCTAGGAGCAGCTCGGCGAGCCGCAGGTCGCGCGGCGTCGTCACCTTCAGGTTCTCGGGGCCGCTGGGATGGATCAGCACCTTCCCGCCCGCCGCCTCGACCAGCATCGCCTCGTCGGTGGCGGCGTCGCGGCTGACGACGTCGACCGCGAGCGCCTCGCGCAGCGCCGTGGTGCGAAAGACCTGTGGCGTCTGCGCCGCCCACAGAGTCGACCGGTCCTCGGTCCCCTCGACGACCAGAACTGCATTCGGTGGCTCCTCGGCACCAAATGCAGTCCTAGCTCGGTCAGCCGGAGCGGTCCGCTTCACGGTGTCGGTGACCGGAGCGGCCGGGATCACGGCGGCGGCTGCGGGGCTCCCGACCAGCGCTCCAACCAGCGCCTCGACCAGCGCTGCGGTCACGAGCGGCCGGGCGGCGTCATGGATCGCGACGACCTCGGTCTCGACCACGGCCAACGCGTTCGCGACCGACTCGGCCCGGGTGGCGCCGCCGTCGAGGACCCGCACCTCATCCCCGAGGCCGCACTCGAGCCCGGGCGGCGCCGCGACCACGACCACCTGAACGGAGTCGCAGGCGCGGAACGCCTCCAGCGACCACTCGATCATCGGCCGCCCGCCGAGCGGCACGAATGCCTTCGGGCCGCCGGCCCCGAGGCGCTCCCCCGAGCCGGCGGCCGCAATGACGGCGGTTACGGCGATGGGACTATGCGGTGGTGGCGAAGCGCTCCTCCAGGAGGCCGTCGAGGTATTCCTCGGCGCCGTCCTCGTCCTTGTCTAGCGCGTACATGAACTCGGAGGCGAGGATCTTCTTCGCCCGCGTGTACATCTGCTTCTCACCGGTCGAGAGACCCTTTTCCATCTCGCGGATCGCGAGGTTGCGGACGACCTCGGCGAGCTCGAAGACGTCACCGGTCTTGATCTTCTCGCGGTTGTACTTGAAGCGCCGGTTCCAGTTCTTCGGCATCTCCGAGACGTCGTCGGTGAGCACGTCTGTGACCTTCTTGATTTCTTCCTCGTCGATGACCCGGCGCAGGCCCGCCTTGCCGGCGTTTTCGGTCGGGACCATCACCGTGAGTTCGTTGTGGAGGATTTTGATCGTGAGGTACTCACGCTCGGACCCCATCAGCTCACGGGTTTCCTTCGTCATTACCAATCCGGCACCGTGGTGCGGGTAGACGACCTTGTCCCCCTCCTCGAAGTCGCAGATGTACTCGACGTCTTCCTCGAACACCTCGTCCACGGTGGCCTCGTCTAGCTCGGGAATGGGGTGACTCCTTTCTCTCGACGGCGCCCAGGCGCCGTCAGCTGTGCAAGTACCGATCGACCAGGTCGATCTCCTGGAGCCGGCGCAGGCCCTCGCGGATGTCCTTGGCCCGTAGCGGCCCGACTCCGTCGACGGCGGCGAGGTCGGCGTCGGAGGCCGCCAGGACCTCCTCCAACCCGCCCAGCTCGTGGGTGATCTTCTGGACGACAAGCTTGGGGATGCGCGGCACGTGGCCGAGCACCCGGTAGCCCCGCGGGGAGACCGGGAAGTCGAGCGTGTTCAACTTGCGGTCGTAGCCGAGCAGCTCGGCGAGGCGACCGAAGTCGAGCACGTCCTCGTGTGGGAGGCGGCTGAGCGCCTGCAGGACCGCGGCGAGGGTCTGCTCGGAGTCTTCGACGGCGTAGTCGCGGACCAGCGCCGCCCGGTCGGCAGCGACCCCGACCATCGTCTCCTCCAGCTGCATCTCGATCAGCCGGCCCTCGGTGCCGAGCTCGACGATGTAGCGCTCGACCTCGACCGCCATCCGCGTCGTCAGCTCGGAGCGCTGCAGCACCGAGAGCGCGTCGTGGAGGACGGTGCGGCCCTCGAACTCGAGCTGGGTGAGGCGGCCGGATACCTGGTCGAGCCGCTCGCGGTACTTGTCGAGCGCGGCCAGGCCCTGGTTGGCCTTGGCGAGCACCGCGGGGATGTCTTGGAGCTTGTACTTGGTCCCCTCGACGTAGAGCGAGACGACGTCGCGGCGCTGGCTGATCGCGATCACCAGCGCCTCGGTCTGCTTGGAGACGCGCTCGGCGGTGCGGTGGCGGGTCCCGGTCTCCGAGGAGAGGATCGTCGGGTCCGGCATCAGCTGCACGTTGGCCCAGGCGATCTTCGTCGCCTCGGCGTTGAGGACGATCGCGCCGTCCATCTTCGCCACCTGGTAGAGCATCGCCGGCGTGTAGTCGACGTCGAGCCGCAGCCCGCCGGAGAGCATGTGCGAGATGGCATCGAGGTCGCTGACGACCAGGAGGCCACCGGTCCGCGCGTGGACGATGCTGTCGATTCCCTCGCGCAGAGCTCCGCCGGGGGCGACGACGTCCAGTGCTCTCAGTAGCCGAGGATCCTGTCGTTCTGAAAGCTCATGGAGCTCACCCTCGGACATAGATGACATCGCCATTGATTGTGGCAGAAAGCGCTTTCCAATGCGGTTTCGGCGATATCCTCGTGGACAGGTC
>DASXFL010000117.1:0-11187 GCA_036489595.1 Solirubrobacterales bacterium
CCCGGCTTTGAGGAGCAACTGGTCGGCGCCGAGGCGGGCGGTGAGGTGAAGGTCGAGCTGACCTTCCCCGAGGACTACCCGAACGAGGACCTGGCCGGCGAGGACGCGGTCTTCGAGGTGAAGGTGAAAGAGGTGCGGGAGAAAATCCTCCCCGAGCTCGACGACGAGTTCGCCTCCGACGCCTCCGAGTTCGACACGCTCGAGGAGCTGCGCGCCGACATCCGCGAGAAAGTCGGCGCCGCGCTCGGCTCGCGGGCCGAGGAAGACTTCCGGATCGCCGCCGTCGACGCGGTGGTCGACGCGGCGACGGTCGAGGTCCCCGACGACCTCGTCACCGCGCGGGCGACCGAACGCTGGGAGCGGATGGAACGGCAGCTGGCCCAGCGCGGCATGGACCCCAATCAGTTCCTGCAGATGCAGGGCAAGACGCGCGAGGAGCTGATCGAGGAATCGATGCCCGACGCCGAGCGCGAGCTGAAGCGCGAGGCGGTGGTCACCGCGGTCGCCGAGGCGGAGGCGATTGAAGTCGGCGACGAGGAGCTGGTCGAGGCGCTCGAGCACTCGGCGGAGCACGAGCGGACGACGCCGGAGAAGCTGCTCGAGCGGCTGCGCTCGAGCGGGCGCATAGCGATGCTGGAAGCGGAAATCCGGACCCAGAAGGCGGTCGAGCTGATCGCCGAGGCGGCGGTGCCGATCCCGCTCGAGGAGGCCGAGGAGCGAGCCGAGAACGAGTCCGCCGAGGCGGAGGCGAAAGAGAAGATCTGGACGCCGGAGAAGGAGCGCGAGGCGGCCGGGAGTCTGTGGACGCCTGGGGATGAGTGAGGCAATCCCTTAGGGACGTGCGAGGGGAGGGTTGCGAGGGGAAGGCGCCCCGCCACCCCTTCACGACACAGCTCCCGGACCCCTCCGCTCACGGCGCCCCGAGTATCTGCGGTCCCGCCGACATCGATCTATAGAGTCCCCGCCCATGACTCCCCTGGTCCCCATGGTGGTAGAGCAGACCTCCCGCGGCGAGCGCGCGTTCGACATCTACTCGCGCCTGCTCAATGAGCGGATCGTCTTCCTCGGCACGCCGGTCACCGACGACATCGCAAACCTGATCGTCGCCCAGATGCTCCACCTCGAGTCCGAGGACCCGGACAAGGACATCAGCCTTTACGTCAACTCACCCGGCGGCTCGGTGTACGCGGGGCTGGCGATCTACGACACGATGCAGTTCATCAAGCCCAAGGTGCAGACGATCTGCGTCGGGGTCGCGATGAGCATGGGCGCGCTGCTGCTCTGCGGCGGCGCCGAGGGCAAACGGATGGCGCTGCCGAACTCGAAGATCCTGATTCACCAGGTCTCCGCCGGGTTCCAGGGCCAAGCGACCGACATCGAGATCCACGCCAAAGAGATCATCGACGTCCGCCGCCGCCTCGACGAGATCATCGCCAAGCACACCGGTCAGCCGTTCGAGAAAGTCACCAAAGACACCGAGCGCGACTACTTCATGAGCGCGGAGGAGGCGAAGGAGTACCACATCGTCGACCGCGTGATCGAGCACCACTAGCTCGCTCGGTCCGTTGAAGCGCGGCGTCGCCTTCGGCCTCTCGCTTCTGCTCCTCACGGCGACCCTGGCGATCCCCGCCGCCGCCAAGCCACACGATCCGCTGCGCGCCGTCGACGGCGGCATCCCCTTCTTCGCCCACGTCTTCCCGGTCCAGGCGCCGCACGGCGAACGCGGCCCGGTCGGCGAATTCGGCGCGCCGCGCGACGGTGGCCGTGTCCACGAAGGCTTCGACATCCTCGCCCGCTGCGGCGCCGAGGTGGTCGCGGCGGTCACCGGCAAGGTACGGCGGACCGGCTACGACCCGGTCCTCTACGGCAACTACCTCGAAATCCACGGCCAGGGCGAGGACCGTAGTTACTTTTACGCCCACTTGAAGGTGCCGCCGTTCGTCCACGACGGGCAGCGGGTCTGGGCGGGGGAGAGGGTCGGCGTGGTCGGCAAGACCGGCAACGCGCGCACGGTCGGCTGCCAGCTCCACTTCGAGATCCACGTCAACGGGGTGCCGATCAATCCGAAGCCAGCGCTCGAGCGCTGGGACACCTGGAGCTGACCGGTGACCGCAGCCGGCGAGCGCGAGACGGTTGCCGGCCGGCTGCGATGGCAGGCCGAGGAGTGCCGGCGGCTGGGGTCGCCGCTGTACGCGCGGCTGCTGGAGGAGGCGGCGACTGACGTAGAGGCGGGCGGGGTGACGTGGGAGGTGCTGCGTGGGCAGCCCGAGGAGCCGACCTACTCCTCGGTGGGGTTGCGGCTGATGGGGGCGATGAACAGGCTCGTGCTGGGTGGGGAGGAGCCGCAGGCGTTCGCGGATTGGGAGGCGTTCCGGGAGGTGGTGGGACGGCGGTGGGACGAGATGCGCGGGCTCGTGGCACTGCCGGTGCAGACCAACGAGGTCGGCCGCTCGGCGGCGCTGCTTTTCGGCTTCCTCGCGGTTGCGGTGCGCACTTCGCTGCCGCTGCGGACCCTGGAGCTGGGCGCCAGCGCCGGCCTCAACTCGAACTGGGATCGCTACCGCTACGAGGCCAAGGAGTTCGCTTGGGGTCCGGAGTCGCCGCTTCGCCTCCGGGATTGGCGCCTTTTGCATCCCATCGGTGCAAAAGGCGCCAACCGCTACCCGGAGCGCGTCGAGATCGCCGCGCGGGAGGCGTGCGACGCGGCGCCTGTCGACCCGGCCACCGAGGAGGGGCGCAGAACCCTGCTCGCCTACGTCTGGGCCGACCAGCGGCGCCGGGTCGAGCGGCTCGAAGGCGCGCTCGAGCTGGCGGCGGCGCATCCCGTCGCAGTCGAGCGGGCGCCCGCCGCGGCTTGGGCTGCGGAGCGTCTGGGGGAGCGGGTCTCGGGCGTCGCCACGGTCGTCTTCCACTCGGTCTTCGTCTACTACCTGTCCGAGTTCGAACGGGCCGAGCTGGCGGCGACGATCGCAGCCGCCGGCGCGCGGGCGAGCGCCGCGGCGCCACTCGCCTGGCTGCGACTCGAGGGCAGCGGCGAGATGGCGGAGCTGCGCCTGACCATCTGGCCCGGCGGCGAGGAGCAACTGCTGGCCCGCGCCGGCTTCCACGGCGATCCGGTCGAGCTGCTGGAATGGCCGGCGTGAGGAGGGATCGCCGCTGACCCGCGCCGCCGCCGACCGCATGCTGCGCTGGCTGCTGCTCTCGACTTTCGCCGGGGTGATCGTGATCGTGATCTTGGCGATCGTCATCTCCGACCAGCGCGGGCTGCTACTGATCATCGGCGCCGTCTACCTCGTCACCTCGCTCGCCGCCTACTTCACCGTTCGCCGCAGCCTCGAGCGCGAGCTCGCCCGGCGGCGGCAACGCGAAGGCGAATAGCGGGCGGCGGCGCCGGCGCCGGCGGCTCCGGCTTGCCCTCGGCAGCACGGACGAACGGCCCGTAGAGCGCCATCACCTCAGGGGTCGTCGCGGGCGACCTGCTGCAGGACGATCTCGGGGGTCAAGCCGGCAGCTCGTAGGAGAGCCAGGTCGAGCGCTCGGCGCCGGTCGAGTCGTAGAGCCGCTGGGCGGTGTGGTTGTCCGGGGCGGTCTGCCACTCGAGCGAGGCGGCGCCGCGGCCGCGGGCGACCCCGAGGCTGGCCTCGATCAGCGCCCTGCCGACGCCCTCGCCGCGCGCCTCCGGCACCACGAAGAGGTCGTTCATCAGCACCGTCTCGCGGGCCCGGGTCGAGGAGAAATGCCAGTAGAGGCAGGCGTAGCCGAGCAGGCGGCCGCCGCCGCGGGCGCCGAGCAGGAGGCCGGCATCGCTGGGGGCGAGGAAGCGGCGGAAGAAGCGGTGGTTGCGCTCCTCGTCGACGTCCTCGACTTCGTAGAAGCGCTGGTAGGCGGCGATCAGCGGCAGCAGCTCGCCGTACTCCGGGGCGGCGATCGGGGCGATCTCGAGCTCGGCGGCCATCGCCGTCAACAGTATCGCCGCGCAAGCTCGCGACCACGGGCAGGGAGGACCGGACGATTGACGTATTGCACCCGCACAGACCGGCACGCGACCCCGTCTAAGCTGTTGGGGCCGCCGCCGGAGAAACCGATTGTCCCGCCCTAGGAGGGGATTCCGCTGGCACGTCCGACCGACTCCAACGAGCAGCTTCTCTGCAGCTTCTGCGGGAAGTCGCAGCGGCAGGTGAAGAAGCTAATCGCCGGACCGGGCGTCTACATCTGCGACGAGTGCATCGACCTCTGCAACGAGATCATCGACGAGGAGCTGACCGCGCCGCCCGCGTTCGAGCTCGAGAACCTGCCGAAACCGCGCGAGATCTACGACGTCCTGCAGGAGTACGTGGTCGGTCAGGAGGCTGCCAAGCGGGCCCTCTCGGTGGCCGTCTACAACCATTACAAGCGGGTCCAGATCGCGCAGTCGGAGGAGACCGAGGTCGAGCTGCAGAAGTCGAACATCATGATGCTGGGGCCGACCGGGTGTGGCAAGACGCTGCTCGCCCAGACCCTGGCGCGGATCCTCAACGTCCCCTTCGCGATCGCCGACGCGACCGCGCTGACCGAGGCCGGCTACGTCGGCGAGGACGTCGAGAACATCCTCCTGAAGCTGATCCAGGCCGCCGACTTCGATGTCAAGAAGGCCGAAACCGGGATCATCTACATCGACGAGATCGACAAGATCGCGCGCAAGGCCGACAACCCGTCGATTACCCGCGACGTCTCCGGCGAAGGCGTCCAGCAGGCGCTCCTGAAGATCCTCGAGGGGACCTCGGCCTCGGTGCCGCCACAGGGCGGGCGCAAGCACCCGCACCAGGAGTTCCTGACGATCGACACGACCAACATCCTCTTCGTCTGCGGCGGCTCCTTCGCCGAGCTCGACAAGGTGATCGAGCGGCGGGTCGGCGACCGCGGGATCGGCTTCGGCGCCGAAATCTCCTCGCGCGAGAAGAAGGACGCCGGCGAATGGTTCGAGCAGGTGCTGCCCGAGGACCTGATCGAATACGGGCTGATCCCGGAGTTCATCGGCCGGTTGCCGGTGATCACCGCGATCCACCAGCTCAGCCGCGCCGACCTGACCACGATCCTGACCGAGCCCAAGCACGCGCTGACCCGGCAGTTCCAGCGCTTCTTCGAGTTCGACGACATCGAGCTGGTCTTCTCCGAGGACAGCCTCGAGGCGATCGCCAACAAAGCGCTGGAGCGTGAGACCGGCGCCCGCGGCCTGCGCTCGATCCTCGAGGAGACGCTGCTCGACGTCCAGTTCGAGTTGCCCTCGCGGCGCGACGTCACCAAGTGCGTGGTGACCCGCGAGACGATCACCGAGGGGCGGCGGCCGACGTTGGTGACCGAGGCCGTGCACCAGGACATCGGCACCGCCGAGCCACAGCTCGGCGAGGAAACCGCCTAGCCGATCATCGCTTCGGCCTCGATCTCGACCCGCCAGCGCGGGTCGAGGAGGCCGGTGACGACGCAGAGCGAAGCCGGCGGCGCGGCGCCGAAGAACTCGGCGTGGACGGCGCCGATCGCCTCGAAGTCGGCCGCATCGGCGATGTAGATCCCGGTGCGGACGACGTCAGCCGGCTCGGCTCCGGCCTCCTTCAGCGCCGCGACGATGATCTCGAGCACGCGCCGCGTCTGGGCCGCGGGGTCGGGATCGAAGGAGCCGTCAGGCCAGACCGGCCCGGTGCCCGAGACGAGGACCCGGTCACCGGCCCGCAGCGCGCGGGTGAAGCCGATCTTCGGTTCGAACGGCGAGCCGCTGCTGATCCGCTGTCGCTTCTCCGGCACCGTCCTCAACCTTAACCTCAGAGCGCCGCCCGCTCATCAGGGCCAGCGCGGTGAGGCCGCCGAGGCTGAGCACGAGGCCGCTGGCGAGGAGAGCGTCGCCGACCGCCGCGAAGCCTCCGATCAGGGCGACGCCGACGGCGCCCCCGACCTGGCGGCTGGTGTTGTTGACGGCGGAAGCGATGCCGGCGCGGTCGGGGCCGAGCGCCTCGGTGGCGCCGGCGACCAGCCCGGGCACGGCGACGCCCATGCCGGTGCCGCCGAGGGCGAGGAGGGCCCAGCCGGCCGGGCCGTCGATCGAGCCTTCCAGCCGCGACAGCCCGAGGTAGGCAACGCCGCAGGCGAGTAGCCCGAGCCCGGCCGGCAGCCGCGAGCCGACTCGGGCCACGAGGCGGCCGGCAAATAGTGCCAGGATCGCCAGCGGCGCCGCCAGCGGCACCAGGTTGAGCCCGGTCTCGAGCGGCGAGAGGCCGCGGGCGTCCTGGAGGAAGAGGCTGAGCGCGAAGAGGGCGCCGAGGGTGCCGAGGTTCATCAGGCCGGCGCCAGCGTTGGCGCCGCTGAACTCGGGGCGCGCGAACCAGCGGACGTCGAGCAGCGGCCGGCGCTGGCGCAGCTCGACCGCGACGAAGGCGATCAGGGCGGCGAGGGCGACGACCGCGGCGGCGATCACAGGCGCGGCCGCGAAGCCCGAGTGGCCACCCTCGATCAGGGCGAAGACGAGCGCGACCAGGGCCACGGTGCCGAGCAACTGGCCGGGGACGTCGGCCCGCTCGGCTGCCGCCGTCGGGCCGGCCGGCAGCAGCTTGACGCCGGCCAGCAGCGAGGCGGCGACCAGCGGCACGTTGAGGGCGAAGATCGCTCGCCAGCCGAGCGGCCCGACCAGGAGCCCGCCGAGGACCGGCCCGAGGACCAGCGCCGAGCTGCCGATCCCGGCCCAGACGCCGATCGCCCGCGGCCGCTCCTCGGGGTCGGTGTAGAGCTGGTTGACGACCGCCAGCGAGGTCGGCAGGATCGCCGCTGCGCCGAGGCCCTGGGCGATCCGGGCGGCGATCAGCGTGGCCGCGCTCGGCGCCGCCGCGCAGGCCGCCGAGGCGAGCCCGAAGAGGGCCAGGCCGGCGAGGAAGAGGTGGCGCGAGCCGAGCCGGTCGGCGAGGTCGCCGGCGCCGAGCATGAAGGCGGCGAGGACCAGCGCGTAGGCGTCGACCACCCACTGCAGCTCCGAGCGCGAGGCGAGAAGGCCGGAGCCGATCCGGGCCAGGGCGACGTTGACGATGGTGACGTCGAGGAGGACGAAGAAGTAGCCCGCCGAGGCGACGACGAGGGCGTTGCGTCGCTGCTTCATATCCATATCGATGCCCCCGAGGCTAGGTCCGAAACGATTCGGCGCCGGCCGAATTCTCAGCCCCCTAGCCTGTGAGCATGGCCACGAGCTCGCAGGCCGGCACCCCCGAAGGCGAGGTCGACGTCGCCGCCGCGGCGCGGCTGATGGCCGACTCGAGCCGCGCCGCGGTCCTGGTCGAGCTGATCGATGGCAGGGCGCTGCCCCCGAGCGAGCTGGCCGAAGTGGCCGGGGTCTCGCGATCGACCATCTCCGAGCACCTGAGGCTGCTGCGGGAGGCGGGCTTCCTCGAGGTCGAGCGCGGCGGCCGCAACCGCTACTTCCGCCTCGCCGGCCCGGAGGTGGCCGAGGCGGTGGAGGCGCTGGGAGCGCTGGCGCCGCGGCGAGAGGTGCACTCGCTGAAGCAGGCCAACCGGGCCGGCGCCCTCGGTGCCGCTCGCACCTGCTACGGACACCTCGCCGGCCGGCTCGGGGTTGCGATCACCGAGGCGATGCGCGAGCGCGGCCTGCTCGAGCGCGAGGCCGAGGTCTTCCTGCTGACCGGTGCCGGCGCCACCTGGCTCGGCGAGCTCGGGCTCGAGCGGCCGCCGCGGGCCGGCAAGACCTGCAACGACTGGAGCGAGCGCCGCCCGCACTTGGCTGGCGAGCTCGGCGTGGCGCTGGCCAAGCGCCTGTTCGAGCTCGAGTGGGTGGAGCGAACCGAGGTGCGGCGGGCGGTCCGGGTGACCGACCGCGGCGGCCGGGAGCTGCGCGCCCGACTCGGGCTGGACCTGTAGACGCGCACGCAGTTGTCCCCGCATAGCGGGGACAACTGCGCAGGCGTCCATCTAGACTCGGCGCCCTTGGACGCCGAGCGCCGCAAATCCCTGGAAGCGACGACCCGCTGGGACCCCGGCGCGGTCGAGGCGCGCGTCTTCGCCGAATGGATGGAGGGCGGCTACTTTCACCCGGCCGCCGAGGGCAGCCCGGAGGAGAACTTCTCGGTGGCGATCCCGCCGCCCAACGTCACCGGCGTCCTCCACATGGGCCATGCCCTCAACGGCTCGATGCAGGACGCGCTCGTCCGCCTCAACCGGATGCGCGGCCGCAACACGCTCTGGATCCTCGGCACCGACCACGCCGGCATCGCCACCCAGGCGGTGGTCGAGAAAGAGCTGCGCAAAGAGGGTGTCTCGCGCCAGGAGCTCGGCCGCGAGGAGTTCGTGAAGCGGGTCTGGGCCTGGAAAGAGGAGTACGGCTCGCGGATCGTCGAGCAGTACCAGCGGCTCGGCGCCTCCTGCGACTACGAGCGTGAGCGCTTCACCCTCGACGAGGGCTATGTCCGCGCCGTCCATCGCGTCTTCAAGGCCCTCTACGACAAGGGCTACGTCTACCGCGACAACTACATGGTCAACTGGGACCCGGGGACGCGCTCGGCGATCTCCGACCTCGAGGTCGAGAACCGCGAGGTCGAGGACGTGCTCTACTCGATCGACTACCCGCTCGAGGGCTCCGAGCGGGTGCTGACCGTGGCGACGGTGCGGCCGGAGACGATGCTCGCCGACACCGCCGTCGCCGTGAACCCCGCGGACGAGCGCTACGCCGACCTCGTCGGCGGGTTCTGCCTGCTGCCGCTGGTCGGCCGGCGGCTGCCGATCATCGCTGACGACCACGTCGACCCCGCCTTCGGCACCGGGGCGCTGAAGATCACCCCCGGCCACGACGTCAACGACTTCGAGATCGGCCGCCGCCACGGCCTCGAGGAGATCACGGTGATCGGCGAGGACGGGCGGATGAGCGAGGAGGCCGGTGAGTACGCGGGGATGAGCGTGGCGGAGGCGCAGGCGGCGGTCGTCGGCGCGCTCCGCGAGCAGGGCCTGCTGCGGACCGAGGAGGCCTATACCCACTCGGTTCCGTTCTCGCATCGCTCTGGCGAGCGGATCGAGCCGCTGATCAGCCTGCAGTGGTTCTGCCGCATGGACGAGCTGGCGCGGCCGGCGATCGAGGCGGTCGAGCGCGACGAGGTCCGGATCAGCCCGGACCAGTGGAAGCGGGTCTACCTCGACTGGATGGGAGAGATCCGCCCCTGGTGCGTCTCGCGCCAGCTCTGGTGGGGGCACCGGATCCCGGTCTGGTACTGCGCCGAGTGCGAGGGGGAGATCGTCGCCGAGGTCGCGCCGCAGCGCTGCCCGGCCTGCGAGAGCGCGGAGCTGCGCCAGGAGGAGGACGTGCTCGACACCTGGTTCAGTTCGGCGCTCTGGCCGTTCGCGACCCTCGGCTGGCCCGACCACACGCCTGAGCTCGCCGCCTTCTACCCGACCAGCTTCCTGACCACGGCGCGCGAGATCCTCTTCCTCTGGGTGGCGCGGATGGTGATGATGGGGCTCGAGTTCCCCGGCGCGGTGCCGTTTCGCGACGTCTACGTCCACTCGGTGATCCAGGCTCGCGACGGGCGGCGGATGTCGAAGAGCCTCGGCACCGGGATCGACCCGCTGGAGGAGATCGATGTCCACGGCGCCGACGCGCTCCGCTTCGGCTTGCTGGCGATGTCCTCGACCCAGGACGTGCGCTATTCCGATGCCAAGGTCGAGCAGGGCCGCAACCTCGCCAACAAGCTCTGGAACGCGAGCCGGCTGATCCTGTTGAACGCGGCCGAGGTCGAGCCGGCGCCGCGGCCGGCCCGGGTCGAGGACCGCTGGCTGCTGTCGAAGCTCGAGCGCACTATCGCCTCGGTGACGGGCAAGCTCGAGGAGTACGACTTCGCCCACGCCGCTCAGGAGGCGTACTCGTTCGTATATCGAGATCTCTGCGACTGGTACCTGGAGATCGTCAAGCCGCGCCTGTACGACGGCGAGGAGGCCAACCTGACGGCGACGCTGCTCTACGCGCTCGAGCGGGTGCTCGGCCTGCTGCACCCACTGATGCCGTTCGTGACCGAGGAGATCTGGGCCTACCACCCGGCCCGCGACGGCCACCTCGTCGTCCACGCCTTCCCGTCACCCGACCCCTCGCTGCGCGACGAGGCGGCCGAGGACGACGTCGAGGCGGGGATTCGGCTGACCCAGCGGCTGCGCGCCTGGCGGGACCTCGCCGCGGTGCCGGTGGCGGCGACGTTGCCGGCGCTGATCGACGGCGTCGAGCCGCCCGAGTTCGTCGGCCGCCTCTCGCGCTTTGCCTTCGACGGGGTCGGGGCCGAGCCGGTTTCCTCGATCGGGCCGGTGCGGGTGCTCGCCTCCGAGCAGCTCGACGCCGAGGCGGTGGCGGTGCGGCTGCAAAAGCGGCGCCAGGAGCTGGAGGCGGAGGTGAAGCGGGCCAGCCGCAAACTCGAGAACGAGGGCTTCGTCGGCAAGGCGCCGGCCGAGGTGGTCGAGGAGGAGCGCGGCAAGCTCGAGCGCTACCGCCGCGAACTCGCCGAGCTCGGTTGACCTTCGATCCGGACGCCTACCTGGACTCGCTGGAGCCGGTCGGCTGGCGGCTCGGGCTCGAGCGGATGAACCGCTTGACGACGGCGCTGGGGCTGCCGCAGCGCCGCTTCGCCTCGATCCACGTCGTCGGCACCAACGGCAAGTCCTCGGTGACGCGGATGGCGGCGGCGCTGCTGGAAGCGCACGGGGTGCCCTCGGGCGCCTGCCTCTCGCCGCACGCCGCGCGCTGGACCGAGCGCACGCTGATCCGCGGCCAGGAGGTCTCGCCTGCGGCCTGGGCCGAGGCGGTGGAGCAGGTGGCGCGGGCGGCCGAGGGAGTCAACCGGACGCTGGAGGAGGGCGAGGTGGTGACCGAGTTCGAGGCCGCGACCGCGGCCACCTTCGTCGCCCTGGCCCGGGCGCGGGTGAAGGCGGCGGCGATCGAGGCCGGGCTCGGTGGCCGCCTCGACGCCACCAACACGATCCCCTCGCGGGTCACCGTGCTGACCTCGATCGGGCGCGACCACACCGAGTGGCTAGGGGAGACCGAGCTGGAGATCGCCGGCGAGAAGCTGGCGGTGCTGCGCGATCACTCGACGCTGGTCCTGGGGCGGGTCTCGGTACCGGTCCGCGAGTTGGCCGAACGGACCGCGGCCGAGCACGGCGCCGACCTCCTGATCGCCCCCGAGG
>DASXFL010000129.1:0-5198 GCA_036489595.1 Solirubrobacterales bacterium
CTCGTCGACGAAGCCCTCGCCGGCTACGGGCTCGACGGAGTTCGCGAGACCGAAGCGGTGCGGAGCTCCTAGGGGGACGATGGCGACGGCGAAGATCGAGCTGCGGATGGCCCGGGATCCGGTCCGGGTCAACCTGCTGAGCGAGGTGACGGCGCAGCCGCGACGGGTGGCCCTCGGAACCTTCGACGGCGTGCACCTCGGGCACCAGCGCGTCATTCGTGGCATGGACACGCTCCTGACCTTCAGCCGGCACCCACGTTCGATCGTCGGTGAGGCCCCCAAGCTGCTCACCGACCTCGCGACCAAGATCGAGCGCCTGCAGGCGCTCGGGGTCTCGGAGATCGTCCTCCTGCCCTTCGACCGCGAGACAGCAGAACTGTCGCCGGAGCGCTTCGTCGACGAGATCCTGGTCGACAACCTGGGCACGACGGAGATCTCCGTCGGAGAGAACTTTCGCTTCGGGCATCGAGCTTCCGGAGGAGCCGACGACCTGCTCGCGGACGCCCGCTTCGCAACCCGGGTGGTCCCGCTGATGCGATCCGCTGGCGAGGTGATCTCCTCAACGCGGATCCGGACCCTGATCGAGGAGGGCCGCCTTCTCGAGGCCGAGCTGTTGCTCGGAGGGCCTTTCACCGTGCGCTGCCTGGTCAGCTCCCGGAACGAAGCCGGCGAGATCACCGGCCTGCTCTGGCCGGAAGAGGTCATCCAGCCCGCCTCGACGCGCTGCTCCGCACGGCTCCACTCGACTCCGGACGGAGCTGCCGGGTTCGAGCTGACAAAGTCGCCGGACGACGACCGGCTCTGGCACTGCTCGCCGCTGTCGCGGGCGATCGCGGAGAGCGACGAGGTTGCGATCGACCTCTGTCGAGACGAAAGGTCGGGATGAACGTTCGAGGCCAGGCATCGAAGGTGCGGATCGTCGTTCCCGATCTGGCCTCGAACTCCTATTTCCCCGCGGTCGCCGCGGTCGAGCTGGGCACGTTCCGGGACGTGGGCCTCGACGCCGAGGTCGAGCTTCTGTTCCCCGTCGACGCTGCCTACCGGGCGCTGGCCGAGGGAGCGGTCGACGTGGTCGCGGGCTCAGCCCACTCGGCCCTGGCTGGATTCCCGGAGTGGGAGGGAGTCAAGCTCCTCGCTGCACAGGGTCAGGGGATGTACTGGTTCCTGGTGATGAGCTCCGAGCTGGCAGCCGAGCGCGGCGACCTGGAGGCGGTCAGGGGCAGGACGATCGGGGCCGCGCCCTGGGTCGACTTCGGTCTGCAGCAGCTGCTCGTCGACGGGGGGATCGACCTGGATCGGGATCGAGTGGACATCAGGCCGGTGCCGGGCGCGGCCCAGGCTGGCACGAACTTCGGCCTGACGGCGGCGCGAGCCCTGGCTGCTGGGGAAGTCGACGGCTTCTGGGCCAACGGGATGGGGGCGGAGGTTGCGATCGTCTCGGGGAACGGCAGCCTGGTCCTGGACGTCAGGCGCGGCGACGGTCCGTCGGGCTGCTTCGACTACACGTTCGCCTCGCTCGCTGCGACCGAGCAGTACGTCGGCGCAGATCCCGAGCGCGCCACGGCGATCGTGAGGGGCCTGCGGGCGGCGCAGAAGCTGCTCGCCGAGGACCCCGAGCGTGCGCTTTCGGTCGGCGAGAGGATCTTCGAGCCCGAGCACAACCGGCTGATTGCCAGGCTGATTGCCCGCGATGCGCCCTTCTACGATGCCGCGATCGACGCGCGGACCGTCGCCAGCATGAACCGGTTCGCGCGGGCTCGAGGGCTGCTCGAGGGCGATCCCTCGTACGAGCAGGTGGTGGCAACAGAGCTGGCGCCGGTCTGGGCCGAGTGAACACCGGAGAGGACAGACGTAGATGACCGTCAACAAGGAGCACCTCGAGTTTCACCCCGTCGACCTGGATTCCGAGTGGGAGACCCCGGCCGGGTATCCGGATGGAATCAAGCAGAAGATCCTCGCCGGCTCCCTCGATGAGGAGGCGGAGCGCGGGTCGCGAACGCGGTTGCTGCGCTTCGATCCCGGCACCTGGACGACCGAGCCGTTCGTACACACCTACTGGGAGGAGGTCTACTTGGTCTCGGGCGATCTCACCGTCGGCAACGACGCGGATGGAAATGGGGGCGAGCGGTTCGACCCGTACACATACGCATGCCGGCCGCCTGGGGCAGCACACGGTCCGTTTCGCTCGGACGGTGGCTGCCTGCTGCTCGAGATTCACTATTTCGAGTCGAACTAGGGTGTCGGCGGGACCGACACTCGACGAGCTCGCGGATGACCTGGCGTCATCCCGCACCACCTCGAGCCAACTGGTCGGGGAGTGCCTGGAGCGCGCGACCGACGGTTCGGGTGAGGGGGCGGCAGCGTTCGTCTCGATCGATCGCGACGGCGCAGGCCAGGCCGCCGGCGGTTGGGATGCGCTGCGGGCAGCGGGAGCCGAGCCCACTCGGTTCGCCGGCATTCCCGTCTCGGTCAAGGACCTGTTCGATGTCCGCGGCCAGCGCACCGGGGCGGGGTCGGCTTTCTTCGACCGGGGGACGGCCGAGCTGGATTCGCCGGCCGTGGCCGCATTGAGGCGGGCGGGGTTGGTCACGATCGGTAGGACCAACATGACCGAATTCGCATACAGCGGAGTCGGGATCAATCCACAACTCGGGACGCCGGCCAATCCATGGGATCGCCCCAATCACCGCGTACCGGGCGGCTCCACCTCCGGCGGTGCGGTGTCCGTCAGCGACGGGATGGCCCACGCGGCGCTCGGCTCCGACACCGGGGGCTCGTGCCGGATACCGGCCGCGCTCTGCGGCCTCACCGGCCTGAAGCCCAGCCAAGATCGGATCTCCCGGGTCGGGATGGTGCCGCTCTCGCCGAGCCTCGACGCGGTCGGGGTGATTGCCCGGAGCGTTTCCTGCTGCGCGACGCTGGAGGCGCTCCTGCGCGGAGCGTCCGCGCCCTCGCTGCGGCCCTTGACCCGCGCCCCGCGCCTGGCCGTGCCGAGGAGCTATTTCCTCGAGGAGGCCGAGCAGACGGTGCTCGCCGACTTCGAGCGCACGCTTGCGCAGCTCGCCGATGAAGGGGCGGAGTGCGCCGAGGTCGAGATGCCCGAGCTGGGGCAGATCCCCGACCTGAATGCCGACGGCGGGCTGCCGGCGGCCGAGAGCTATGCCTGGCACCACAGCCTGATCCAGGAGCACGCCGCTGAGTACGACCCCCGGGTCCTGGCGCGGATTCGCCGCGGCGAGCGGCAGTCGGCTCGGGGGCTCCTCGATCTGAGGCGACGCCGGGAGCGATTCGCCGCCTCGGTCGAGGCGCGTCTGCGTGACTTCGACGCCTTTGTCTGTCCGACGGTGCCGATTCTCGCACCGCCTCTCGCCGCGTTCGAGGACGACGACGAGTACAACCGGCTGAACCTGCTCCTGCTTCGCAATCCGACCGTCGTCAACCTCTTTGGGGGCTGCGCGATCTCGGTGCCGATGCACGACCAGGCCGGACCGCCGACGGGCCTGATGATCGCGGCAACGGGTGGAGAAGACGACCAACTGCTGCGCATCGCGGCCTGGGTGGAGGAGAGGTTATGACCGAGCTCCCGCTGAGCCTCGACGGAGAGTCGGTGCCGATCGTGATCGAGACGGCGATCGTTGCCGGCTGGACCGGACGGGACCAGGCGGCGCTTCGGGAGCACATAGCCGAGCTCTCGGAGCTGGGCGTGACGCCGCCGTCGAAGACGCCGCTCTTCTACCGGGTGTCCGCCGCAAGAGTCACGTGCGACCAGGAGATCGAGTCGACCGACACCTCGAGCGGCGAGGTGGAGGCAGTTCTGCTCGCCGCCCGCGGCAAGCTCTGGGTAGGCCTTGGCTCCGACCATACGGACCGCGAGGTCGAGGCGTACGGAGTGGCGGTTTCGAAGCAGATGTGTGAGAAGCCGATCGCTCCAGCGTTCTGGGCGTACGACGATGTCGCCGCGCACTGGGATCAGCTCGAGCTTCGCTCGTGGATCGTCGAGGGAGGGTCCGAGGTTCTCTACCAGGAAGGCAACCTGGGCTCTCTGCTGCCGGCAGAGGAGTTGATTTCCTCCGCCGGGCTCGAGGATGGCTCGGTCATGTTCTGCGGCACCTTCGCCGCTCGGGACGGAATCCGACCGTCCGACTCCTTTCGCTACGAGCTCGTGGATCCCGTTCTCGAACGTCGAATTTCAAGTCGTTACTTGGTCAGAAGGCTGCCGCTCATTCATTAGGTGGACTCCGATTTCCGTTGCGCGTAAAAGTACCTAACTTTGGTCAGCGACTGTGATAGATTTTTCGAGTGACCAACTGCGCAGTACATTCTGGGGATCAGCCGGCAATCTGTTTCATGATCGTGATCCCCTGTGAAGGATGCTGAGAAAGACCCACCTGACTCGTTAGCGATGGTGGGGGCGTTCTACGACTGGGTGAGCCAACCCCGTAGACGGTCCGATTTGCTCCACACCCGCGGTTTCGAGGCTTACTTCCATGGAGTGGCGGAAGCGCGCTATGTGATTCGTAAGTGCTTCCGCATCGTCGACGAGCAGGCAAGAAAGGCCGAGCTCGAGCCACTCGAGCATCAGGCGCTGATTCAGATCTTCGGCTCGTCCCAACCTTTGCGGGTGATCGAAATCGCCGATCGTCTCGACATCGCTCCGGCGTTTGCTTCCAGGATCGCCAAGCAGCTCGAGGATAAGGAGCTGGTGACTCGTTCCCCTTCGGACCAGGACCGCCGCAGCGTCTTCGTCGAGGCGACCGACAAAGCTCGGGACGTTCTCGCTTGGATCGACGACGCGGTGGAGATGCACGTGAGCTATTTCCAGCGTCAGCTCAGCCAGTCCGAGCGGGCTGCGGCGCTGGGGATCTTCGCCTTCTATGTCGGCGCTTCGCGTCTTGAGGAGCTCGAGAAGCTGGTCGAGTACGTGAAGGCCTCCCAGCCCGACCACGACGCCAGCTGATCACCGGCGCCGGCGTCGGCGCCTCCCGGAGAGACCCGTCTGGCCGCGACCGGCCTGCGCGTGGCTGCTCGCGTGCGATTATCCCTCTCTCGGATTATTGATCTAGGTTCCGTACTTTGGTAAGGTTGTTAATGGAGCCAACCGAGTAGGAGGAGTCGGGGAGAAAATGCCGCGCACGGGAGAGCAGTACCTGGAGGCGCTTCGCGAGGGCCGCGCCGTCTTCATCAACGGCGAGCGGGTC
>DASXFL010000170.1:0-15278 GCA_036489595.1 Solirubrobacterales bacterium
GCCGGCTTCCTGGTCGGCCAGGAGACGGCCAGCGCGAGCGCCGAAGGCACCGGCACGGTTCCGTTCTACGGAACCCACCAGGCGGGGATCTCGACCGCGGTCCAGGACCGCCTCCACTTCGCCTCCTTCGACCTCGAAACCGAAAGCCCGGCCGAGCTGCGGGAGCTGATGGAAGCGTGGACGAAGGCGTCGGTCGAGATGAGCGAAGGCCGCCTGATCGGCACCCTCAACCACGACGAGCTGGCACCGCCCGAAGACACCGGCGAGACGGTCGGGCTGCCGCCATCCAACCTGACGATCACCTTCGGCTTCGGCCCCGGCATCTTCGACCGCCCCGGCCTCGGGCTCGGCGGCCAGCGCCCAGCCCAGCTGAAGCCGCTGCCGACCCTGCCCGGCGAGGAACTGAACGGCCTCGAATCGGGGGGCGACATCTGCGTCCAGGCCTGCTCCGACGATCCCCAGGTCGCCTTCCACGCGGTCCGCAACCTGGCCCGGATCGGCCGCGGCACGGTGACGATGCGCTGGTCCCAGCTCGGCTTCGGCCGCACCTCGACCACCAGCCGCGGTCAGGAAACGCCCCGCAACCTGATGGGGATGAAAGACGGCACCGCCAATATCCGCGCCGAGGACACTGCCGCGATGAGCCGCTACGTCTGGGTCGACGAAGGGCCATCCTGGATCCGCGGCGGCAGCTTCATGGTCACCCGCCGGATCCGGATGCTGCTCGAGGTCTGGGACCGCTCGGCGCTGCAGGACCAGGAGCGAACGATCGGCCGCCGCAAGTACAGCGGCGCGCCGCTTGGCGAGGAGGAAGAGTTCGACCCGCTGCCGCTGGAGGAGAAGGGGGAGGACGGCTCCCCAGTGATCCCCCGCAACGCGCACGTCCGGCTCGCCTCGGCCCATGAAAACGACGGCGTGCGGATCCTCCGCCGTGGCTACTCCTTCACCGACGGCGTTGACGAGAGCCTCGGCGAGCTCGAAGCGGGGCTCTTCTTCATCTGCTTCCAGCGCGACCCGGAGCAGCAGTTCGTCGCCCTGCAGCGGCGGCTCGGTCAGTTCGACGCGCTGAACGAGTACATCCGCCACGTCGGCAGCGCCGTCTTCGCGATCCCGCAGGGTGCGAAGGCGGGCGGCTACGTCGGCGAAGCGCTGCTCTCCTGAGCCGGCACCCACCGGTATTCCGACCCGTTCCGTCGGTATTTGTTAGGGTGCCCTAAGTCTCCCGCCAAACCCTAAGTAAGGAGCCTTCCTTAGATGAACCGAGTCCCCGTCCGTGCCGCGATCGCCGCCGGCGTCCTCGCCCTGGTTGCACTGTTCGCGGCTGCCTGTGGCTCGAGCGACAACGCCCCGTCCGGCTCCAAGCAGCTGACCTTCAAGCTGACCGACTCCGGCTGCGAACCGAAGCAGGCGACCGCGCCGGCCGGCCCGGTCGACTTCAAGGTCGAAAACGGCGGCACCAGCAAGTACAGCGAGCTCGAGGTGGTCGACGGGGAAACGATCCTCGGCGAGCGCGAGAACATCACCGAAGGGCTCTCCGGCAGCTTCTCGCTGACCCTCGAAGAAGGCGAATACACGCTGCGCTGCAAGGAAGGCGGCGGCGAAGGCGACGGCACCCTGAAGGTCGCCGGGAAGCTGGATACCAAGAGCAGCCCGGAGGTCGAAGAAGCGATCGCCGGCTACCGCGAATACCTGGTCGAAAACACCGGGGAACTGACGGCGAGCACGAAGCCGTTCGTCGCCGCGGTGATTGCCGGCGACCTCGCCAAGGCGAAGCAGCTCTACCCGACGCCGCGCATCAACTACGAGCGGATCGAGCCGGTGGCGGAGAGCTTCGGCGATCTCGACCCGCGCATCGACGCCCGCGAAAACGACGTTCCCGCGAGCGAATTCGGGGGCTTTCACCGGATCGAGAAAGCGCTCTGGGAAGAAGGCACGACCAAGGGCATGAAGCCGGTCGCCGAAGGGCTACAGGACGACGTCGAAGAACTCGAACAGAAAGTCAAGGGCGTGAGCCTGCAGGCGGTGCAGATCGCGAATGGCGCCAACGAGCTCCTGACCGAGGTCTCGACCTCGAAGATCACCGGCGAGGAGGAGCGCTACTCGCACATCGACCTGGTCGATTTCAAGGCCAACGTCGAAGGCTCGCAGGTGGCGTTTGAAGCGGTGGCGCCGCTGATGGAAAAGAAGCAGCCGCAGTTGGTGAAGGAAATCGAAGCTGACTTCGCCGCCGTCTACGCGGCGCTGAAGCCCTACGAAACCAGCGCCTGGCCCGGCTTCGTCCTCTACACCGCACTGAATAAGTCCGACACCCGCAAGCTCGCCCAGGTGATCGACGCGCTGGCCGAGAAGCTGTCGCTGGTTCCGGCGCAGATCGCCAAGGGCGAAACCGCGTAGCGCCGGACCGCCGCGCCAGCGCCTAGGCTGGTTGGCCCTGTGACGGGAGCGCCCGACAGAGCCGACCAGCTCCGCGCCGAGCTCGGGTACGCCGCCTGGCGGCCCGGGCAGCGCGAGGCCGTGGTGGCCGCCCTCGAGGGGCGGGACTCGCTGATCGTGATGCCGACCGGCGGCGGCAAGAGCCTCTGCTACCAGCTGCCGGGGCTGGCGAGCGAGGACCTGACGATCGTCGTCAGCCCGCTGATCGCGCTGATGCGGGACCAGTGGACGCGGCTGCGGGCGGCGGGCAAGCCGGTGGCGATGATCGCCTCGGGGATGGACGAGGCCGACGCCTGGGCGGCGCTCGAGGACGTGCGCAGCGGCGCCGCGCAGATCGTCTACTGCTCGCCGGAGCGCTTCGCCTCGGCCAAGTTCCTCGGCGCCCTCTCCTACCGCACGATCGACCTGCTGGCGGTCGACGAGGCGCACTGCGTCTCCGAGTGGGGCCACGACTTCCGCCCCGACTACCTGCGGCTCCCGGAGGTCGCCGAGCAGCTCGGGCGGCCGACCGTGATGGCCTGCACGGCGACGGCGACGGTGCCGGTGGCGCGCGAGATCGCCACCCGCTTCGGCATGCGCGAGCCGCTTCAGGTGCGCTCCGGCTTCGACCGGCCGAACCTCTCCTTCGACGTCGTCCCACTCGAGGGGACGGGCTCGAAGGCGCGCCGGCAGGCGCTGCTCGAGGCCGGCCTGGCCGACCCGGGGAACCGGCCGGCGATCGTCTACTGCGGCACCCGCAAAGACACCGAGGAGGTGACGGCGGTGCTGCGCGAAGCGGGGATCGCGGCGCGCGCCTACCACGCCGGGATGGAGCCGGAGGAACGCACCGCGGTGCAGGCGCGGTTCATGCGCGGCGGCGAGGGCGACCTCGACGTGATGGTCGCCACCAACGCCTTCGGGATGGGCGTCGACAAGGCCGACGTGCGCTCGGTCTGGCACATGACGATCCCGACCTCGGTCGAGGCCTACTACCAGGAGGCGGGTCGGGCCGGCCGCGACGGCCTCCCCGCCCGCGCCGTGCTGCTGGCGATGAAGGCCGACCTCGGGCGGCTGGTCCGCTTCAACGAGCAGCGCAAGGGCGACCCCGAGCTGGCGATCGCCCACGAGCGCGGCTGGCGCGCCTACCACGCGATCAAGTCCTTCATCTACGACGAGCGCTGCCGGCGGCGGGCCCTGCTCGAGCACTTCTCCGACCGCGAATCGCCGGCCCCGCACGACCGCTGCTGCGACGTCTGCGACGGCCGCGAGTGGCTGCCCGACCCGGAGACCGTCGCGATCCGCCGCCGGGCCGGAGCGAAGGCGCCGTCGCAGCCGCCGCCCGAGCTGGCGCCGGCCGACGCGCCGCTGTTCGAGCAGCTGAAGGAGTGGCGCATCGGCGCCGCCCAGGGCAAGCCCGCCTACACCGTCGCCAACAACCGCACCCTGACCGCGATCGCCACCGTGCGCCCGCGCGACGAGCGCGAGCTGCTGGCGATCTCCGGCGTCGGCCCCGCCTTCATCGAGAAGTTCGCGCCCGAGGTGCTGGCGATCGTCGCCGGGCAACAGGCTCTCGCGGCGTAGCTGGCGCCTTTTGCACCGCTGAGGTGCAAAAGGCGCCAACGCCGCAAGGGGCGTTGCAGCGACCCGGGGCCAGGCCGGGGACCTGGGCGGTAGTTGCGAGCATGGGGCGCTCGCGTTTGGCACCCGGCATGACGCTGCTCCTTCGCTCGAAATCCCGCGCTGCGCTGACGGTGGCCGTGGTGGCCGTCCTCGCGCTCGGCGCCCTCGCCGGCACCGCTGCGGCCGCCACCACCAACGGCCTGCTCGAACCGCCGGGCAACAAGGTCTGGTTCGGCGTCTCGGACACCGGCAACATGGCCGACTTCGGCCAGTTCTCCTCCTCGGTCGACAAGCACCCGGCGGTGATCGAGTCCTTCCGCACCTGGGGCTCCGACTTCCCCGACTCGATCGTCCGCTGGCAGACCGCGCGAGCGCGGCCGATGATCCACATCACCACCGCCGACCCCAACGACGGCCACGAGCTGATCTCGCTGGAGGAAATCGCCGAAGGCGCCGGCGACTCTTATCTCGTCCGCCTCAACAGGCTCTTCGCCTCGAAGCAGCTGCGCGCCTACATCCGTCCGCTCGGCGAGCCCAACCGCTGCCTCAACGTCTACGCCGCCTATGACTGCGGCGGCAAGCTGAAGAGCTCGGCCGACGCGCCGCGCTGGTACAGGCTCGCCTTCCGCCGCATCTACGTGATCGTCCACGGCGGCGGCAGCCGCCAGGCGATCAACCTACGCCTGCACGAAGCCGGCCTGCGCAGCCTCACCGTCGCCGTCGGCGGCCTGCCACGGGCGCCGATCGCGGTCGTCTGGAGCCCGCTCCCCGCCGGCTCGCCGAAGATCCCGAAAAACCGGCCGCGCTACTTCTACCCCGGCAACAAGTGGGTCGACTGGACTGGGACCGACTTCTACGCCGGCTATCCCGAATGGAGCGCCCTCACCCATCTCTACCGGCGTTACGGGACGAAGCCCTTCGCGATTACCGAGTGGGGGGTTGAATCTGGCGACGATCCTTCCTTCGTGCAGCGGCTCTTCGCCTGGGTGGAGGCGCATCCGCGCTGCAGGATGCTGGTCTACTACCAGGACTTCGGCAGCTCTTCGAGCTACCGGATCCAGAACTACTCGCAGAGCCTTTCCGTTTTGACCGCGCAGCTGCACTCGGGGCTCTTCCCGAGCTACGCGCCCGACTACCCGCGCCTGCCGCCGCCCCCGCCCGGAGGGGTCGCAGCGCAGTGATGCTGGAGTAGCCGGTCAGGTAGATCCAGCGGCCGTCTGAGATCACCGGCGTGTAGGTGCCCTTCGGATAGGTCCAGACGCGGCGGCCGCTGCGCATCATGTAACCGCTGGTCGTCTGGTTGGTGAACTCGGCGGCGTAGACGATGTTGCCGACCGCCGAGAGCGAGCCGACCACCTGCCCCCCGGCCGAGCGGCTCCAGCGGACGCTGCCGTCCTTGGCGTTGAGGGCGTAGACGTTGCCGTCGAAGGAGCCGATGAAGACGGTCGGCGGGCTGTGCGCGGTGCTGGCGACGACCGGGCCCGAGTAGGCGTAGCCGCCGGTCGAGTAAGACCAGGCGAGGGCGCCGTCGGAGGCGTCGTAGGAGTAGACGCGGCCGTCGTTGTTGCCGGCGTAGACGCGGCCGTAGGCGACCGCCGGGGTCGAGTAGAACTCGCCGGAGCCGCCGAAGCCGGGGCCGAGTGAGCCGCTCTGCCAGATCAGCTTGCCGGTCTGGGCGTCGACCGCGTTCATGTGGCCGCCGTAGTCGCCGACGTAGAGGCGGCCGCCGTAGTAGGCCGGCGCCGACTTCACCGCGCCGCCGAGCTGGGTTTTCCAGCGAATCTGGCCGCGGCCGGTGCTGAGCGCGTAGAGGTAACCGTTTTCGCAGCCGAAGTACACAGTGCGCCCGATCACCAGCGGCGAAGACTCGGCCCGCGCCGGCAGCGAGCGTTTCCAGACCGTCTTGCCGGTCCGGGCGTCGAGCTTGACGATGTGGCCGGGGACGAGGTTGACGATGTAGAGGCGGTGGCGGGAGTAGGTTGGCGAGGAGGCGTTGAGGCGACCGATCCGCCGTTCCCACAGCTTGTGGCCGTTACGGGCGTCGAGGGCGAAGGCGAAGCCGGAGTTGTTGGCCGCGTAGAGGATGCCGTTGACGTAGATCGGCGGGAACTCGAGCAGCGGATGCTCGGTGTAGCGCCAGACTTTCCGGAACGGCGGGCTGACCCCCGCCACCGGCAGGTACTTGGTGCGGGAGCGGTCGTAGCCGAACATCGGCCAGTTGATCGTCGTGCGCGGCGTTGCCCTCTTTTCCGGCGGCGGTTCGAGGGGCGGCTTGAACTGTTCGATCGCCTGCTGGTTATGGACATCGGCTGGCCGCTTCAGCAGCTCGTAGCCGATCAGGCCGGCGCAGACGACCGCCCCCACCGCCAGCAGGACGATCGCCAGCATCCGGTTGGAGCGGCGGTGGAGGTGCGGCTCGAGCGAAGGGCGTTGCATCGAGAGCAGCTAGTAACCCAGCTTCCAGCGCATCGGTTCGCTTTCGGGGAGGGCCTCGACCTCGCCGCGCAGGGCGAGGTGGTCGAGGTGGGAGAGCACGATCTGCAGCATCCAGCCGCCGGTCAGCTGGCTGAGCTGGCCGTCGCCGGTGATTGCGGTGACGACCTCGAAGGCGGTCGCCTCGCCCTTGGCGGCGAGTGCCTCGCGGACCAGCTCGAGGTTGCGGTCGATTTGAGCGCGCGCCTCGGCGATCTTCATCTCGGGGTCGCGGAAGGTGCGGCCATGGCCGGGCAGGCAGAGGTCGACGTCGAGCGGCGCGATCGTCTCCAGGCCGCCGAGGAACTCGCCCACCGGGTCGGGGGTGTGGCCGTAGTCGAAGAAGAGGACGGTACGGCCGAGCAGATGGTCGCCGGTGATCAGCAGCCGCCGCTCGGGCTGGTGGAGGACGACGTGCGAGGGGGCGTGGCCGGGAGTGTGGTGGACCTGCCAGGTGCCGAGATCGGTCTCGACCTCGACTCCGGGGACGAGCTCGCGGTCTGGCTCGCGCAGCTCCTCGATGCCGCTGTCGTTGCCGCCAGCCGCCCGCTGCTCGCGGTAGCGCTCGAGTGCGGCCGGGGGCACGCCGCTCTGGCGACCGACCTCGATCCGGCGCTCGAACGCCGCCTCCGGGTCGTCGGCCATCAGCCGCACGTGCTCCCAGGCGGGGTGCATCCAGAGCTCGCAGGCGGCGGCGCCGGCGATCGGCCCGGCGAGGCCGTAGTGGTCGGAATGCGAGTGAGTGCAGACCACCAGCCGCACGTCCTCGACGCCGAAGCCGGCCTGGGCCAGGGCGAGGTCGAGGGCCCGCAGCCGGCCCGGGCCGCCCATCCCGGTGTCGATCAGGACGATGCCGCCGTCGGCGGCGATCGCCCAGGCGTTCCCGTGCGGGACCCCGGGCCACGGCAGCGGCAGCCGCAGCCGCCAGACGCCGGGCAGCTCGCGGTCGGTGCGGGGGGCGATCTTGTCCTTGGCCTCTGCCATCTCGGTTCCGGCTCGCCGTCGATCCTCTCAACGGAGCCTCAAGAGCCTCTCAACCCGGGAGGGCAAGAGGCGGCGCGGGTGGCGGCGCGGGGCGCTCCAGCTCCTGCACGGCGCCGGCCACCGCGAAGCAGAGCGCCCCGGTCAGGGTCGACCAGTTGGCGACCCCGACCGCCAGCGCGTCGCCGGTCGCCGGGCGCACGAAGGCGGCGACCGCGGCGACGATGAAGAGGATCGATCCGAGCTGGTTGATCAGCGCCACCGACCATTCGAGCGGCTCCTCGGCGAGCGTCTCGCGGCCGCGCCGTCGGCGCGCCCGCCACAGCGCCGCCAGCGAGATCTGGCCGGAGGCGAGGAAGAGGATGCAGCCGACGAATTCGGGCGACCAGACGAGGCGGTGGAGCTGGGCGACCGAGAGGTCGCCGATCAGCGCGTCGAGCAGGCTGACGAAGAAGAAGAGGGTGCCGACGAAGAGGGTGACGCCGCTCGCCCACTCCGGCCGCCCCGGCTCCAGCGACCACCAGCGCCAGGGGGCGGTGCGGAGGATGCCGTCGGGGTCCTCGCCGCCGCCCGAGTTGGCGACCAGCAGCAGGCCGACGTAGGCGCCGGTGGTGAAGAAGACGCCGCCGAGCAGGTAGACCGAGGCGGCGAGGCGCGGGCCGCCGACATCGCCCTGAGCGAGGGCGGCGCCGAGCGCGAAGAGGCTGCCGCCGAGCACGAATGCCGTCGCCGAGACCGCGTTGATCGCACGCAGCCGCTCCATCCCCGCGCCGGGACGGCTAGGAAGCCCGGAAGGTCGCCGGGTCGGGGCCGATGCGCTCGCCGTGGTCGAGCCGGCCGATCGTCGCCATGTCGTCCTCGGAGAGCTCGAAGTCGAAGGCTTCGAAGTTCTCGCGGATCCGCGCCGGCGTCACCGATTTCGGGATCACGACGTTGCCGAGCTGGAGGTGCCAGCGCAAGACCACCTGGGCGGGGGTGCGTTCGTGGTGGGCGGCGATCGTCGCGATCGTCGGATCGTCGAGGGCGGCGCCCTGGGCGATCGGGCTCCAGGCCTCGGTAGCGACCCCGTGCTCGACCTGCCAACTCCGCAGCTCGGCCTGCTGCATGTACGGATGGAGCTCGATCTGGTTGACGGTCGGCTGCTGGTCGGCCTCGCGCTGCAGCCGCTCCAGCTCGGCGACGCGGAAGTTGGAGACGCCGATCGAGCGGCTGCGCCCTTCGATCTTCAGCTCTTCGAAGGCGCGCCAGGTCTCCATGTAGGTGTCGGCGGCGGGCACCGGCCAGTGGATCAGGTAGAGGTCGAGCTGCTCGAGCCCGAGCTGCTCGAGGCTGCCGGCGCAGGCGTCGAGGGTCGACGGGTGCCCCTGCTCGGCGTTCCAGAGCTTGGTCGTGACGAAGAGCTCCTCACGGGGGATGCCGCTAGCGGCGAGCGCCGCGCCGACCCCTTTCTCGTTGCGGTAGGCGGCGGCGGTGTCGATGTGGCGGTAGCCGACCGCGAGCGCCTCCTCGACCGCCGCCTGGGTCTCCTGCGGCGGCACCTGGAAGACGCCGAAGCCGAGCTGCGGAATCGCCACCCCGTCGTGGAGCTCTACGTTCGGGACCGCCGGGTCCGGGGCTTCGCCGGGCATCCGCTCAGCTGGTCGCGAGGCCGAGCGCGATCAGCGGGAAGGCCAGCATCAGCCCCATGAAGAGGCCGATCGCAGCGCCGGTCGCCAGGGTGCCGCTGCGCGAGCGGACGCTGACGAGGACGCTGATGGAGAAGATCACGGCGCCAAAGCCGACGCCGATCCAGAAGACCGGAGGCATGGCGGCGAACCCTACCGGAGCGCCCGCCTGGATTGCCGTCCGGGACTCGGTCTCAGAACTCGTCCGGCGCGGGGCTATTTAATGCCCGGCAGCAATCGGTCGATAGCGATCCAAACTGGGGATGGAGATGAACGGAACGGGCGCAAAGAACAGCAAACTGGTCCTGGCGGCGATGATCTTCGCGGTCGCGATGACCTTCATCGATCAGACGATCGTCGCGATCGCGATCCCAACGATCCAGGAAGACGTCCACCTCTCCTCGACCGGGGTGCAGTGGATCATCAACGGCTACCTGCTCTCGCTCTCGGCGCTGTTCGCCTTCGGCGGCCGCCTCGCCGACATCGCCGGCCATCGCCGGATGGTGGTGATCGGCGTCGTCATCTTCGCCGTCGCCTCGGCACTCTGCGGCGCCACCCCGACCGGCTCCGGCGCCGAGGCCTGGCTGATCGTCTTCCGGATCATCCAGGGCGCCGGCGCGGCGGTGATGTTCCCGGCGGCGCTGGCGATCGTCCTCGACGCCTTCCCGGTGCGCGAACGCGGCCGCGCGATGGCGATCTTCTTCGCCGTCGCCGGCGGCCTCACCTCGGTCGGCCCGATCGCCGGCGGCTACCTCACCGAGTGGACCTGGCGAGCGATCTTCTGGGTCAACGTCCCGGTCGCGATCATCGCCCTCTTCCTCACCTGGAAAGCGAAGCCGGACGACACCAAGCACCCGGCGAAGCTCGACTACCGCGGCACCGTGCTGGTCTCCGGCGGCATGGGCCTGCTCGTGCTCGGCCTGCAGCAGTCGGCAATCTGGGGCTGGGGGGACGTCAAGACCTGGGCCTCGATCGTGATCGGGATCGCGATCCTCGCCTACTTCGTCTCCTACCAGCTGCGGATCGAGAACCCGCTACTGCGGCTGCGGATCTTCCAGAACCGGGCCTTCGCGATCGACATGGTCGTCCTCTTCCTGCTGATGATCCCGTTCATCCCGCTGTTCTTCTTCGCCAGCGAGTACGCGCAGATCTCGCTCGGGGAATCGGCCTCGGAAACCGGGCTCTACCTGCTGATCTTCTTCGCCGGGTTCGCGACCGCGACCCAGTGGGGCGGCAAAATGCTCGACCGGGTCGGGGCCCGGCACCCGATCGTGCTCGGCTGCGCGATCGCCGCCGTCGGCTTCTACCTCTGGGGCGAATCGCTGACCGAACTCTCGGTCTCCGACCAGTGGTACTGGATCGTCCTCGCCGGCGCCGGCGTCGGCCTCGTCCTCTCCCCCGCCAACACCGACGCGCTCAACCGGGTGCCGCGCAGCCGCTACGGCGAGGCGACCGGGATCTCGCAGACGGTACGGAACTTCGGCTCCAGCCTCGGCCTGGCGATTCTCGGCTCGATCCTGATCCTCGAAAACCAGTCGCACATCGAGAGCGCGGTCGGCAACCTCGGCGTCAGCAAGGGCAAAGCCGATGCGGTCGCGACCTGCGTCTCCAAGGGGGAAGCGGCCTGCCAGGAAGTCGGGCAGGCGCTCGGCGACAAGGCCGGGAAGGTGTTCGGGATCGTCCCGGAAGCCTTCGCCGCCTCGACCCAGACGGTCTTCTACTGCTTCGCCGGGGTGATGGCCGTCGCCTTCATCGTCGCCCTGAAATGGATGCCGACCGGGAAAGTCGAGGAACCGCCGGCCGAGGACGAGGTCGACCGGCCTCCCGTCGAGACGGTCTAGGCGGCTCCGCGACGAGGCGGTAGGTTGCGCCGGTGAAGCGGCACCGCTCGCTTGCCGTCGCGTTCCTCGCCGCGGTCTCTCTCCTCCTCGCCGCCGGCCCGGCGGGCGCCGCCGCGGCCGAAGAAGTCGAGCCCTCCGGCGTCCTCGGCCACAAGACCGGCGAACCGGGCGAAGCGGCGGCCAGGCGGCTGGCGAAGAAGTACGTGCCGATCGTGATGCTGCGCGAAGAGCAGAACCCGCCCTGCGAAACCTCGGCCGAGC
This sequence comes from Solirubrobacterales bacterium, assembly GCA_036489595.1. Lineage (GTDB taxonomy): Bacteria > Actinomycetota > Thermoleophilia > Solirubrobacterales > 70-9 > VAYN01. The sequence continues at coordinate 11,252 of DASXFL010000170.1, forward strand.
AGTACCAGCCGACCAGCGTCGAAACGATGCTCGGCAACCCGACGGTGACCCTGCAGCACTACGACGAAAGGACCGAACAGCTCGAAGACGTGACGAAAGCGCCGACGGTCGCCGACATCGCCGGGCTGAACGACACCTACTACCTCAACCTCCGTGGCGAGGCGCTCGGCGACACCTGCGTCTATGCCCGCGACTTCCGGCAGCTGCTGCTGGAAGAAAAGGCGCCGGCGATCACTTACGCCCACGTCGCCCGCCAGGCGAACCACGAAGGGTTCGCCCTCCAGTACTGGTTCTTCTGGTACTTCAACCAGTTCAACGACCTCCACGAGGGTGACTGGGAGGGGATGCAGCTCACCTTCGACAGCAACACCACGGCGGCGGCGCTGAAGGAAGAACCGAACGAAGTGATCGTCTTCCAGCACGCCGGCGGCGAGCGCACGGCGTGGGACGAATCGAAGCTGCAGCGGGAAGGGAACCACCCCGTCGTCTATCCGGCGGCGGGCTCGCACGCGACCTTCTACGACTCCGCCGTCTACGTCCAGAACGGCCAGAACGGGTCCGGGGTCGGCTGCGACAACACCACCGAACCACTGCGTGAACTGAAGCTGCGGCCGGTGCTGATCCCCGAAACGGCGCCCGAAACCGGGGCCTTCGCCTGGCTCAGCTACAAGGGCCGCTGGGGCGAAAAGGAAAAGAGCTTCAACAACGGCCCGACCGGGCCGGCGACGAAGACGGTCTGGCGCGAACCGTTCTCGTGGATGGAAAAGCAGCGCTCGACCAGCCCGCGGCTGCCCGGCGGCTCGATCGTCGGCCCGCAGGTGACCGGCGCCTTCTGTGGCGCCGTCGCCGCTGCCTCGGAACTGATCAACCTCGACATCAGGTCGCCCGGCGCGGCGGTGATCACGTTGATCGCCCTCGCGGTGCTGCTGATCCTCCTGATCGGGATCACCAGGTGGTGGCCGGTCGACCTCGAGCACCTGCGCAAGAAGCGCGCCTTCGGCCAGCTGGTGCGAGCCTCGCGCCAGCTCTACGGGCGCAAGTTCCTGGTCCTGGTGCCGATCGGGCTGATGGCGCTGCCGATCGTCGGCGCCATCACCCTGCTCGGGCAGACGATCGGCAACGGCAGCAGCGGCCACGGCAGCTTCTGGCTGACCGTCGCCGACCTGCTCGAATTCATCGGCCGCCCGGTCGCCTCGGCGGTGGTCGCGGCGGCGGTGATCGTCTTCGTCCGCAGCCTCGTCACCAGCGGCCACGGCGGCTTCGTCGAGTCCTGGCGCGGGGTCGGGCGCCGCTTCTGGCGCGTGGTCGGCGGCCAGATCCTCGCCACCCTCGGCGTCACCCTCCTGCTGATCACGATCATCGGCATCCCCTGGGGAATCTGGAAGTACTTCGGCTGGCAGTTCGTCCAGCAGCAGATCCTCTTCGAGGACAAGCCGCTGCGGGCCGCCTTCCGCGACAGCTCAGAGCTGGTCCGCGGGCACTGGTGGCGGACCGTCCGCGTCGCCGGCTTCTTCTGGCTGGTCAGCACCGTCGCCGGGCCGGTCCTCGGCTTCGCCCTGATCTTCCTCAACTTCTCGCTGCTCTGGATCAACCTGCTCGGCTCGCTGGTCTTCGCCCTGATCATCCCCTACGTGACCGTGGGCCACACGCTGCTCTACTTCGACCTGCAGGAGCGGGCGGCGACCGAGCCGGTGAAGCCGAAGCGGTCGTGGCGGGTGTGGAGGCCGAGGCAGTTCGGGCGAGTCGTACAGAGGCCGCCACGGGTGGTCGAGGGGACTAGCTAGGGATCACGGTTTGGCGGAGGCTCGCCCAACGAATCCGGACGCGGGACCCCCCTTTGCTTTAGCTGACAAGGGACGGGCGTCTAAAGCTGGCGACGAGCAGGAACCGGCGAGAGGTTGCCTTTTGCCTCGATATGCGGGTCAAAAGGCAACCTCATGGAATTGGCCGGTCAGCTCGGTCCCTCGTAAGCTCAAAAAAGAGGGGGTTGGACCCTCAGGCGATTCGTTGGGCGAGCGTCGGTATGCCCTCTGAAAACACTCAAGCGGAGCCGAAGGCGGAGCGTTTTCAGAGGGGATGCCGGCGATCGCCCCCGCCAAGCCCTGATCCCTAGCTGCCAGCCCGCGTCCGCTGCAACCGCCTGGTCAGCTTCGCCCCACGCCCAGCACTCACCGCAGCACCGCTGCTCGGCACGAAAGTCACCGCAAAGCGAACGCTCTGCTTCCCGTTCCGCCGCAGCCCCCGCCGGGCTTTCCCGGTCGTCGCCAGCACCAGCTGCGCACTGCTCACCCCGGCCACCGACCGCGAGCGCGACTTCAAGCCCTTGCCGCTCAGCGAGAGCGTGCCGGTGGCGGGGCCGCTGAAAGTCACCGTCAGGGTCGCGGTGCCTTTCTTCGAGTTCTTCTTCAGCTTGCCCAGCTTGATCGTGATCGCGGCGGACGGCGGCGGCGGATTCGCCGGCTTGGCCGGCGGCGGCAGCTGCAGCTCGACGGCGCCGATGTCGGAGCCGTCGGCCCCGGGGGCGGTCGAGTTGGACACGCCGGGATACTCGATCGGGCGGGTGAGGCCGCGCTGGTCGGCGCTGAGCCCGAAGGAGGCGCCGGCGTTGACGAGCGGACTGCTGGCGGCGGGCAGCATGGTCGCGGTCGGGCCGCCGTTGTCGGCAAGCGGGCCGAGCTTCGGATCGAGGTTCACGCGGTCGCCGGCGGCGTGGAAGTCGCACTCGTCGAGGCTGTCGAGGTTGAAGCCGAGCGAGGTGATGCCGGCGGCGCCTTCGCAGTTCTCTTTGCCCGCGTTGCCGCTGCCGGTGCTGATCACGGTGTCGCCGATGCTGAGTTCGGAGCCCGCGCCGAGATTGCCGCCGTTGTTGGCGGCGTTGCCGGCGAGGGTCGAGGCGATCATCCGCACCGCCCCGTTGGCGCTGCCGCCGAGCGAGAGGCCGCCGCCTTCGCCCATGCCGTTCCCCGAGACGGAGCTGTTGCCGGTTGCGGTCACCCGGTCGAGCGCGAAGGGGTACGGGCCGCCGGTGATGATGAACCCGCCGCCGCCGCTGGCGTCGCTGCCCGATTCGGCCAGGTTGCCGCTCAGGGTCGAGGTCGAGAGCGAGCCCGGCTGCGAGTTGTCGGAGAAGAAGACGCCGCCGCCGGTGGCGATGCCGCCGCCGCGGGTCAGCGCCTGGTTACCGCTGATCGTCGAGCCGGACACTTCGACGGCGCCGGAGAAGCGCACGTAGAGGCCGCCGCCTTCGGCGATGCCGCCCGGTTTCCCGGTGTCGCCGCTGGCGTTGGCGACGTTGCCGGTGATGGTGCTGTCGCGGACCGTGAGGGCGGCGTTCGTTTCGAGGTGGACGGTGACGCCGCCGCCGTCGGCGATGCCCCCGGCGGCTCCCGGGCTGGTCGCGTCAGAGGTGTTTTCGGTGATCGTGTCGCGGAGCAGGGTCAGGTGGCCGGCCTGCGAGAAGATGCCGCCGCCCTCGGCGATCCCGGTGTGGACGTGGCCGCCGCGGATCGTCAGGTCAGAAATCGTCACTTCCGCCGCCGCGTTGGTGGCGTCGATCACCCGCGAGGCACCGCCGCCTTCGAGGATCGTCGTCTTGGCGCCGGCGCCGGCCAAGGTCAGGCTCTTGGCGATCGTCAGTTCGCCGAGTACGAGCTTGTAGCTCCCGCTCGGGATCGTGATCGTTTCCCCCGGCGCCGCCAGGGCCACCGCTTCCCGCAGCGACCCGGGGCCACCGTCGGCAGTGGTCGTCACCGCCGGGGCCGCCGTCGCGGCTGCCGGGAGAGCGGCGAGGATGAGCGCGGCGAGGATGAGCCCTGACAGCCAGGCCCGGATTCGCGTTGGCCCCTCCATGATTGGACAAGGTATGCGATTCGGTGGGGGAGCGGACGAAAGATTTAGTTGCGAGCCGGGCGGGCAGCCGGGGACGAGGACGGCAGGCTAGGGATCAAGGTTTGGCGGGGAGGGTCGCCGGGGTGCCTCCTGAAAACGCTCCGCCTGCGGCTCCGCTCGAGTGTTTTCAGGAGGCACC
>DASXFL010000174.1:0-13539 GCA_036489595.1 Solirubrobacterales bacterium
GTAGGCGATGTACTCGGGGATCCTGGCGAAGTGGGCGCCGCTCCGCGCCAGCCGCTGCCAAAGGTCCCAGTCCTCGCAGGTGGCGAGCGACTCGTCGAAGCCGCCGACGGCGCGAACCTGCTCGGTGCGGCTGAGGCAGCAGTGGATCGAGAAGGCGCAGGTCCGCACCAGGATCGGGAAGAGGTCGGTGCCTGCGGCCACCGCCTCTTCGCGTTCCTCGCGACCCTCGGCATCGATCCGGACGAAACCGCCGTGAACCACGTCGGTCTGCTCCAGCGGCGCCCGCAGCAGCGACTCGAAGGCGTCGGGAGCGATCCAGTCGTCGGCGTCGAGGAAAAACAGCCAGGGGGCCTTGGCGAGCGCAATGCCGGCGTTGCGGGCGCGGCTGACCCCGCCGTTCGGCTGCGTGTGCACGCGGAACCGCGAATCGGAGCCGACGAGCCGGGCAGCCACCCCAGCGGTGTCGTCCGTCGACCCGTCGTCGACCACCACGCCTTCCCAGTCCTCGAAGGTCTGTGCCAGGAGCGACTCGAGCGTATTCGCCAGCGTCGCCTCGCCGTTGAAGGCGGGGATCACGACCGAGATCAGCGGGGTGCCGTTCTCGCTCACGGGCAAGGGGCGAACTCCCGGCGAATGCCCGCTGCCACCAACGGTCGTCGGCTGGTTCTCCCCATCGCGCTCCCGGCCACCACGGTATCCGAGCGCGACCGACGAGACGGGAAAGAAGCTGGAGGTCGATGCTCGGGCGCAATCCCCGACGCGAGGGACGTGGCTCTAGGGTCTCCCGCGTGGCGCGGATCACGATGCTCCTCGAGAACAATCCCTACCCCCAGGACGTGAGGGTGCGAAGCGAGGCGACGAGCCTCGCCGCCGCCGGTCACCGGGTCACCGTGATCGCCCCGCGCGCCCAGGGACAGGGACGCCGAGAGACGATCGCGGGAGTCGAGGTCGTGCGGTTCGCCCTGCCCGAATCGCCGCCGACCGTCGCCGGGTATGTGCTCGAGTATGCGATCGCCAATGCCCGCCTGTACCTCGCCGGCGCCGCGGCGCTGGTGCGAAACGCCGACGTCGTCCACCTCCACAACCCGCCGGATACGTTCTTCGGCGTCGGCCTCCTTGCCCGCGCCTGCGGCCGCAAGGTCGTGTTCGACCACCATGACCTCGCGCCTGAGCTTTTCGAAGAGAAGCTCGGCAACCGGAGCGTCGCCCGCGTCCTGCGCGCCTTCGAGCGCTGGACCTTTCGCGTCGCCACCGTCGTCTTGGCGGCGAACGAGTCCCACCGCGAGGTGGCCATCGCCCGCGGGGGCGTCGATCCGGCCGCGGTCGTGATCGTCCGCAACGGCCCCCCAGAGGCGGCGGTTGCGGCTGCGACCACGGGGAGAAGCGGAGAGCTGAGCCGGCCGCAGCTCGTTTTCCTCGGCGGCATGGAGGAGCAGGACGGAGTCGACCAGCTGGTCCCGGTGCTGCAGGCGCTGCGCGACCGTCACGACCTCGCCGCCGACCTCACCCTCGTCGGAGACGGCTCGCGCCGACCGGCAATCGAAGCGCAGGCCGCCGCCTCGGGGCTCGGCGACTCGGTGCGATTCACCGGACGGGTCGGGCACGACGAGGTTCCGCGGCTCCTCGCCGCCGCGGACATCTGTCTCGACCCGGCGCCATGCACGCCGCTGAACGAACGCTCGACGATGGTCAAGATCGCCGAGTACATGGCGGCGCGGCGACCGCTCGTCGCTTACCCGCTGCTGGAGACGCGCCGCACCGCCGGCGACACGGCCCTCTACGCGAAGTGCGCCGACGTCAAGTCCTTCGCCGCCGCGGTCGCCCAGCTGGCGCGGGACCCCGAGCTGCGGGCATGCCTCGCCGCTCACGGCCATGCGAGGGTCGCCGATCTCACCTGGGAAGCCTCCGAGCAACATCTCCTGACCGCCTACGGCGCGATGCTGAGTGGCTCCGGTCCGCGCTCGTCACACCGGCGATCGGAATCGGCCAGGTAGACGAAGGCGGCGTGCGTCGCCAGCAGGTCCTGCGGGATCGCCAGCCGCTTCCAGTCCGAGGCGAGGATCTCGGCGACCCGGTCCTCGACGGGGACCTCGACGAAGGTCCGCCCGACGGGGCCGCCGGCGCCGACGAAGTTGGGAGGGTCGAGGGGGCGGCCCGAGCTGCGAAGCCGCTCGGCATAGTGCCGCAGCGCCTCGGCCAGAACCGATGCGAGGTCCCCCTCCTGCCGCAGCTCGACCGCTTCGCGCAGGAGTCCCCCGATCCCGAGCCGCAGCGTGCTCATCTCAAGCTCCGCGCCGGGTTGCCAACCACGGTCGCGCCCGCCTCGACCGCGCCGAGGACCACCGCACCCGCACCGACCAGGGCGCCGGCGCCGATACGCACTCCGCCGAGGATCGTCGCCCCCGAGCCGATCGAGGCGCCGCGTTCGACCACGGTTGGCAACAGCTCCCAATCGTCCCGACCCTGCAGCTCTCCGGCCTCGGTCACCGCGCGCGGCTGCAGATCGTTGATGAACGTGACGCCGTGACCGACGAAGACCTCATCCTCGATCGACACCCCTTCGCAGATGAAGGTGTGGCTCTGGATCTTGCAACGATCGCCGACCGTGACGCCGTGCTGGATCTCGACGAAGGCTCCTACCTGGGTCTCGGCGCCGAGGCTGCACCCGTACAGGTTGGTGAACGAGCGGACGATCGCCCCCGGCCCAAACGTGACCTCGTCGATCAGGCGGTAGGGAGCGTCGTTCGCAGGCTGGTCTCTGCGCTCGGCGACCATCACCCTTACCAACGAATCTTCCCAAGCGGACTTCCGTGCCGATGAAAGTCCCGCCGGTGGCCCTGCGTTGGTTGGGCGTGGCCGTTCCCCTGCTGCAGCTCGACCGCTCCGATCCCGCGCTCCTGCGGGATCTGGTCGAGATCGTCGAGCAGGTGGCCAGCGAGGGGGCCTTCACCATGGGGCGACCGGTCGAGAGCTTCGAGCGGAGATTCGCCGCCTACTGCGGCGGCGCCGAGGCGGTCGGCGTCGCCTCGGGGACGAGCGCGCTGGAGCTGGCTCTGCGGGGGCTCGGGATAGGCCGCGGAGACGAGGTCGTCGTGCCCACCAACAGCTTCATCGCGACCGCCGAGGCGGTCAGCATGGCCGGCGCGGTACCGCGCCTCGTCGACGTCGACGAGGAGACCTCGCTGATCGACGCCGAGATCGTCGCCGCCGCGCTCGGGCCGCGCACCCGCTGCGTGATCCCGGTCCACCTCTACGGCCGCACCGTCGAGATGGACCCGATCCTCGCGCTCTGCCGCGAACGGGGCGTCGCCGTGATCGAGGACGCCTGCCAGGCGCACGGCGCCTGGTACCGCGGCAGGCGGGTTGGGACCCTCGGCAACGCCGCTTGCTTCAGCTTCTACCCGACCAAGAACCTCGGCGGGTGGGGCGACGGCGGCGCCGTCGTCACCGACGACGAGGAGCTCGCCAGTCGCCTGCGGGCGCTGCGCTCGCACGGCGAGGGCCCGCGGCACCACCACGCCGTCGTCTCCGGGACCTTCCGACTCGACGGCCTGCAGGCGGCGATCCTCGAGCACAAGCTGCGACGGCTCGACGGCTGGAACGACGGCCGGCGGGCGGCCGGCGCGGCGTTGCGGGAGGCGCTCGCGGAGAGCCCGGTCGTGCCGCCCCCGACGACGGGCGATGGCGACCACGTCTTCCATCTCTTCGTCGTCCGCTCGCCCGACCGCGACCGGCTGCGCGAGCACCTCGAGGCGCGAGAAATCGCAACCGCCATCCACTACCCGACGCCGATCCACCTGCAGCCGGCCTACGCGGGCCTCGGCCTCGGGCCCGGCAGCCTCCCGGTCTCCGAGCGACTGGCGGGCGAAATCTGCTCGCTGCCACTCTTCCCAGCGCTCGAGGGGAGCCAGATCGAGGCGATCGTCACCGCCGTCCGCGAGTTCTCCGTCGTCGATTCGGCGGCCTCGGCGTCCTGAGGACGAAAGATTTCTCGGTTTCGACCCGTTGTCCCTTGAAGTGGAGGCTCACGGCGTAGAGCGAGGGGGGGTCGCAACCGAGAGGGACGCCTTGGCGGAGGCCGGACACCGGGCTCTCGACATCGCCGTCGCCTCGCTCGCGCTCGTCGTCCTGGCGCCCCTGATGGCGCTGATCACAGTCGCCATCCGCCTGGACAGCAAGGGCCCGGCGATCTTCCGCCAGCGCCGGGTCGGTCGCGGCCGGTGCGAGTTCACGGTCTTCAAGTTCCGCAGCATGCGCAGCGGCGCCGACCCAGCGAAGCACCGCGAGTACGTGACCGCGCTGATCTCCGGCGCGACCGCCGAGGCGGGCGGGGCCTCCGGCGACCTCTACAAGCTGACGGTGGACTCGCGGATCACCCGGGTCGGCCGCTGGATCCGCGACTGGAGCCTCGACGAGCTGCCCCAACTCCTCAACGTGCTCGCGGGCGACATGTCGATAGTCGGCCCTCGGCCCGCGATCCCCTACGAGGTAGAGCAGTACCCGAAATGGTATCTGCGCCGATTCGACGTCAAGCCCGGGCTGACCGGTTTTTGGCAAGTCAACGGTCGAAATCAGCGCACCTATGAGGAGATGGTTCGCCTCGACCTCGAGTATGTCGAGCACCGCTCGCTCGGACTCGATATCTCGATCATCGCCCGGACGCCACTAACCGTGCTGCGCCGGAAAGGAGTCTCATGAGCGCCTCAGCGATCGGGATCGGGGTGGTCGGCTACGGCTACTGGGGCCCGAACATGGTCCGCAACATCGTCGAGTCCCAGCACTTCGACCTCTGCGGCCTCTGCGAGCGGGACGAGCAGCGGATCGACGAGTTCCAAGCGCGCTACCCAGATGTCCGGGTGGAGCGAGTGTTCGAGGCCGTCCTGCGCGACCCCTCGGTCGACGCCGTGGCGATCGCGACTCCGCCGCACACCCATTTCGAGCTCGTCAGCCGCGCCCTCGAAGCGGGAAAGCACGTGCTGGTGGAGAAGCCGCTCGCGCCAACCTCCGAGGAGGCCACCCAGCTCGCCAAGCTTGCGGCGGCAGAGGGGCTCGTGCTGCTACCGGGACACACCTTCGTCTACAGCCCGTCGGTCGACAAGGTGCGCGAGCTGATCGTCGAGGGCGAGGCCGGCGAGATCTTCTTCATCACCTCGTCGCGCATGAACCTCGGCAGGTACCAGAAGGACGGCGTGGTGCTGGACCTAGCCCCGCACGATCTCTCGATCCTCTTCTGCTGGTTGGGGCAACCCCTGCGCGAAGTCTCGGCCAGCGGCCACTGCATCTTCCGCGATGGCGTCCACGAGACGGCGTTCCTGACGCTCAGCTTCGAGGGCAACACGAAGGCCAACATCCAGCTCTCATGGCTCGCGCCGCGGAAAATGCGCGAGATGGTGGTGGTCGGGAGCCGCCGGATGATCCAGTACCTCGATACCGCTCCGGACGAATCGGTCCGGATCTACGACCGTGGGCTCGACTTCTCCCATCAGCCGGCGAACTTCGGCGAGTACAAGTTGACCTACCGCGCCGGCGACATGGTCGCTCCACGGATCGAGCCGCGCGAGCCGCTGGCGCTCGAGCTGGACGACTTCGCCGAGGCGATCCGGAACGGAACCAGTCCACGGTCGGATGCCGAGTTCGGACTGCAGATCGTGCTCGCCCTCGAGGCCTTGGAGGAGTCGCTCCGCCGGGGAGGCGCGCCGGTGGCGGTGAAGCCAGTCGAGCAGTGCCTGGAGACGAGCTCGAGCTTCGTCACCACTCACTACTTCGAGTGATTCCAAAGCCCGCCGGTCGTCTCACAACCTCGGCGGTTGCGACTTTTTCCCGCTCTTTAGGAAGGGATTCCTTCCTATTTGGAACGACGCGCCTGTCGGGAGCTTCGCGCTCGCGACCTTGAATCCTTTAAGGAGCTGTTTATATTTGGACGCTTATTCGGCTCGGCGTACCGGCCAAATGTCCAGTCTTCGATGGTCTCGGGCGTCAGGTCGAGCGGGAATTCGACAGGGGAAGTGATTCAGTGACCAACGGCGAACATAAGTCCTTCGGGTCGAAGCTCGATGGACCGCAACGAAAGTCCGACGGAGCACGCGATTCGAAGCTGGTCCAGGTGGCGGTCGAGCGGGCGAAGCAAGGTGACCCGGAAGGGATTCACTTCCTGTACGTGCGCTTCGCCCCCGACGTTCGCCGCTACGTGGCGAGCATCGTCGGCTCGTCGCACGAGGCTGAGGACATCGCCCAGAACGTCTTCGCGAAACTGGTGACCGCGATCGAGCGCTACGAGCGTCGCGAGACTCCGTTTGCGGCCTGGATTCTCAGGGTCGCGCGAAACGCCGCCCTCGACCACCTCCGCGTCAAGCGCGCGCTTCCGGCAGCCGATATCGACGAGCTCACGGGCGGCTCCTACCAAGATTGGAACGAGCGTGGAATGCTGCTCTGGTCGGCGCTCCGGGGGCTCCCCGCCGACCAGCGCGAGGTCCTCGTCTTGAGGCACATCGTCGGACTCTCCCCCGGGGAGATCGCCCGGCGCCTGGAAAAGACCGAGAGCTCGATCCACGGGCTCCACCACCGCGGTCGGCGGGCGCTCTGCGCCTCGCTCACGGAATCGGGCGCTTCGCCGGTCGTCGCGGCCTCCGCGTCCGGCTAGCAGTTCGCGACGGCAGTCGCTCGAGCAGGTCCTCGTCCTTGCGATCCGCGTCTTTGCGGGCGACGTGAAAGAGGACCGCGCGGGTGACCAACTGCTCGACGGTGATTCCGGCCTGCTTCGAGTCCCGTTCCAGCTGCTCCATCTCGATCGGCGCGAACCTGCAGCTGACCACGACCGCGGCCGAGGAGTCGTAGCGGCGGAGAAAACCGGGGTACTCGACTGCCGCCGTTCCCTCGTCCGCCAAGAACGCCCGCACGGCGTCGAGCACTCCCCTCTCGAGCCCCTCGGCCGTGCTGGAGGAGCCCCCGAAGCTCTCGTAGGCGACGGGCCCGAGAGTCAGCTCGACCTCGGACGGGAGCGACGTAGCACCCTGTCCCCCGGACTCGACGTCTGGATTCTGGAGCATGTCGGTCAAGAATTTACACGGTCCTCCGGCCTGCATTCCTTCCTCGAAAGGCTCTTCGACCAGGGGTGTTGTTAGCACGTGCCTCCGACGGAACGGGGATTCCTGATCGATGCGAATCCCGATCGTCCGCCTCTTCCTTGGCGGCGGTCGACTCGCTCCATCTGAGAGCTCTAGTCCGGGCGCCAATACCTATGATCAAAGGCGTGCGGCGCCTGCTGCTACCGGTCCTTCGGCTCTGGAGAGAAGCTCGGCGCCAGATCTTCTACGCGCGCCTCCGCAGCCGCGGCGTCGACCTGGCTCCTCGCTGCCAGATCGCCGTTGGCAGCGAGGTGTCGGGGAGGACCAACTTCGGCTTCGGCACCACGGTCACTGGGCCGTCGATCTTCAAGGGCAGCGAGCCAATCAAGATCGGCCGCTACTGCGCGATCGGCGAAGGTGTGCGGATGATCTCCTCGAACCACCGCACGGACGTTGCAAATCTGCAGTACCGGCTCCAGCGCCGGCTCGAATTCGACGAGAGCGAGGCAAGCCGCGGACCGATCTCGGTCGGTCACAACGTCTGGATCGGGGACGCCGCGATCATCCTCGATGGCGTGGCGATCGGCAACGGGGCGGTGGTCGCGGCAGGGGCGATCGTCACCCGCGACGTGCCCGCATTCGCGATCGTCGGCGGGTCGCCCGCCCGCACCATCAGGATGCGCTTGCCGCAGGAGGAGATCGACCGCCTCGAACAGCTGCAATGGTGGCTCTGGAGCGAGGAGGAGATGGCCCGCCACCCCGAGCTCTTCGACCAACCCGGCCAGTCGCCGACCGTGCAGCCTCGAGACCGGTCGGAGCAGATCTAGCTGCGGGCGCCCGATTCGGCTCTGCAGCACACCTCCGGCTGGATTCGAGCCAGCGACCGTCGGTTTCGAGGTTCGCCGGAAGCAGCCCGATCGGGCGAATCGGGCCTGGTAAAACCGATCACCTCGCACCAGTCAGGTGCCGATGGGCCTGAGGGTGCGCGGCGCCGAGCACCCCTGAGCCGGCTCACCGTCCCGGCGCGACTTCTACCGTTACCCTGGACATCATGCGGGTGCGGGCGCTTGCGTTTGACGTCGTCGGCACGCTGATCGAGTGGCGCCCCTCGATCGCGTCGGCCCTCGCCGCAAGGAACATCGCCGGGGCCACCGAGCTCGCGGACGCCTGGCGGAAGCGCTCCTTTGCCGCACAGGCCGAGGTGAACGCAGGCCAAAGGCCGTGGGCGAACCTCGATGCGCTCCACCTGTCGACGCTCGAGGAGCTGCTCGCCCAGCACGCCACCGACCTCCCGATCGAGCAGCGACACGAGTTGGTCGAGGCGTGGCATCGCCTGCCCGCGTGGCCGGACGCAGCGGCAGGCCTGGAGGCCCTGCGAAGCCGTTACCTCACGGCGGCCCTGTCGAACGGCCGCCTCACCCTGCTGGTCGACCTCGCCCGTCACACGAACCTCCGCTTCGACTGCCTGCTGTCATCGGAGATGGCCCGCGCCTACAAGCCGGCATCCGAGGTCTACCTGACCGCCGCGCGCCTTCTCGACCTCCAGCCAAGCGAGCTGATGCTCGTGAGCGCCCACCCCGCGGACCTCAGGGGAGGCCGGCGAGCCGGCCTGCGGACGGCGTTCGTCGATCGCTCACCCGAGCGCGATCCGGGAAGCCCGGTCCGCCAGCACAGCGACGCCGAGGAGTCCGTCGCCGACCTGCGCGAGCTGGCCGAGAAGCTCGGGTGATCCAGCGGGACTCGATCAATCGAGGGCCGGCGAAAGCGCTCCCGATCGAACACGATGCGTGCCTGGCAGCCTGGATCAAGCCGGCTTGACATCGCTGGACGGGATCGGGAGCTGAGCCCTGCGCCGGCTGCGGGCGCCCCTTCGCTCGATCATGGCCGAACAGGCTTCTCGTGCTTCTTAGCGCAGGAGTTCTGGACCAGCGGAGTGGTCTTGTAGCGCCTGCCGTTCTGGCCCCTCAGCGTCACCGTCGCTCGGCGTTCGCTTTTGGAAGCGGTGCAGAGGTTGGTGGAGTTGACGAGAAGTCCCTTCTCGCCGCCTTGCAGGTGGAGTTCGAAGCGGGTGACCGGAGCGTCGGGGATCATTTCGAAGATGCTGCGATTGCGACCGTGGACGGAGTCGACCCGGGCGTGGAGTTCGATTTCGATCGGCTGGGAGGCCGGGCCCCGCAGCAGCACCACCAGGTCGGGTAGCACATGGGAGGAAGAGCGCATGTAGACAGGTCCTTCTTCGGGCACATCCAGCAGCGGCGTGATCACTTGCGCGTGACCGTAGATGGAGCCGGCAGGGCATTCACGAGCGGCAAACTGCACCCGCGTGCAAACAGTCCGGACGTGCGCCTGTTCGACGAACACCGAATGGGGCAGCAGGACACTGGCGCGGGCACTGTTCGCTTCGCCTGGCTTGGCGGTCAGAACGGCGGTGAGCGCGGGGAAACGGTGGCGCCTCGTCCCTCCTTCCAGCCGCAGACGGAGCTTCGGTTCGAAGGGCAGGGCAGCACAGCCGCTGGCCTGGAACGGGCTCGAGATCGGAGCGGACTGACCGAGAACGGAGGTCACGGTGCCGGTGCTCGCCAACGGGGCGCAATGAGTCGGGTTGAGAGTAAAGCCGGCCCGGTTCAGTTCCGTCGCGATCGAGCGGATGTCGAGCGGGATGCCGTGAATGATCGTCGGGATCGTGTGGGTCACGGACTCGATCTGGGCAGTGGTCGGATTGACGTAGATGGCGACTCGGTCGACGACTGCGCCGAGGTCGAGCGGACCGACGATCGCCGGCGTAATCGCCACCACCGACAACGGCGCTCCCAGGTAGGGACCGGCCAGGTAGATATGACCGAGGGCTTCGAACGGCGCCCCGGAGCCGCTGGCGACGCTGATCGTGCCGAGCTGCGAAGAGGCGGGACACGACGGCGAGGACTCCTCTTCCGCTCCCCCGCCTTCGTGTCCCCGTGCCTGTGCTCCGGCGATCGCCGGGTCGCTGCAGATCGCGATGCCCCCGAGGCGTCCGAGCAGACCTTGCGGCAGGGTGACATCGAAGCCGGCGAGTGGTTGCGAGCCGGCTTCGCGTCTCAACCGCAGGAAGAACGGGCTGTCGGTCCCGGCAAGCGGATCGAAGGTGCCGGCTTCGAAGGCGGGATCGTGAGGCTCGTAGGCTTCGCCTCCCGGACAGGCGGTGCCGCCGGAGCCTTCGCTGATCGAAAAATGAGCGGAGAGGGTCGTTTCGGCCCCTTCCCAGGGCGTCAACTGCGCCTCGACCGGGAGGCTGCCACAGGTCGAAGGGGTGGTGAGCAGCGCCCGTGGCCCGCCTGGAAGATCGAATCTCATGGCTTCAACGGGAAGCCTTGGGATTTCTTCGAAGGAGAGGGTCAGTTGGCCGCTATGCGGGTCGGGCACCAGCTTGCCGGCGAACTTCAGCTGAATTCCGGCGTGCGGTTCTTCGACGGCGACGTAGACCGCCAACAGGCTCGCGGACGGATTCGCACCCTGCGTGGCGAGGTAGGCCGCTCCGAGCAGGGGTTGAGCGACAAGCGGCGACTGGATCTCGACGCTGCCGAGCTCTGATGCCGCCGGGCAGCGCGCCGGTTCGGCGTCGAATGCAGGCGGGGTGACCCCGGCCGCGCTGGTTAGCCCGATCTGGGCCGGCGAGCAGTCTGAGAGGGAGGGAAAGGCGCAGGGGTCGAGACCAAGGCCAGGTGGCAAAGCCAGGGAAGCACGCTGCAGCTCGACGGCCCCAGATTCGCGCTCGGGCGATAGGTCGAGCAGGACGCCCATTCCGGTAGGCGAGTCGGCCGCGGCGCTGTCCAAGGAGACGGCGAGGACAGGCTCGAACCCGGCCGCCCCCGCGCTGGCCATCCGAGTGCCGCCAGCCACGAGCGCGGCGACGAGGCAAGCGGCGGCAAGGAGAGGGAGGGCGCGCGATCCGCCACCCCGGTTGTCAGACGCTCCTCCCATCTAACAGTCCAGAATAGACGAATCAGAGTAGACCGTTTATTAAGGACCTATTTTGATTCCCCGGGCGACGGTTCGACTCCTTTGCTGCGCTGCAGGAACGCGGTCCAGAACTCGACGAACCCCTCCTCGTGCATGAGTCCCACCTGGCCCGCCAACCGGAGCCCTTCGGGGATATCGACCTCGCGCATGCTGTCACGGAGCGCTTCGTACTCGGCCAGCTTGGCTCGGTGGGCGTCGAGCTGGTCGGCGGCGATCATCTGGGCGTTGGCACCGAAGAAGACCTTGAGCAGGGCCAGGTCACGCAACTCCGCGAGCTCCCTGACCGACTGAGCCAGCCACTCGTCGAGGGCCGCCCTGCCGGCGTCCGTAATCGAGTAGGTCTTGCGCCGTCGGCCCTCACTCTCGCGCTGCTCATCGAGCAGTCCCTCGCTCGCCAGGCGTGCGGTCTCCGTATACAGCTGAGCATGCTGGACCGACCAGAAGTTGCCGATCGTGGCTGCGACGCGGTTCTTCAGGTCGTAGGGAGTCCCGGGTGACTGCTTCAGCAGACCAAGGACGATGAACGAGGTCGGGGAGAGTACGCGGTCGGCCACGGCGGGTGCGGTTGATGATATGGCCAGGGCTGGGGCGACCCGCCCAAACGGTGTCAAGTCGGGCCCCAGCGAGGTGAGGCAGGCCGCCACTGTGGGAGCCCGCCGCGGAGCTTCGGCGGGGCAGGCGGTGGATCCGACCCAGGGCTGACGACCAACCCCGGTGAACGTGCCTCATCAGCCCCGACGCCGACGGGCAGCCCGAGTCCGCGGATGTCGCCGACCGTGGAGTGGTTTCCCAGTCCGCCGAGGAGTGTCCATCAGGCGGCGGCCCATCCGCTGGGGATGCCCTTCGCCATCGTCATGATGCCGGGCACCGTCACGGTGAGAGCCAAGGACCTGACAGGGGTCCCCTGTACACGCAATTACCGCACCCAGCCGGCGGCCCGGCGGACTCAACCGACGGCCGTGAGGTGCGCGCGGATGCCCTTCTCGGTGTGGCTCAGGTGGCGGCGCATGGTCCGTACCGCCAGCCGTTTGTCACCGGCCGCGATCGCATCGACCATCGCGTCGTGCTCGCGGAGGATCCGCTTGTGCCAGACCTCGCTCTCCGGCTGGGCGAAGATCGCATCGTTGAGGATCAATCGCGACTGCTCGACGGCGCCGCGCAGGAGCTCGCTCTGGCTGGCGAGGGCGATCGCGACATGAAATTCCGTGTCGAAGCGGTGGAAGTCCCTCTCCGTCTCGGCTGCGACCATCTGCTGGCTCAACTTCCGTAAGGCCGCGATCTCGTGCGCCGCCTGGCGTTCGGCGGCGAGGCCCACGGCTCCCTCCTCGACCACCCGACGGAAGTCCAGCGCGTCCTCGATCCGCTCTCGGGAAAGTCGGATCTCGAGCTGCAGGCGCTCCTGCGCGGCGTCGTCTTCCTGCGGCTCAACCACGAACGTGCCCCCATGGCGACCACGGCGGCTCTCGATCAGGTGGTCGGATTCCAATGACCGAAGCGCCGCCTGGATCGTCGCCCGCCCGACCCCGAACATCTTCGCCAGCTCGCGCTCTGGCGGCAGGGCGTCGCCGCTGCCGATCAGGCCGAGGCCGATATGGCGCCGGATCTGCTCTGCGACGTACTCGTGGGCCCGCAGCGGCTCGATCGGCGCGAACTCGACGCTCGGCCGATCTTGACCCCCTGCCAGCTCGGTCCGCGCGACCACGTCATCACTCTAGCGGCGCCCGCCGCTCCCGGATACGGTCGACGCCTCCGCCGCGGCGGCGTCGAGCCATCGGGCGCAGAGCCTCCCGCCGAAGGCGTTGAACGCGTCGATCCGCGGATCGCTTTCGGCGCGGAGCTCCTCCAGATCAAGTCCGTGAGTGGCGACGTCGGGATCGGCGTGGTGCTCGTCGATCCACCCGTCGAGGATCCGGCGGTCGACCTCGGGATGGAACTGCAGGGCCCAGGCGCAGGACCCGATCCGACAGGCCTGCAGGCAGACTTCCGAGCGGGCGAGCGGAACCGCACCGGGTGGGGCAAGGAACTCATACCCATGCCACTCGAGCACCTCGAGTCCCGCCGGGACCCCGCCGAGCACCGGATCTTCGTCGCATGCGGCAGTGGGCTCGAGCCCGTACCAGCCGATCTCCGGCCGGCAGGCGCGTCGAACCGATCCTCCGGCGGCCACGGCGAGAAGCTGTCCTCCGAGGCAGAGACCCATGATCGAGGTCCCCGCGGCGAGGAGCTCCGAGAGCAGCTCCTGCTCTCGGCGGATCCAACCGAAGCGTCGCCGTTCGTCGGGGTTGGCCGAGCCTCCGAGGGTGAGCACGGCCTGGTAGGCGAAGGGGTCGTCGGGCGGGGGCCCGCCGTCGGGCAGGAGCCAGCTGTCCAGCTCCGCGCCGCGCTCGGCTATCGGGCGGGCGAAGACGCCGAGGCCCGCATCCTCCTGGTGGAGGATGCCTAGGACCCGCATCGGCCGTGACCCCCGGCCACCGCTCGC
>DASXFL010000007.1:0-7945 GCA_036489595.1 Solirubrobacterales bacterium
GCCTTCAGGGCGGCGTTGATCTTCTCCTTGTCGAGCGGCTCGGGGGTGGTGAAGACGAGGTCGACGGCGGACCCGGTCGGGACCGGCGCCCGCATCGAGAAGCCGTTCAGCTTGCCGTTCAGCTCCGGCAGCACCAGCCCGACCGCTTTCGCGGCGCCGGTGGTGGTCGGGATCAGGTTGAGCGCCGCCGCGCGCGAACGGCGCGGATCGGAGTGCGGCATGTCCTGCAGGCGCTGGTCGGCGGTGTAGGCGTGAATCGCCGTCATCAGGCCCTGCTCGATCGTGAACGCCTCGTGCAGGGCCTTGGCCAGCGGCGCCAGGCAGTTGGTGGTGCAGGAGGCGTTGGAGATGACGTCGTGGCTGCCGGCGTCGTAGGCCTCCTCGAAGTTGACGCCGAGGGCGACGGTGACGTCGGGTTCGGTCGCCGGGGCGCTGATGATCACCTTCTTGGCGCCGGCGTCGAGATGCTTGGCGGCGTCCTCGCGCTTGGTGAAGAGGCCGGTCGACTCGATCACCACGTCGACCCCGAGGTCGCCCCAGGGCAGCGCCCCCGGGTCGCGCTCGGAGAGCAGCGCGATCTCGCGGCCGTCGACGCTGATCGAGCTCTCGCCGGCTTCGACCTCGCCGGGAAAACGGCCGAGGATCGAGTCGTACTTGAGCAGGTTGGTCATCGTCTCGACGTCGACGAGATCGTTGACGGCGACGAACTCGAGCCCTCCCCCGCCAGCAGCATGTGCAGCGCGGAAGCAGTTGCGCCCGATCCGCCCGAAACCGTTGATGCCGACCTTCACTGCCATTCTCTCGATGCCTCCTGGTTGGTGATTGGACGCCGATCCTAGGCGCTCGGCGCTTGCGCGAGCCCCGGCCGCTCCTCGTCTCTTCGTCTAGCTGGTCCGAGCCTAGTCCGAGCCGATGGTCAGCTCGATCTCGTAGCCGTCGGGGTCCATGAGGAAGGCCGAGTAGGAGCCGGAGCCGGGGGAGCGGCGCGCGCCCGGCTCGCTCACGTTGGTGCCGCCAGCGCCGACGCCGCTCTCCCACGCCGCCTTCACCGCGACAATCCCGAGGGCGGAGAAGCTGAGCAGCCCGAAGCCGGGCTTCGGGTCGTGGTGCGAGGAGATGAAGAAGACCGGTTTGGCGATGCCCCAGCCGATCGTCTGGTTCTCCTCATAGTGGCGCCGCCAGCCCAGCGGGGCCAGCTTCGAGTCGTAGAACGAGGAACTGCGTTCGAGGTCGCCGACCTCAAGGAGGACGTGGTGAAGCATCGGGACCCTGGAAGCTACACGGCGGTCCTGCCGTCAAGTCGGCTGCTTGTCGGGAGCAGCCGCGCGGAGGCTCGGTTGGGGCCGCGCCGTTACCCCGACCGGGGGGTCCAGCGGAAGTAGCGGACCGCGAGCAGCAGGCCGGCGACTCCCCAGAGGGCGACGATCGCAAGGTTGTCCCAAGAGACGGCCGACCCATTCCCCGGCACGTAGGCATCGAGGAAGGCGTCGAAGAAGTGGCGGACCGGGAAGAGATCGGCGAAGACGATCACCCCGTGCGGCAGCTGATCTTCGGGGATGAAGATGCCGGAGAGGAAGTAGAGCGGCAGCAGGATCGCGTTGACGATCGGGGCGGCGGCGTCCTGCGAGGGGATGGCGGCGGTGAGCGCGATGCCGAGGCAACAGAAGGAGGCGGCGCCGACGATCAGCGTCAGCAGGGTCTGCGGCAGCCGTTCCCAGGGGATCGAGACGCCGAAGGCGAGCCCGATCAGCGCCAGCAGCACCAGCATCATCAGGGCGACGACGATCGAGTTGCCGATGCGGCCGGCGATGAAGACCCAGGACGGCATCGGGGTACCGCGGCCGCGCTTGAGGCGTCCGTCTTCGCGGGCGATCACCAGGGTCATCGCCAGCGACTGCATCGTCGCGGAGATGATCGAGAGGGTCATGATCGCCGGCACGTAGTAGGTGGTCGCCTTGATGCCGCCGCGGACTTCGACCGTGTCGCCGCTGAAGACCAGGGCGAGGATGAGGAAGACGATGACCGGGAACATCACGGTGAAGAAGACGGCGGCCGGATTGCGCCAGAAGGCCTTCTGTTCGTAACGGAACTGGTGCGCGACCAGGGCGACGCCGCTCATCCGGCCCTGGCCTCCGCCGCGGCCGGGTCGCCGGCCTCCGCCGCCGCGGCCGCGTCGCCGGCCTCCGCCGGGGCGGTCAGCTCGAGGTAGACGTCCTCGAGCGTCGGCTTCGTCACTTCCAGCCCCTCGAGGTCCTCGCCCTTCCTCAGCGCCGCCCCGGTCAGCTCGTGCAGCGCCTTCACCGGCTCGGTCGTCTCCACCGCCACCTCGCGGCCGCCGCTGCGGTAGCGGATCGTCGTCGCGCCGCCGGCGCGGGCGCCGAGGTCGGCAGGGGTGCCGCGGGCGACGATCTGGCCAGCGGCGATGATCGTCACCCGATCGGCCAGGCGCTGCGCCTCGTCCATGTAGTGGGTGGTGAGGAAGACCGTCTTGCCGAGCTCGCGGAGGCCGGCGATCACCTCCCAGAACTGGCGCCGGGCCGAGGGGTCGAAGCCGGTGGTCGGCTCGTCGAGGAAGAGCAGCTCGGGGTCGCCGATCAGGGCGAGGCCGACGTCGAGCCGTCGCAACTGGCCGCCGGAGAGCCGGCGCGCCCGCTCATCGGCTTTACGGTCGAGGCCGACCAGGGTGATCACCTGCTCGACCGGCAGCGGTGTGCGGTAGTAGCCGGCGAACAGCTCCAGCGACTCGCGCACGGTCAGGTAGGGGTCGAGCCGCGAGCTCTGCAGGACGATCCCGATCCGCTCGCGCCAGTCGCGCCCGGACCGCTGCGGGTCGGCCCCGAGCACCTCGACCTCGCCCCCGGTGCGCCGTCGGTAGCCCTCGAGGATCTCGACCGTCG
Source organism: Solirubrobacterales bacterium (assembly GCA_036489595.1). Classification (GTDB taxonomy): domain Bacteria; phylum Actinomycetota; class Thermoleophilia; order Solirubrobacterales; family 70-9; genus VAYN01. Next base: position 2,898 of record DASXFL010000007.1, read on the forward strand.
TCGTCTTCCCCGCCCCGTTCGGCCCGAGGAACGCAAACACCTCGCCGCGCTCGACCGTGAGGTCGATGCCGCGGACTGCCTGGGTGCGGCCGTAGGACATCTCGAGGCCGCTGACTGAGATCACAGGGGAGGGCAAGGGCCTGGCGATTGTATGGAGGGAGCGACAGGGGGCAGGTGTCGCGCGTCTCCTCTCACCGCCCGGCAAACGGTCGTGCGGGGATGGCGACCGGGAAGTTGCGCGGTCTTTCTCGACCAGACCACACCGTCCTGAGTGTGGCGATAAACTCACACCGTTGGGTCTCTCGGGAGAGGTCCCAACCCCCCGCCGGCAGCCCCCCAGCCCCTCGGCCTCACGGCCGGGGGGCTTTTTCGTGTTCCAGCTTCTCGGCGAGCGCCGCGAGGTCGGCGAGCTCCACCTCGAAAGCCCGAGCAATCTTCCGCACGGTTCCCCACAGCGGGTTGAGCCGTCCGCTCTCGAGGTGGCCAATCCAGGAGCGGTCGAGCCCGGCGCGAAAGCCCAGTTCCTCCTGGCTCCAGTTGCGTTCCCGTCTCAGTTGCCTGATGGCGCGGGCCAGTCCTGGCTGAGGTTCGGGGCGCGGAGCCATCGACGGGAACTGAAATCCCCGCTCCCGCCGACGTCTACGGGGATAAACTCACACGCTATCTTCGCCGGTCCCGTATTCGGCTACTTCCCAAAACGACGCCGTTCCCCGATTTCGAATCTGCGCATCCCAAAGCGACCTCCGCGATTTCAGCCGGAGGCCCCGTCGACCCACCCGAGCCGCTATGAGTCCAGCTCTACGTCGCGGTGTTTGACGCGCACGATCACGTCGTCCCGCTCCGCCAGATCCCGCCGGATCCTGTCCGCCACCGTCACCGACCGGTGCCTCCCGCCCGTGCACCCGATCGCGATCGTCAGGTGCGTCTTCCCCTCCGTCACGTACGCCGGCACCAGGAACTCGAGCAGCGGCAGCAGCCGCCCGTAGAACTCCCCCGCCTGCGTCCCCGACTCCACGTATGCCCGAACGGCCTCGTCCATGCCCGTCTGCGGCCGCAGCTCGAGGTCGTAGTGGGGATTGGGGAGGAAGCGGACGTCGAGCGTCAGGTCGGCGTCGCGCGGGGGGCCGTTCTTGAAGCCGAAGGTGAGGAGGGTGAGGGCGAGCCGGCTGTCGGCGTCGCGGCCCAGCATCTCCTCGGTGATCCGCCGCCGTAGTTCGCCACCGGTCAGGTCGCTGGTGTCCATCACCGCGTCGGCGCGCTCGCGCAGCGGCGCCAGCAGCTCGCGCTCGGACCGGATCCCGTCGACGATTCGCCCCTCCGGCGCCAGCGGGTGGCGGCGGCGGGTCTCCTTGTAGCGGTCGAGCAGCGTCTCCTCGTCGGCCTCGAGGAAGAGGACCATCGGCTTCAGGCCGTCGCCCTCGAGCTCGTCGAGGACCGCGATCAGGTCGTCGAAGTAGTCGCCGCCGCGGACGTCGGAGACGACTGCGGCGTACTCGACGCCGCTGCCGGCGTGGCGGAAGAGCTCGCCGAGGCTGCCGATCATCCGCGGCGGCAGGTTGTCGACGCAGAAGTAGCCGCCGTCCTCGAAGGCGGCGATCGCCTCCGACTTGCCCGCCCCGGAGTGGCCGGTGATCACCACCAGCGCCTTCAGCTGGCCGCCCGCCACCCGGTCCGCCCTGTCGCCGTCGACGCTCGTCATCAGCCCGTCCTGTGCAGCTGCTCGTGGATCTCGCGCCCGACCTTGCCGGGCAGCCCGGGGACCGCCTCGAGCTCCTCGCGGGAGGCGGCGAGGAAGCGCTCCGGGGTGCCGAAGTGCTGCAGCAGCGCCCGCTTGCGGGCCGGCCCGATCCCCCTCAACTCGTCCAAGACCGAGCCGGTCATCGCCCGGTCGCGGCGACCGCGATGGTGCTCGATTGCGAACCGGTGCGCCTCGTCTCGGACCCGCTGCAGGAGCCGGTTCCCCTCCGACTCGGCTGGGAGCTCGAGCGGCTCGGAGCGGCCGGGGACGTAGACCTCCTCCTCGCGCTTGGCGAGGCTGGCGACGGTGACGCCGCGCTCGACGAAGGGCTGCAGCGCCCGCATCCCCGCCCCCAGCTGTCCTTTGCCGCCATCTATCAGGATCAACGAGGGGAGCGAGGCGAAGCTCTCGTCGCGCTTGCCGTCGTGCGGCGAGAGGTCGTTCTGTTCGAGGTAGCGGTTGAGGCGCCGGCTCAGCACCTCCTCCATCGAGGCGAAGTCGTCGGGGCCGCCGTTCTCGCCGCGACGGTGCTCGCCGCGGACTTTGAAGCGGCGGTAGTCGGACTTCTTGGTCGCGCCGCCCTCGAAGACGACCATCGAGGCGACGGTGTGCTCGCCGCCGATGTTGGAGATGTCGAAGCCCTCGATCCGCACCGGCAGCTCGTCCATCTCCAGCGCTTCGGCAAGAGAGGTCAGCGACTCGACCCGGCGGGCACGGCGGTGCTCGCGCCGCAACCGGTCCTGGTCGAGGGCGAGCTGGGCGTTGCGCTCGGCGAGCTCACGGAGGCGGCGGTTGTCGCCGCGCTCGGCAGCACGGACCTCGACCGGGCTGCCCCGCCGCTCGCTTAGCGCCTCGGCGACGATCGCAGCGCGGTCGCGCAGGTAGGGGCCGACGATCACCCGCCGCGGCATCGCCGGCGAGGCCGCGTAGTACTGGCCGACGAACTCCTCGGCGACCTCGGCGAGGTCGCGCTCGCCCTCGTTTTCGAGGTAGAAGCTCTGGCGCTCGGCGAGGATCCCGTCGCGGACCTGGAAGACCTGTGCGTTGGCGTCGGCGCCCTCGACCGCGACCCCAATCAGGTCGGCGGTGCCGACCGACTCGCTGGCCACCCGCTGTCGCTCGAACAGCGACCGGATCGCCTTCAACCGGTCGCGGTGGATCGTCGCCCGCTCGAATTCCTCGTTGACGGCGGCGGCGTCCATCCCCTCCTGCTCCTCGCGCTCGACCTGGCGATAGCGACCCGAGAGGAAGTCCACGATCGCGTCGATGTTGCGACGGTACTCCTCGCGGCTGACGTAGCCGACGCAGGGCGCCCCGCAGCGCTTGATGTAGTAGTCGAGGCAGGGGCTGCCGGAGCGGCGGCCGGGCTCGGCGCCCTCGCAGGTGCGGAACTGGAACAGCTTGCCGAGCAGGTCGAGCGTCTCCCGCACCCGCTTGGCCGAGGAGAAGGGACCGAAGTATGCGCGGCCGCTGCGGTGCTTCTCGCGGGTGAAGTAGACCCGCGGGTAGTCCTCGTCGAGGCTGACCGCGACGTAGGGATAGGACTTGTCGTCGCGGAGGCGGATGTTGAAGCGCGGGCGGTGGCGCTTGATGAAGCTCTGCTCGGTCAGCAGCGCCTCGGCCTCCGTCGAGGTGACGAGCGTCTCGATCCGCTCGATTCGCGAGGTCAGCCGCGGCTCGCCGCCGGAGAAGTGGCTGGCGACGCGTTTGCGGATCGAGCGCGCCTTGCCGACGTAGAGCAGCTCGTCGTCGCGGCCGTAGAAGAGGTAGACGCCCGGGGAATCGGGCAGTCCGCGGCGCTGGCGGGCGATCCGCTCCGCGCGGGACTCGGGCTCCTGCGGTGACGCCTCGGCGTTGTTCTCGGGCTCTTCGGGCACGACTCAAAGGGTAGGCTGCGGCGCACTCGGCCAGTCAGCCAGGACGACGCAAACAGGGAGGGATCGATGAGCGCCAGCGCGGTGCCGGAGCTGGAGACCTTGCGGATCGAGATCGACGGCGAGATCGGGACGCTGACGCTGAACCGTCCCGAGGCTTTCAACGCGATGAGCCCGCAGATGATCGGCGAGCTCACCATCGCCTTCGCCTGGCTCGCCGACCGGGCCCCGATCCGCGCCCTGATCGTGACCGGCGCCGGCCGCGCCTTCTGCGCCGGCGGCGACGTCACCTGGTTCCGCAAAGGCGTCGAAGACGAGAAGCTCGACCTGCCCGCGAGCGTGCGCCAGGGCGCCGAAGCCCTCCACCAGGCGATCGTCGACCTGCGGCGGATCCCCCATCCGGTGATCGCCGCGGTCAACGGACCGGCCGCCGGCGCGGGCTTCTCGCTGGCTCTCGCTTGTGACCTGCGGATCGCCTCCGAGGCCGCCTTCTTCGCCCCCGCCTACGGGCGGATCGGCGCCTCGCCCGACGGCGGCATGACCTACTTCCTGCCGCGCGTGGTCGGGCCGGCGCGGGCACTCGAGCTGCTGCTCGAGGACCCCGACCTGAGCGCCGAGGCGGCCGCTGCGGAGGGCCTCGTCAGCGAGGTCGTGCCCGCCGAGGAGCTCGAGGCGCGGACCGGCGCCAAGGCCGAGCAGCTGGCGGCGCTGGCGCCCCACTACGTGCGGATGGCGAAGCTCCTGGTCGGCGGCAGCATCGAGCACACCCTGACCGAGCACCTGCAGCTCGAGCGCCACGGGATCGCCGATTCGATGGCGACCGAGGACCTCCGCGCCGGCGTCACCGCTTTCTTCGGCGGCGAGAAACCGCGATTCGTGGGAAGGTGAACCTGCGGCGGGAGGCCGCCGTACCGAAATTCGACCGCGTCACCCGACAGTGTGTCCCGTGGAAAGGATTCCGATGAAGAAGGCAGTCGTCCTGTTCACCATGCTCCTTGCCGCACTCGCCCTCGCCGCCTGCGGCGGTGGCGGCTCCAGCAGCTCCTCGACCGCCGAAGAACCGAGCGCCACCGCCGAAAGTGAATCCGAAGCCGGCGGCGAAGCGAAGTCGGAAGGCGGCGGGGCGGAAGCCGAAGGCGGCACCGCCGGCAGCGGCTCCGAGGTGGCGATCGAAGCCAACCCCGAAGGCCAGCTTGCCTTCGAACAGAAAGAAGTCACCGCCAAAGCCGGCAAGGACACGATCGACTTCACCAACCAGTCCGCGGTCCCCCACAACGTGACGATCGAAAACTCGGCCGGCGAAACGATCGGCGAAACCGAAACCCTCGCCGAAGGCTCCGCCTCGGCGACGGTGAACCTGAAACCCGGCACCTACACCTTCTTCTGCTCGGTCCCCGGCCACCGCCAGGCCGGCATGGAAGGAAAACTGGTCGTCA
>DASXFL010000026.1:0-4348 GCA_036489595.1 Solirubrobacterales bacterium
AGCGCCGCCAGCGCCGAGACGACCAGGTCGATCAGCGCCAGCGTCGTCGCCCGCCACGGCCGCTGGATGCTGAAGAAGGTCCGCGTCTGCAGTAGGTAGAGCCCGTTGGTCGGCAGCGAGAAGGCGAACCAGAAGAGCGCCGTTCCCACCAGCGTCGTTTCCGCCGGCCCGAATTCGCCGCGCTGGTAGACGAGCCGGATCATCGGTTCGGAGAGGACGAGGATCGCCGCCGCCGCCGGGACCAGGACGAAGAGGATCTGCCGCATCCCGTTCGCCAGGGTCGCCCGCAGGTTGTCGAACTCGCCGGCGTTGGCGAACCGCGCCAGGGCCGGGAAGAGCACCGTCGCGACCGCGACCGAGATGATCCCCTGGGGCAGCTGGTAGAGGCGGAACGCCTTGTCGATCGCCGCCGGGGCTTCTTCGCTGATCAGGGCCCCGAAGAAGCTGTTGATCAGTGCGTTGAAGTTGATCAGGCCGAGGCTGATCGTCACCGGCAGCATCAGCAGCAGTACCCGCCGCACGCCGGGGTGGCGCCAGTCGAGGCTGAAGCTGAAGTGGAACGGCGTGTGGCGCAGGTCCCAGGTCGGGATCAGCAGCTGGACCACAGTGCCGGCGAGGATGCCGATCGCGTAGGCGTAGATCCTGTCCTGACCGTGGAACAGGGGCTCGATCGCGACGAGGACGATGATGATCGTCAGGTTCCAGAACAGCGGCGAGATCGCGAAAGCGCCGAAGCGGTCGTAGCTGTTGAGGATGCCGACGACGACGCCGCTGAGGCCGAGCAGGATCAGGATCGGGAAGAGGATCTGCGAGAGGGTGACCGTCAGGTCGATGACGCTCTGCTGGCTGAAGTCGGGGATGAAGAGGGGCATGATCACCGGCGCCAGCAGGACGAAGATGGCGGTGATCGCGCCCAGCACCATCGTCGCCAGCAGCATCAGGGTCGAGGCCAGCCGGAACGCCTCGCGGTAGCGCTTCTCGCCGAGCAGTTCGGTGAAGACCGGGACGAAGGCCGGCTGCAGGGCCGCGTCGGCGAACAGGGCGCGGACCAGGTTCGGGACTTGGAAGGCGATCGTGAAGGCCGACATCGGCCCTTTGACGCCGTAGAAGCCGGCGGCGACGACTTCGCGCGCCAGGCCGGCGACCCGGCTGGCGGCGGTGGCGACGGAGAAGAAGGCGGTCGAGCGGGCGATCCGGCCCGCCTGCGGGCGCCGCGGAGCCGCCTCGACCGTCGGTTCCTCGCTCGGCTCGAAGGCCTCGGCGCGGCGGATCGCGACGTCGGTCCAGACGTCCATGTCGGCGTTGATCGGCTGGTCGCCGAATTCGGGGAGCGCTGGCGCCTGTGGGCTTGGCATCAGGGTTGGATTCGGGGGCGCTGCGGGAAGTCCTCAGTCAGGGAGCGCCCCAGGAGCTCCTCAGTCGCTATAGTCGGCGGCCGCCCGGAGCCGGCACAGAGCCTGCGAGGGCGTTCGACATGGCCAACATAGCCTCACAGAAGAAGCGGATCCTACGCAGCGAGCGCGAGCGCACGGAGAACCGGCTGCTCACCAGCACGGTGAAGACGCACTTCCGCCGCCTCGAGAGCGCGGTCGAGGGCGGCGACGCCGAGGTGATTGCCGCCGAGCACCAGGCGCTGATCTCGAAGGTCGACAAGGCCGTGCAGAAAGGCGCCCTGCACCGGAACACCGGTGCGCGGAAGAAGTCGAAAGCGGTGCGGATCGCCGCCGGCGCCGGCTCGGCCGAGTAGCACCCCTTCCTTACGCCATCCCCGAATCCCTACGCCGTCCCCGAATTCGTCATCGAGCGAATCGCGAGGGTGAACGCCAGCGGATCGCCGTAATCGGCACCGCCACGGCACCACAGCTCGAGCTCGGCCAGGGCCTCGGTGGCGCGGCGCAGGTCCTCGAGGTCCGCGTCGCGCACGCGGCCGACGAGGAGCTTGGCGGCGTAGGGGTGCATCTTCAGTGACGATTCGACCTGCTTCGGTGGCACGCCCTCCTCGAGCTGGGCAGCGGCGGTGCAGGCGCTGCGAAGGCGCGAGGCGAGGCCGTAGACGAGCCCGGTGACGTTCTCGCCCTGGTCGATCAACTGCCCGGCGAGCCGCTGCGCGGCGGCCTCGTCGCCTTCGAGCAGGGCGTCGGAGAGCGACCAGACGGCGGCCTCGGAGGTGTCGGCGACCATCTCCTCGAGGTCGGCGCCGCCAACCTCGCCGCCCGGCCCGGCCCAGAGCGCCAAGCGCTCGAGCTCGTTGCGCAGCCGCACCGGGTTGGCGCCCATTCGCTCGACCAGCAGCCGGGCGGCGCCAGGGTCGAGGCGGAAGCCGAGCGACTTGGCGTCGGCGACCAGCGTTCGCGGCAACTCGCGCGCTTTCGGCGCCTCGAAGTGGTGGACCTCACCGTCGGCCGCCTTCACCGCTTTCAGCAGCTTCGGCGGCGCTTTGGCGCGGGCAACGAGGACCAGGGTCAGGTCAGGGGGCAGCGAGCCGACCGCAGCGCTGACTGCCTCGAACTGCTTGTCGCGCCATTTCTCGACCCCATCGACGAGCAGGTAGCGGCGGGTCTGGGTCAGCGAGAGCGCCGGGATCGCCGCCAGCAGCGCCTCGTGGTCGGGCATCGAGCGGCCCTCCCTGGGCTCGAACACGGTCAGCGCCTCGACGCCGGCCTCGCGCTCGGCGCGGGCGCGCAGCCGCGCCCTGGTCGCGTCGATCTTCGCCCCGTCCGTGCCGGAGATCAGGTACAGGGCTCGCATCTCGTCGGGCACAGACCGAGTCTAGAGACCGGCCGGCGACGAGCCGCGCAGGGTGCTTCGACGGGGACTAGCCCTGTTCTTCGCCGGTCCCGGGCTGGACCGGTTCGGGTTCCGGCGCCGGTTCGGGTTCGACCGCCGGGACTTCGTATTCCGGTTCGACCGCCGGCGTTTCCACTTCCGGTTCGACCGCCGGCGTTTCCACTTCGGGCTCAACCGCCGGGACTTCCGCTTCCGGCGCTTCTTCGGCCGGCGCTTCTTCCCGCGTGGCGGGCGCTTCTTCGGCCGGCGGCGCCGCTTCTTCGGCCGGCGGTTCTTCCGGCGTCACCGTCACTTCTTCTTCGGCTTCTTCGCCGGAAGCTCCCTTCGAGCCCGAGGTCGAGCGGCCGGGCTGGCTGCCGCCGGAGCCGCTGCCTTCACTGGCCGCGCTTCCGGACCCGGTCGATTCGGAGCCTGGAGTGGTCGGCAGGCTGGCGAATTCGGTCGTCGAACCGTCCGAGGATTCATTGCCGCTGGTGCCGTTGCCGCCGGTCGAGCCGCCCACCGGCTGGGCGGAGCCGTGCGGGTGATCGGGCCCGGTGCTATGGGCGCGGACGGCGCCGCCGACCTGGATGCTGCCGCTCGGGTTCGTGCCGGCGCCCGGCGAGCCACCGGTGGTGGTCCCGCCGGCGCCGGCGGGGAAGGTGGCAGAGGCAAACAGCGAGGGCGAGGCCGCGGTGCCGGCGCTGCTCCCGCCGGGGCCGCCGAGGGCATTTGCGGCGCCGAGCACGCCCGAGCCGCCGGTTCCGGCGCCGCTTAGGGAGGTCGCGCCACCGCCCAGCGATTGCGCGGAGCCGATCGCCTGCAGAGGGCCGGTCGGCGGCGGGCCCGGCGGCAGGTTCGGGTAGCCGGCGCTGGCCAGCAGACCGACGGTGACCATGCCGCCGATCGCGGTCAGGCCGAGGATGGCGAAGGTCGTCGTCCGCAGTCGTTCGATCAGGCCGTCGCCGGCGAAGGTCGGCCGCTCGGCCCACCGCCGCGACATCCATTTGCGACTGGCGTTCACAAGGTCATCATCGGCCCTGCGGGCGCACCCGCGGGCCTTTGGATCGAATTCTCCAACTATTGAGGTGGACATCCGTCCAGAATTCATTGCGGCGCCCACTCGCCTCCCCTCGCTCCGATCGTACCCTCACCGAGCCCACCCGGACGTAGATTTCGACGGTGCCGGCAATATCCGTGCGTAGCACGGGAATTCGGTGCCTCGCGAGGGTCCCGAGCGTGGCTGGAGTCGGGTGGCCGAAGGGGTTGTCGGCGCCGACCGAGATCACCGCCAGCCGGGGCCGCGCGCGGTCAAGCAAAGCGCCGAGGCCGGCGTCGGCGGAGCCGTGGTGAGCGACCTTGAGGACGTCGACCGGGCCCGGGTCGATCGGCACCGATTCGGCCTCGGCATCGGCGGTCAGCAGGATCGAGAAGCGGTGCCAGCGGGCGAGGATGACGAGGGCGAGTTGGTTCGGGTCCGTGCCTCTGGGAGGGTCGGCGACGAGCTCGGGCGGCGGCCAGAGGACTTCGAGGCGGAGACTGCCGGAGCGGACCGTGCGCCCGGACGTGATCTGGACCGGCC
>DASXFL010000048.1:0-7140 GCA_036489595.1 Solirubrobacterales bacterium
CGTCTGCTGTTACAAAGGCATGACCGCCTCGGGCGGTGCAGCGGGCGTCGGTCGTGCGGTGAACGAGGCGGTCGTGATCTCGTTCCTCGCCTTCTTCGCCTTCAACTACGTCTTCACCCAGACGCTGCTGGCGACCAACCCCGAACTGCAGACGATCCGGTGAGCGACGCATGAACGCCTGGCTCGAAGTCCCGCGCGGCTGGCTCGACTCGCTCGGCGAGATCGCCCGCTTCGGCGGCCGCGTCATGGGGATCGTCTACTCGGGCCGCGTCCTGCGGTTCTTCGGCGAGTCGCTGCGCCAGGCAGGGATCCTGATCCTCGGTTCGGCGCTGATCATCTGGGGCCTCGTCTTCGTCCTCGGCCTGCAATGCGGGATCGAGGGCGCCTACCTGCTGCGCGCCCAGGGCGCGCCCGCCTACGCCGGGCTCTTCTCCGCCTGGTGCGACCTGCGCGAGATCCTTCCCTACGCCTTCGGCTACATGCTGGCGGCCAAGGTCGGGACCGGGATCGTCGCCGAGCTCGGGGCGATGCGGATCTCCGACGAGATCGACGCGCTCGAGGTGATGGGGGTGCCGCCGGTGACCTTCCTCTGCGCGACCCGCCTGCTCGCCGCCTGGATCGCCTTCCCGTTCATGTACCTGGTCGGGATCGGCGTCATGTACCTGGCCAGCTACATCGCCGTGGTCGAACAGATCGGCGACGTCTCCTCCGGTGGCTACTTGTTGATCTTCTGGCAGTTCCAGAACCCGCCCGACCTCATCTTCAGCTTGATCAAGGGGATGGTGATGGCGACGGTGATCGTGATGGTCGGCTGCTATTACGGCTACACGGCGTCAGGCGGCCCGGTCGGGGTGGGGACGGCGACGGCGAAGTCGATGGTCTTCAACATCGTCATGGTCCACATCGTCGGGATGCTGGGAACGCTCATATTCTGGGGCGCCAACCCGAGGGCGCCGATAGGAGGCTAGAGGTAGTGCCAATCGAGGACGACCAGCGCAGGGAAGAAGAAGAGCTGCAGGACGAGGCGGCCGTCTCCGGCGAAGAGACGCCGGAGATCGCGGTCGCGCCGGCGCGCGCGAGCGGCAACGGCGACCCCTACGTGGCCGAGGACGGCGCCGTGATGGGCCGTGACTTCGTCATCCCCGGCGTCGACCCGGCCGAACACGACCCCTACAAATTCCACACCGGCCGCAAGCGCGACCACGGCGGCACCGACGCGATCGAGATCGTCGACCTGGTCAAGCAGTTCGGCCGCGCCCGTATCCTCAACGGCCTCAACCTCGGCCTGCCGGAGGACCAGGTCTCGATGGTGCTGGGCCCATCGGGGACCGGCAAGAGCGTGCTGATCAAGCACATCGTTGGCCTGCTCTATCCCGACTCGGGCGATGTCCTCGTCCACGGCGAGTCGATCCCCAACATGACCGACGACGAACTCTTCGAGGTGCGCAAAAAGTTCGGCCTGCTGTTCCAGGACGGAGCTCTGTTCGGCTCGATGAACATCTACGACAACGTCGCCTTCCCGCTGCGCCAGCACACCGACAAAGGCGAGGAGGAGATCGGCGAGATCGTCAACCGGCGGCTGAAAGAGGTCGGCCTCTCGGAGGCGACCTACAAGATGCCGAACGAGCTCTCCGGCGGCATGCGCAAGCGCGCGGGCTTCGCCCGGGCGCTGGTCCTGGAACCGGCGATCGTGATGTTCGACGAGCCCGACTCCGGGCTCGACCCGGTCCGCACGGCGCTGCTCTGCGAGCTGATCCGCGAGGTCCACGCCGAGAACGGCGGCTGCTACCTGGTGATTTCCCACGACCTCGGCACCGCCCGGCGGATCGCCGACTTCATCGCCGTGCTGTGGAGCGGCAAGATCGTCGAGTCGGGGCCGAAAGAGGAGGTCTTCGACTCCAGCAACCCGTTCGTCAGCCAGTTCCTCCACGCCGACGTCAGCGGCCCCCTCTCGATGGACTGACCGAGATGGTCGACCCCGCGACCATCTAATTGGCGGAGCGCCTCGCCCGCATCGCGGCGTCGGCCGCCCGGCGCGGCCGCTGGGTCGTCGCTGCCGCGCTCGTGCTCGCGATCGCCGCCGGGATCGGCGCCACCCGGATCCCGACCGATGCCGGGACCGGCACCCTGGTCGACTCCGGCGACCCCACCTACCAGGCAACCGAGCACGTCCGCCAGGTGTTCGGTGAAGAACCGGTGGTCGTCCTGGTCGAGGGCGAACTGCCGCAGCTGCTGCTAACCAAGAACATCTTCCGGCTGCTGCGGCTCGAGGGCTGCCTGTCGGGGAAGGTGCCGAAGGGGGCGAAGCCGCTGCCCGGCGCCTGCGCGGAGCTCGCCGAATCCGGGGCGGTCGAGTTCGTCAGCGGCCCGGCCACCTTCCTCAACGAGGCAGTGGTCCAGATCGACCACCAGCTGCAGCGGCTCTCGAAGGAAGTGGCGCCGGCCGAACTCCAGGAATTCCTGCTCGCGGTGGCGACCAAGTACGGGATCACCTCGCTGCCCTCGATCGACAACGAACAGTTCATCGCCACCGTGGTCTTCGACCTGGCGCGGGCGCGGGGGACGCCGAAGGCGCGGCTCGCCTACCTCTTCCCGAACTCGCACACGGCGCAGATCGTGGTGCGCCTGAAGCCGGACCTGAGCCAGTCCGAACGGCACCATGCGATCGGGCTGATCGAAGACCTCGTCGCCGAAACCGCTCCCCGCAAGCAGTGCGCGGAAGCGGGCAAGCCGCGGCCCTGCTTCGCCCTCGGCAAGGGCCGCTACGTCGTCTCCGGGGCGCCGGTAGTGGTCGACGGGCTGGCACGGGCGCTGAAGGACGCGCTGCTGCTGCTGTTCGGGGTCGCCCTGGTGGTGATGGCGGCGGTCCTGCTGCTGGTCTTCCGCTCACGGCTGCGGACGCGGCTGCTGCCGCTGCTGGTCGCGGTGGCGGCGACGGCGATCGCCTTCGCGATCTTCGGCCTCGCCAGCGGCTCGCTGACGATGGCCTCGATCGCCGCCCTGCCGATCCTGATCGGCCTCGCCGTCGACTACGCGATCCAGTTCCAGGCCCGCTTCGACGAGGCGCTCGCGACGGGGGCGAGGGGGGCGGAGGCGGCGCGTCAGGCGGCGCTCACCGGCGCCCCGACGATCGCCGCCGCATGCCTCGCCACCGCGGCGGGCTTCCTGGCGCTGCAGCTCTCGCCGACGCCGATGGTGAGGGGGTTCGGCTGGCTATTGATCGTCGGCGTCGCTGTCGCCTTCGTCTTGGCGCTGACGGCCGGGCTCGCCGCGCTCGCGCTCGGATCGGCCGGGGATGGCGCGAAAGTCGCCAACAAGGCGACTTTCGCGCCAAAGCCCGTGTCGGCGCTCTTGGCGCTGTCCTTGGAGCAACCGGCCGCGGTCCTCGGCGTGGGATTGGCGCTGGCGATCCTCGGCTGGGGGCTGGGGACCCGGGTCGGCACCGTCTCGGACATCCGCGACCTGGCGCCGCAGTCGCTCGCCGCCGTCCGCAACCTCAACGAGCTGCAGGAAGCGACCGGGGTCTCGGGCGAGCTCGACGTCTCGATCGAAGCGCCCGACCTCTCGGACCCGGCGACGATCGAGTGGATGGCCGGCTTCAAGCGGCGCGTGCTTCGCGAAAACGGGTTCAGCGGCGAAGATCCGAGCTGCCTCACCGCCGAAGTCTGCCCCGGCCCGGCGCTCTCAGATTTTCTCACCCGCGGCGAAGGGAAGCCGACCCGGGCCGGGATCGACGCGACGCTGGCGGCGCTCTCGCCCTACGACCTGCGGCAGGTGGCGCCGCTCGCCGCCGACGGCAAGCTCGGCCACTCGGCGCTGATCTCGTTCGGGATCCGCGCCCAGTCGCTGGCCGACCAGCAGCGGCTGGTCGACCGGGTCCGCGCCGCGATCGGCCAGTCCGGGCAGAAGGGCGGGCCGCCGCCGGGGGTCGAGGTCCACCTCGCCGGCCTCTCCGTGATCGCTGCCGAATCGGCCTCGGCGCTCTCCTCGAGCCGCTACTGGCTGGCGCTCGGCGGCCTCGTCGCCGTCGCCCTGGCGCTGCTGCTCGTCTACCGCGATCCCCGCCGCGCCCTGGTGCCGCTGGTCCCGACCGTGCTCGCGACCGGCTGGGCCTCGCTGCTGCTGTGGCTGACCGGGATCCCGCTCAACCCGATGTCGGCGGCGCTGGGGGCGCTGACGATCGCGATCGGGACCGAGTTCGGGGTGATCCTCTCCGGCCGCTTCCACCAGGAGCGCGCGGCCGCCCGCTCGCTCGACGAAGCCCTCGGCCGCGCCTACGCCCGCACCGGTGCTGCTGTCCTCGCCTCCGGTCTCACCGCGATCGCCGGCTTCGCCGTCCTCGTCGCCTCGAACATCCAGATGCTGCGTGACTTCGGCGTCGTCACCGTGATCGACCTCGCGGCGGCGCTGCTCGGCGTCCTCGTGATCCTGCCGGCGGCGCTGGTCCTGCTCGAGGAGCGGCCGGGGCGGGAGCCGGCCCTGGCGGAGGAGCGATGAGGGACCGCTACTCGATCGGCGTCGGCCTGATCTTCCTCGCCCTCGTCGTCTTCGTCGCGATCAAGACGCTGACCGGCGGCAGCGACGACCAGACCCTTGGCCTCGACCAGCTCGAAGCGCGTTGGCCGCTGCCCGAGTTCGCGGTCCCGGTGGCCGCCGGCAAGCTCGAAGGCGACGCCAACGTCGCCCAGGACGACTGCGGCAGCGGCGGCATCCCCTGCCCCGAAGACCCGCCGCGCAAGCCCGCCTGCGAGATCACGACCGCCGGCGCCCTGCGCGTCTGCGACTACTTCAACAGGCCGCTGGTGATCTCGTTCTGGTTCAGCGAGGGCGGCGGCTGCGTCGACCAGGAGGATGTGGTCGACCGTGTCTACCGGCGCTACCGTGGGCGCGTGAACTTCCTTTCGCTCGACGTCCGCGACGGCCGCGGAACGGTCCGCGAAATCCTCGCCGAACACGGCTGGCGGATGCCGGTCGGCTACGACCGCGACGGCGCTGTCGCCGCCCTCTACCGGATCGGCGGCTGCCCGACCTTCGCCTACGCCTACCCCGGCGGCACCCTGCAGTCGGCCAGTATCGGCGACCTCACCGCGACGCAGCTGGAAGCGCGGGTGCGGGGCCTGCTGGCCGCGACTCGCACCGCCGAAGACCTGGCCGCCGGCGTCGGGGCCTCGTGATGGAGGCCAGCGAGCACCGGGTCGGCTGGGTGCCGGCGCCGCGCCAGGGCTGGGTGGCGCCGCACGTCGCCGCCGAGCTTCCGGGGCTGGGGCTCGCCTGGACTGAGGTCGAGTGCCGGCCCGGCCGCAGCCCCGAGGGCATCCGCCGCCGCCTCCGTGACCTCTCCGACCGCTTCTACGGCTCCCACGCCGTGCAGATGCGCCAGAAGGCGATCCCCTGGGCATACCGCACCTTCTTCCGCCAAATCGGCCTCGACCCCGACCACGACCGCACCCCGGTCGAGCAGCTGGCCTTGGAAAGGCTGTTCGACGGTGGGTTCAAGCCGCGGGGGATACCGAGGGATGCGTTGACGATCGCGATCGTCGAGACCGGGGTGGCGCTGCGGGCGTTTGACGCGGACGCGTTGCAGGGGCCACTCTGCATTCGGGACTCGGCACCGGGAGAGGGGTTGGTCGGCACGGCGGGGGAGCTGGCGCAGGGGACGTTGGTGGTGGCGGACGACGAGGGGCCAGTGGCGGTGTTGTTCGGGCCGCGAGCGGAAGGGCGTGCGGTTGGGAAGGACTGCCGGCGGGTGGCGGTGGTGGCGACGCAGGTGCAGGGGGTGCCGCAGATTGCGGTGGAGGAGGCGTTGTGGATGGCTTCGGTGGCGTTGGAGAAGGGGTAGGCGGAGCGGCGCCGGACCCTCGGCTAGGGATCAGGGTTTGGCGGGGGCGATCGCCCAACGAATCCGGATAGGGACCGACCCCCCCTTTTTTTGAGCTTGCGAGGGACCATTCGGGCCGGCCAAATCTGCGAGGGCTTCGGTTGGCGACCCTCGCGGAACCTTGGTCCCTAGTCAGCTTTAAAAAGGGGGGGTCGGTCCCTCAGGCGATTCGTTGGGGAGGAGTGTCGGGGTGTGTTCCCAAACACTCAAGCGGAGCCGCAGGCGGAGCGTTTTGGGAAGACACCCCGGCGATCCTCCCTCGCCAAACCCTGATCCCTTAACCAAACCCTTCAAACCCCCATCTACACTCATCCCAAGCCCATGCAGCAACTGCTCTCGCATCCAGGGCCGGGAACCAGGGAATCGGCAGTCGCCTCCGAGCGCGCCGCGCGCGCGCAGCTGCGCTCCCAGGTCGGGCGTCTCGAGCGCGAGCTCGCGCGACTCACGGCCGAGGGCTTTCCCCGGATCCAGATCGATCACCACGTCGCCGGCTCCGCGCCGGCTCCGCGGCTGCTCGCGCTCGGCGACCTCGAGCGGATCCGCGACGATCTCGCCGACCGCGTCTCCGAGGCGCGTCGCGCGCTCCAAGAGCGAGCCGAGTTCGAGGCTGCCAATCGCGAGCTGCTGCGGGCGCTGCTCGAGTCACCCGAGAAGCACCGGGGGCTCAAGATCGGCCGCGCCGAGGTCGGCGAGCCCGGCTGCGGCGGCTGGCGCTCGGTGCCGCGGTACGGCCTGCTGGGGATGCTGATGGGCTGGTGGCGGGTCAAGGTCTCCTCCGGATGCCCGTTAGCCGAGCGGCTGGCGGCCGTTGAGCAGCAGCGCCAAGAAGAAGCGGGGGGGACGGCGGCCGCGCCAGGCGCCGGCCCAGCGCAAGCCGGCGGCCCCGCTTTCCGCGTCCCGCCCGAAGGCTGCCGCCGAGCCGCCCCGGGCCCCCTCCGCCGACGAGCGGCCGCCGGCGCCCTGGGGTGACGTCCCGTTGGCCGAGATCGCGATTTTCGCCGGCGTCGTCTGCCTCGCGATCGGGATCTTCGGCGGCAACCAGACGCTGATCGGCGTCGGCGTCGCCCTCGCCGCACTCGGCGGCATGGAGGTGGCGATCCGCGAGCACTTCGGCGGCTACCGCTCCCACACCACCCTGCTCGCCGGCTTCGTCTTCGTCGTCGTCGTCGGCCTGCTCTTCTACGCCTTCAGGCAGGTGCTGGCGGTGGCGCTGCCGGTCGGCGCCGCCTGCTTTCTCGTCGTCTTCTTCCTCCTGCGGCGCG
>DASXFL010000095.1:0-11671 GCA_036489595.1 Solirubrobacterales bacterium
ATTTGGCGTTGTTGAAGTGGGTTTCGTTGAACTGTGCGTTCGGCCCGATTACCTGCTTCGCCTGGACCAGATACGTGTACCAATTCCAGTAGTCCTGGGCGAAGTTCCAGTTCAGCCAGTTGGGACCGAAGTAGGTGGCGACATTGGTCTGGGCAAGCTTCACCGTGATCCCCGCTTCGGCCGCCTGCTGAGCCAGGACCTGCGCGCTTTTGAGCGTGCCCTGGGCGATTTCGCCGGTGGTCAGGGTTACGGTCAGTCCTTCCTGCCCGGCCTGCTTCAAGAGCGACTTGGCCTGGTCGATGTCCTGCTGGCGCTGCGGCAGCGAGTGGTTGTACTCCGGGTCCCAAATTCCGAAGACGTCATTGCCGAGCGTCCCGTGCCCACCGTAGACGACCTCGAGCATCTGCGGCCGGTTGACGACCAGCCGCATCGCCTGCCGCACCCGGTTGTCCTTCCACGGTTCCTGGTCGGCACGCATGGTGAACGGGGTCCAGCCCCCGCTCGGCGAGATCAGGGTCTTCTTGCCGGCTCCTTCGAGCACCGCGATCTGGTCGGCGGTGAGGTTGTTGACCAGGTCCACCTGGCCGGCCTGGATCGCGTTCGACTGGCTGGTCGCGTCCTGGTAGTCGGTGATGATGACCTGGTCGGCGTAGGGCAGGCCCTTTTTCCAGTAGTTGTCGTTGCGGACGAAGACGCTCTGCTGGCCCGCGGTGAAGCTCTTGAATTTGTAGGGGCCGGTTCCGACCGGGTTTTTCGGATCGAACCCGACAGGGACGATGTTGAAGTAAAACCCGGCGAGAACCCCCGGCAAGATCGCGAAGGGGCTGTGCGTCGGGATCTGCAGTGTGTATTTGTCCGGCTTCTTGGCGCCGCCGAGGTCTAGCGCTTCGATCCCGCCGGCGCCCTCGCCCGGGGCCTTCGGATTCTGAATCCGGTTGAGGGTGAAGAGGACGTCTTCAGCGGTCAGTTCCTTGCCGTTGTGGAATTCGATCCCTTTTTTCAGCCGGATCGTCCACAGCGTCGCCTGCTTGTTGGAGCTGATTTCTTCGGCCAGCTGCAGTTCGACCTGGGCGTCGGCGCCGTAGGCCGCCAACGGGTCGTAGAGCTGTGCGATCCGAGCGTAGTCGGGCAGGGTCAGCGGTTCGATCGGGTCGATCGAGTCGCTGGTCGAGCCGCCGGTGAGCCCGAGCCGGAGCACGCCGCCGCGCTGCGGCGGGCCGGAGGCACCGCCTCCTCCTGCGGTGCTGGTGGTCGAGCCGCTGCCGCAGGCGGCGAGCAGCCCGCCGGCGCCGGCGGTCGCGGCGGCCGCGAGGGATGCGCGCAGCACGCTGCGCCGGGTGAGACCCGAACTCTCGTTGGGGGGTTGGGCGACGCTCTTGTCCATAGGTTCTCCTCCTCCTGAACGACTGACTCCGGACCACGGCCTCTCCCAGAGCGCCGCGCCCGCTTTCCCACTGGCTCTGCTTCCCCGAGCGCCTCCTCAGTTCGTGAACGAGGGCTGGTCCTCGTCGGCCACGTACTGCGGGCGTGGCATTTGGACGATGATGTGGACGAATGGCTTTTCGCCGAGGACTTCGAAGCTGGCGACGGTGCCCTTGCGGATGTAGAAGAGATCGCCGGCCCCGAGCTCGACTTGGTGCTGCTGGTCGAAGAACGGCGGGGTGCGGAACCGGGCCAGGCAGCGACCGCTGATCCCGTAGTCGACCTCGTCGTACCAGTAAAACCAGTCGCCGACCGGCTCCTCGGGGCGGAATTCCTCGAAGCTGGCGTAGCAGTGCTCTTCGTCGATCTCGCCGCTCAGCCAGGGGGCGAGCTTCCCTTCCCAAGCTGCGAACCGCTGCATGCGGTCGCGGTCGTACCGGTGTGCCTTTATCTCCAGCCTCTGCACCGTGCTCACCCGTTCATGACGTCGCCGCCGTTGGGGGTCAGCACCTGGCCGGTGTAGTAGTCGGCCGCGGGGGAGGCGATGAACAGCGCGGTCTCGGCGACGTCGTCGACGGTGCCGAAGCCGAGCAGCAGCTCCTCCTCCTTTTCGGCTTTCCACTCGTCCGTGAGGTCGCCGAGGATGTCGGTTGGGTGGGTGCCGGGGGATATCGCGTTGACCGTGATCAGCGGCGCCAGCTCACCGGCCAGAGCCTTGGTGAACCCGATCACGCCGGCCTTGGCGGTGACGTAGTGAACGATCGTCGCTCCGCCCGGGCCGCCCTTCTGCCCAATGCCGGAGCTCATCGTGATGATTTTCCCGGCCCGCCGCTCACCGTTCAGCGGCTGCAGCGAGCCCATCGACTGGCGCACCGTCTCGCGACTGACCAGGAAGTGCGAGCGCAGATGCGAGTGCATGGTCTCTTCCCACGTGTCGAGGGTCATCTCGACGAACGGGACCTGGGTGAGGCCGCCGGCGTTGTTGACCAGGGTGCGGATCTCGCCGAGCTCGGAGACCACCTGCTCGACCATCGCCGTCACCGCGGCCTCGTCGGTGCAGTCAGCCTGGACGGCGATCGCCCGGCCGCCAGCGGCGGTGATCTGGTCGACCACCTCGCGCGCTTTGTCCTCGCGCTCGCGGTAGTTGACCGCGACCGGAGCACCCTCGCGGGCGAGGGCGAGGGCGATGCCCCGCCCGAGGCCTCGGGAGGCCCCGGTTACGAGTGCTGGCCTGTCGGTCTGGGAACCCATCGTCGCTCCCCTAGAACTCGAACCAGCGAGGACGGGGCATGCAGACGAACATCGTTCGGTACGGCTCATCGCCGATCACGCGCCAGCGGACCTGGGCACCGATCGGGATCAGGTAGAGGTCGCCCTCCTTGACCTCGAGCGTGACCTCCTCGTCGTAGGTGGGAGGCATGCTGTAGATGCACTCCGCTTCGCCCTTCATGGCGAAGTGGATCTCGTCGTACCACATCACCCAGTAGCCGAGCTCCTCATCGGCACGGAACTCCTGGAAGGCGGCGACGCAGCTCTCGTCGTTGATCGCCACATCGAGCCAGTCGACGTAGTCGCCGTTGCGAACAGAGACCTTTTTCAGGCGGCTCTCGTCAAAGCGGTGTACCTCGATCATCCAGCTCTCCTATCTCCTATCGTCCTCTTGTCGACAACCTACATACAGGTGAAATCCCCCGTCAAGTAAAGAATCTTCAGAAGTCGACGAAATCCGGCGCGCGGCGGGCGCCCCGGCGATCCCGACGCCCTCAGGCTCGTCTGAAGAGACAGGGCCACAGGAGGCGCGGCCGTACTCCTCCCGTTGGCTGCCGCCACGGTCTCGTCCTCGCTCTCGGCGACGAAGCCTTCGGCGATGCCCGGCCTCGGTGACGCTCATCCGTCCGCTTCCAGCTCGCTGTCGACGGCATCGAGGCTGGCGGCGAGGGTCTCGGCGAGGAAATCGAGCTCGTCCTGGTCGATCGTCAGCGGCGGCGAGATCTGGAGGGTCCGGCCGAGCAGGTTGCGGACCAGGACGCCGCGGCGGCGCGCATCGACGACCAGCCGGCGCGTGGCCTCGGCCTGGCCGGCACCGGCGCGGATTTCGACCCCGCAGAGGAAGCCGGCGGTCCGCACCGTCTCGACCAGGGCGTGCTCGGCGAGGGGCTCGAGGGTCGCGGCGAAGTCGTCCTCGTTGGCGGCCACCCGCTCGACCAACTGCTCACGCTCGATGATCCCGAGGTTGGCGAGCGCCACCGCGCAGGCGGCAGGGTGGCCGGAGTAGGTGTAGCCGTGGCGAAAGGCGCCGGCCTCCGGCGACCAGACGACCTCCAGCACCCGGTCCGACGCCAGCACCGCGCCGACCGGCAGGTAGCCGGAGCTGAGCCCCTTGGCGCAGGTGACGAGATCGGGCTCGATTCCGTAGCGCTCGGAGCCGAACCAGCGACCGACCCGGCCGAACCCGGTCACTACCTCGTCGGCGATCACGAGGACATCCTCGGCACGGCAGAGGTCCTGCGCCCCGGACCAGTACTCGGGCGGAGGCGGGTAAACGCCGGCCGCGCCCTGGGCGGGCTCGCTGATGAAGGCGGCGACCTCGCCGCGGTGCCGTTCGAGCGCGTGCTCGAGAGCGCCGAGGTCGTCGCGGGGGACGGTGACGACGCCGTTGACGAGCCGGCCCCAGCCGGAGGCGTTCGCCTCGATCCCCGAGAGCGAGGTGCCGAAGCCGTTGACCCCGTGGTAGGCGCCCTCGCGGTTGATGATCAGCTGCCGCTCCGAGCGGCCCTGGACCTGCCAGTAGCGGCGGGCGATCTTGGCCGCCGTGTCGACGCTGTCGGAGCCGCCGCTGGTGAAGAAGACGCTCGAGTCAGGGCCGGTCGGCGCCAGCGCCTGCAGTCTCTCGGCCAGCTCCAGCGCCGGCCGGTTGGCCATCACGTCGAAGATCTGGTAGCAGGCGAGCTTCTCCATCTGGGCCTTGGCGGCCCTGGCCAGCTCGTCACGGCCGTGACCGACGTTGCAGTACCAGAGGGCGCCGGAGGCGTCGAGGTAGCGCTTGCCCTCCTCGTCGAAGACCCAGACTCCGTCGCCGCGCTCGAGCATGACCTCCTGCCCGGCGATCGCGTCCATCGCCGCGAAGGGGTGCCAGAGAGCAGGGCGGCCGCGCAGCGCTGGGGGTTCGGCGACAGCAGCCGAGGGCGGCTCGGTTCCGGGCATGAGGCCGAGCAATTTATCATGAATGTCGACACACTGATTGTCGGCAATCGGCAATTACACCCCGGTCCGACCCGACTCGGGTATCGCCGTAGTCGGCGCCGATTGCCTCATATCGAGCGTGTTCGAGCACCAGGCCCGAAATGGAGGCGTGACGACTTCGATCACGACAATGGAGCGGCCCCAGTCCATCCCTTTGATGCCGAGCCCGAAGAAGCTTCGTCCGGAGTCGATTTTCGCTTCGTCCGTTCGTCGCCCAGGCAGACCGCAATTCCGAGCTCGAGGAGAACGAGATGACCGCCACCTACACCTTCGACGTCTTTTCCAGCCTCGACGGCTACGGCGCCGCCGGCGGCAGCTGGACTGGGTACTGGGGTAAGCAGGGCCCCGAGCTGCTGGGCCGCCGCCTTGCCCTGTACGGCGCCGAGCAGCGAATGGTCTTCGGGGCCAATACGTATCGGGCATTCGCGCGGATGCTGGCCTCGAGCAGCGCCGACTCCGAGGTGCGCGACCCCTGGGTCACGCGGATGCGGAGCCTGCCAGCAACGGTCGTTTCAACGACGCTGGCAGGCCCCCTCGACTGGCCTAACGCGACGGTCGTGAGCGGGGGCGCCGTCGACGTCGTCGCCCGGCTCAAGGAGGAGTCTGAGGTGCCGTTGCGATCGCATGGCAGCCTCTCGTTGAACCGGGCGCTGATGGCCGCCGGCCTTGTCGATCGCGTGCAGGTGACGCTCTTCCCCGTGATCACCGGGCAGACCGGGCTCGATCCGATCTTCCAGGGCGCGGCCGACTTCGACCTCGAGCTGATCGAGAGCCGGACGCTCGACGGCCACGTCCAGGAGCTCGTCTACCGACCCACGCTCCATTGAGTTTGCGCGGATTGCCGGACGGCGGCGAGATCCTCGTCGATGGCCCCTGGCTCGGGCTCATGATCCGAAGGTCGCGGGTTCGGTTCAGGGCTCCCCGCGGCATCGGCTCAGCGCGCACGAGCACCTTGACCGGGGCGCGGCGGCGGCCAACGCGACCCGCCCCGGTCGCCCCCTCCAGCAGTCGGTTTCATCACCGGGATTTCCGCGGGCTCGCCCTGGGTTCAAGGGCGGATCGGTTCACCGGACCAGCTGAACCTCCGCGGCGACCGGCGCGTAGACCGACGCGATGGAAGGCCCCGATCGCTTCGCAGCCGTGGTCGCCTCATGCGGCTTCTGGATCCACAGTCATTGGTAGGGCATGCGGGTGCCAGCCGCCGAGCTCTCGCGTGCTGTGGCCCGAGTCCGAACGCGTGGGTCATCCCTGCGAGTGGGGAAAGGAGAGCGAGCCGGCTTGCTTCGAGGCCCGGCGACGTAATGCGCGGGCGGGCCGATGCGCACGCGTTCTGGCTGCGCTCCCCTGGCCGCGGCGAGATCCGACCGGCCGCGCTGCGGGAGCCCGGACCGGACGAGGTGCTGGTCCGCACGGTGTGCTCCGGCGTCAGCAGGGGCACCGAGGCATTGGTCTTCCGGGGCGCCGTGGCGCCGGACCAGTACACGGCGATGCGGGCACCTTTCCAAGAGGGGGACCTCCCCTGTCCCGTCAAGTACGGCTATCTCAACGTCGGGACGGTGGAGCAGGGACCAACGGAGCTGCGCGGCCGCGTGGTCTTCTGCCTCTATCCCCACCAGACCGCCTACGTCGTGCCGGCGAGCGCGGTGACCGTCGTGCCCGAGGACGTGCCCCCGGCCCGCGCTGTCCTCGCGGGCACGGTTGAGTGCGCGGTCAACGCCCTATGGGACGCGGCACCACTGCTCGGCGACCGCGTCACCGTCGTCGGTGCCGGAATGGTGGGCTGCTGCGTGGCGCGACTGCTGAACGGCTTCCCGGCGACGCAGGTCACGCTCGTAGACGTCGATGCCGGTCGGGCCGAGGTCGCCGCCGCACTTGAAGTCGAGTTCGCGCTGCCCGCCGACGCGGCGGGCGCTCGCGATCTGGTCGTCCACGCCAGCGCCACCTCGGCCGGCCTTCAGCGGTCGCTCGAGCTGCTCGCGCCCGAGCGCACCGTGATCGACCTCAGCTGGTACGGCGACGAGGAGGTCCGGCTGTCGCTTGGCGGCGCGTTTCACTCGGGCCGCCTCGGCATCCGCGCGAGCCAGGTCGGGACGCTCTCCCCGGCCCGCGCGGGAAGCCGCACGACCGCCGAGCGCTTGGCGCTCGCACTGGCGCTGCTGCGCGACCCGGCCTTCGATGCGCTGCTCACCGGGCAGTCCCGTTTCCGCGAGCTGCCCGACGTGATGGCCGGGCTCGCCGCCGGGCGCCTGCCGGGGCTCTGCCACACCATCACCTACGAGGGGGAGTGACCGTGTTCAGCGTGACCGTGCGCGAGCACATGATGATCGCCCACAGCTTGCGCGGCGAGGCCTTCGGGCCCGCGCAGCGGCTGCACGGCGCGACCTACGTGGTCGACGCCACCTTCCGGCGCGCCGTCCTCGACGCCGATGGCATCGTCGTCGACATCGGTCGAGCGGCCGCGGAGTTGCGCGCGGTGCTGGCCGAGCTCACCTACCGCAACCTCGACGACGAGCCGGCCCTGGCGGACATGAACACGACGACCGAGGTGCTCGCCCGGGTGATCGTGGATCGACTCGCCGAGCGCGTGCTCACCGGCGCCGTGGGCGAGCCCGCCCGAGAGCTCGACGCCCTCGCGGTCACGCTGCACGAGTCCCACATCGCCTGGGCGAGCTATGAGCGGACGCTGTGAGGGACGTGTACGTCGTCGTGCCCGACGGGATCGACGATCCGGCGCAGCCGAGCGGCGGCAACACCTACGACCGCCATCTCTGCCGCGAGCTGGGCTCGCACGGCTGGTCGGCGCACGAGCGCGCCGTGTCGGGCTTCTGGGGCCGTCCCGGCGCCGCATCGTTCGCGGCCCTCGGGGAGGCCCTGCGGCAGATTCCCGATGACGCCGTCGTCCTCCTCGACGGGCTGATCGCCTCGACCGCGCCGGAGGTGCTCGTGCCGCAAGCGCTCCGCCTGCGCCTGATCGCCCTCGTGCACATGCCGCTCGGCCATCGCCCGCCCGACGACGCCGCGCGGCGGCGGGAGCACGCGGTCCTCGCCGCCGCCACCGCCGCGGTGACGACGAGCGCCTGGACCCGGCACCGGCTGGTGGAGCTCTATGACCTGCCCCCGCACCGGGTGCGGGTCGCCGAGCCAGGCGCCGAGCCTGCCGAGCCGGCGCGAGGAACCGGGCCCGGCGAAGCGCTCCTCTGCGTCGGTGCGGTGAGCTTCGAGAAGGGCCACGACATCCTGCTCGAAGCGCTCGAGTCGATCTCGGCGCTCTCCTGGCACTGCACCTGCGTGGGTAGCCTGGACCGCGACCCGGCGTTCGTCGAAAGCCTCCGTCGGCGCTCGCTGGGCGCGGGACTGGGCGAGCGGGTGTCCTTGCCGGGACCGCGGACCGGAGCCGATCTCGACCGCAGCTACGCCTCCGCGGAGCTGCTGGTCGTGGCTTCGCGAGCCGAGACCTACGGCCTCGTCGTCACCGAGGCGCTCGCGCGCGGCCTGCCGGTCGTCACCGCCGAGGTCGGGGGGTTGGTCGAGGCCCTCGGCGAGGGTGCGGCCGGGACCCGGCCGGGGTTGCTTGTCGCGCCCGAAGACCCGGCCGCGCTCGCCGACGCCCTGAGCGCCTGGCTCGGCGACGCCGAGCTGAGGGCACGGCTGCGTCGGGCCGCCCGCGAGCGGCGCGGGACGCTCCCCAGCTGGTCGACCACCGCGTCGGTCGTCGCACGGGTCCTGGCCGAGGCGTCGAGATGAGCGCGGAGCGACCGAGCGTCGCTATCTGGCTCTTCGCGCCGGGAGCGAAGCGCGAGGATTGACGATGAGCGCCGAGGTGACCCGGGTCAGCCCGAGGTGGCTCGCCCTGCGGGAGCCCGCGGACGGCGAGGCTCGCGCCCGCGACCTCGCGGAAGCCCTCGAGCGAGCGCTCCCGGCGAGCGGCTCCAGGCTGATCCACGACCTCGGCTGCGGCACCGGCGCGATGGGCCGTTGGCTGGCGCCACTGCTGGCAGGACCGCAGCACTGGGTCGTTCACGATCGGGACTCGGACCTGTTGGCCCTGGCCGCCGCCGACGTGCCCGGGCCGGCCGCAGACGGCGCGCCCGTCACCGTGGAGGCGAAGCGTGCGGACATCGCCCGGATGGATGCGCGTGACCTCGCCGGCGCGAGTCTGATCACCGCCTCGGCGCTGCTGGACCTGCTCACCGCCAGCGAGCTGGAACGGCTGGCCGGCCTCTGTGCGGGAGCCGGATGTCCGATCCTGCTGACCCTCTCGGTCGTCGGTCGCGTCGAGATCACGCCCGTGCTCCCGCTCGACCGCCGTGTGGCCGCCGCTTTCGATGCACACCAACGCCGGGCGACCGAGCGCGGCAGGCTGCTCGGGCCCGACGCCGTCGACTTCGCCGTCGAGGCGTTCCGCCGTCTCGGCGCCGAGGTCCTCGTCCGGCCCAGCCCCTGGCGACTCGGGCCTGCGCGCTCCGGCCTGGCTGCGGAGTGGCTCAGCGGCTGGGTGCGCGCCGCCTGCGAGCAGGAGAGCGAGCTGGCCGACCAAGGCGAGCCCTATGCCCGCCGCCGTCTCGAGCAGGCGCGCGCCGGGGAGCTCGCCGTCACCGTCGCCCACGCCGACCTGCTCATCCTCCCCTGAGGAGCGGAGCTCAGCGCACCGATGGTGGGACGTCCAGCGTGTGGCCGCCGCGGCGCGCCTTCGTCGCCAGGTAGCGGGCGTTCGCGCTGGACAGGTGCAGGCCCGTCGGCAGCCGGGCGGTCACCGTCACCCCGAAGCGGCCGAGCTGTCGGGCCTTGTCGGGGTTGTTGGAGAGCAGGGCGACCCGCGAGGCCCCCAGTGCGTGCAGCATCTGCGCGGCGACGAGGTAGCTGCGCTCGTCCTCGCGGTGGCCAAGTGCGAGGTTGGCCTCATAGGTGTCCAACCCCGTGTCCTGCAGCGCGTAGGCGTCGAGCTTGGGGTAGAGGCCGATGCCACGTCCCTCCTGCCGCAGATACAACAAGAAGCCTCCGGACTCGGCGATCCGCTCGACGGCCTCGCGCAGCTGTGCGCCGCAGTCGCACCGCTGGCTGCCGAACACATCCCCGGTCAGGCACTCGCTGTGCGGCCGGACCAGCGGCTCCCGCAGCTTCTCGGTGGAGCTGACCGCGGAGGCTCGGTCGCCGAGGCCGAAGGCGACGTGCTCGCCGCCGTCGACCAGGCCGTCGAAGCTGAACACCCGGGCGGGGCTGGCGTACCCGTCGGGGAAGCTCAGGGGGACCGGGACCTGGGCGCGGATCGTCGCGGGGGGCGGCGGCATCGGTCCTCGCCTGTCAGCCGGTCTCGAAGCGGGCCGAGAGGGCGTAGCGCAACAGGACCACGTCGCCGATCTGGCGGACCTCTGCGAGCCGCGCGCGCCGGTCTGGATTCCATGGGAAGCGTCCGTCGCTGACGAAGCGCGTGGCCCGGGAGTCGCCGACGAAGAACGGCGCGACGACCAACTGCAGCTCGTCGACCAGATCGTCGGTGAGGAATTGGGTGTGGACCTTGCCGCCGCCCTCGACCATCAGGCGCTGCACGCCGCGCTCGCCGAGGTCCTCGGTGAGGCGGCGCATCTTCACCCGCCCGCCGCCGTCGACGACGGTCGCCACCGTCCCGAGCCGCGAGTAGGCGTCGCGCACGCGCGGGCTCGCGCAGTAGACGAGCTTCTCGATCTCGCCGGTGGTGAAGAAGTCGGCGCCGGGGTCGAGCTCCATCCGTTCGGTCACGGTGACCTTGATCGGCGACGGCGGCAGCCCACGGGCCCTCCGCTCTTCGCGACGGTCCTGCGAGCGGACCAGCAACCGCGGGTTGTCGACGCGGACGGTGGCCGCACCGACCAGGATCGCATCGGATGAGGCGCGCACCGCGTCGACCCGGTCGATGTCGGCATCGTTGGAGAGCTCGAGGCGTCGCGGCGCCGCACTGCCGAGATAGCCATCGATCGAGAGGGCGCAGCTCAGCAGGATGTAGGGGCGGTCAGCCATGTGCTCGCTACTTGGGCGCCGGCTTCGAGTCGAAGGCATCGAAGAACCGGTTGCGAAAGGCGCTCATCGGCCAGATCGGGGCATCTCCGCGGGGCCGCAAGCCGGGCCCCCAGCCCCAGCCTTCGATCCGCTTCAACACGTTCGGATCGTGGGCGATGATCGAGATCGGAACCTGGTGACTGGCGTGTGGACCGGTGACGGGTTCCCGCGGCTGATGGTCGCCGAGGACGATCAAGACGAGGTTCTTCTTGCCGTAATGCTGCACGAAGCTGGTGAGGGTCTTGATCGTGTAGACGATCGACCTGCCGTACCCGGCCTGCACACGTGCCGCGTCGCCCCAGAACGACAGGAACGACCCCCCTTCGTAGTGCATCGGGATGCGGTTGTAGATCGAGCCGTCCCCGACCTGGTTCCAGCCGATTTCCTCTGGGATGCGGTTCCAGGGCTGGTGGCTCGAGACCGTGTCGACCTCGGCGAACAGCGGCCGGCGGTGCGGCTTCCCGAGCTCGAGACGCTGGAGCGCCGAGTAGATGTACTGGTCGGGCATCGAGCTGTAGGAGAAGGTGGGGCCGTGGTAGCCGACCTGATCGCGGTCGTAGATCTCGTCCCAGTGGTAGAACGCCTTCCCTTCCGGCCAGGGACGGTCGTTCGAGGGCACGTCGTCGACGGTCCGCCATCCGGCGCGGTTGAAAGCGCTTGCGAGCGTGAAGCGCCTTTCCGGTAGTAGCTGGGCGTACCGGCGCAGGTTGTGGACCCAGAGGCCGGCATTCAGGGTAGAGTGCGCCAGCCAGCTGCCGCCACCGAAGGTCGGTGAGACCAGGAAGCCGCTGCGAGAGTGGAATCCGGCGCTTGCCAGTCGCTTGTCCCCTTCGGCAAGCGCTTCGTTGACCTCGGGCGCGAAGGAGGAGTGTTCGATCGCCACCCGGCCGTAGGACTCCGCGAACACCAGCAGGACGTCCTTCCCGCGCAGGGCCCTCAACAGCGAACCGGTGGGCGTGTCGCGGAAGTTGTC
>DASXFL010000186.1:0-2535 GCA_036489595.1 Solirubrobacterales bacterium
CCGTCGTCGGCGGGAACTTCCAGGCGATCGCCCAGCGCGGCTCGCGGCCGACCACGCCGAGCTCCCGCCACAGCGCCCGCTCGTCGACCTTGACGACGACGCCGTCGATCTCGTAGTCGAGCGAGTCACGCCGCTCCTCCCACCAGTGGCAGCGCTTGACGACGCTCTCGACGCCCTGGTGGTGGGCGGTGTCGGGGTTGACCTTGAAGCCGCGGTCGCGCAGCCATTCGACTTCCTCCATGTGGGTGGCGAACTCGACGCCGCGCAGGGCGCCGGTGCCGTAGACCCAGGTCGAGAGCGGCCGTTCGGCGGCGAGGTTGGGGTCGAGCTGGCGGATCGAGCCGGCGGCCGAGTTGCGCGGGTTGGCGAAGGTCGGCTCGCCGGCCTCGGCGCGGCGCTCGTTTAGCGCTTTGAAGGCGGCGATCGGCAGATAGGCCTCGCCGCGCACTTCGATCAGCGCCGGCGCGCCTTTGATCCGCAGCGGCACCGAGCCGATCGTCCGCAGGTTCTGGGTCACGTCCTCGCCGACCCGGCCGTCGCCGCGGGTGGCGCCGCGGACCAGCACCCCGTCCTCGTAGGTGAGGGTGATCGCCAGGCCGTCGATCTTCGGCTCGGTCGTGTAGCTGAACTGGGAGGCGGTGATGTCGAGCCGCTTCAGGTAGTTGGCGAGCCGGTTCTCCCAGGCTCGCAGCTCCTCCTCGTTGCGCGAGTTGGCGAGCGAGAGCATCGCCTCGTGGTGGGAGACCGGCTCGAACTTGTCGAGCGGGGCGGCGCCGACCCGCTGGGTCGGCGAGTCGGGCGTGCGCAGCTCCGGGTGCTCGGACTCGATCGCCCGCAGCTCGTTCAACAGCTCGTCGTAGGCATCGTCGCCCACCTCGGGTTCGTCAAGGACGTAGTAGAGGTGGCTGTGCCGGTCGAGCTCCTTGCGCAGCTCCGCTGCCCGCTGCTCGGCCGAGTCGCTCACGCCGCCGGAGTGCCGCTCGCGCCCAACATGCGCTCGAAGCCCCAGCCCTGGAGCGTCTCGATGCCGTCGTGATCGGTGAGGTCGAAGTGAATCGGCGTGACCGCGATCCGCCCCTCGGCGACCGCGTTCAGGTCGGTTCCCTCGCCCGTCTCGAAGCTCGGGGTCCAACCGTAGATCTCGTAGCGCCGGTGGCCCTCCTCGGACTCCCCGACCTGCTTCAGCCGATCGTTGTAGATCCTTTTGCCGAGCCGCGTCACCTCGACGCCCTCCGGCTCGCCGGCGGGGACGTTGACGTTGATCAGGGTCGCGTCGGGCATCGGCTCACCGCGCAGGCGCTCGACCAGGCGACGGGTGAAGGCAGCGGCAACGGCGAAGTCGAACTCATCGCCGCCGTAGCCCATGCCGCGATCGATCCGCTGCTGGGAGAGGGCGACCGCCGGGATCCCGAGGACGATTCCCTCGAAGGCGGCGGCGACGGTGCCCGAATAGGTGATGTCGTCGCCGAGGTTGGCGCCGTGGTTGATCCCGGAGACGATCAGGTCGGGCCGACCGCCGAGCAGCCCGAGCTCCGCGAAGCGGACGCAGTCGACCGGCGTGCCGCTGGTGGCGAAGCCGCTGTGACCATCGTCGAACTGGATCTCCTGCACCTCGAGCGGGGTGCGGGTAGTGATGCTGCGGGCGGTCGCGCTGCGGTTCGAGTCCGGCGCGATGACGTCGACCGTGACGCCCTCGACCGTTCTGAGGGCGCGGCGGGCTGCCTGGAGGCCTGGAGCCGAGATTCCGTCGTCATTGGTGAGGAGGATGCGCACGCGGTCGATTCTAGGTGTCGGAGATACTGGCCCCGTGTCGACGATCCGCCTCGACATCGAATACGACGGCTCGGGCTTTCGCGGCTGGGCGCGCCAACCCGGCCTGCGCACGGTCCAGGGCGAGATCGAGGCGGCGCTGGCGGTGGCGCTACGCGAGAAGGTGACGCTGACCGTCGCCGGCCGCACCGACAGCGGCGTCCACGCGCTGGGACAGGTGGCGAGCTTCGAGGCACCCGCCGGTGTCCCCGCCGACCTCCGCCGCAGCCTCAACGCCCTCTGCCCCGACGATATCGCCGTCACCGCCGCCGGCCAGGCCCCGCCCGGCTTCGACGCCCGCCGCGACGCCACCTCGCGCTCCTACCGCTACCGCCTGCTCGCTCGCCCGGCGCCGAGCCCGTTCGAGCGCGGCCGCGCCCTCTGGTGGCCGCACCGGATCGACCGCGACGGCCTCGACGCCTGCGCCGGAATCCTCGTCGGCCAGCACGACTTCACCGCCTTCACCCCCACCCAGACCGACCACGTCCACTTCCACCGCAAAGTCCTCGCCGCCTCCTGGGAGGAAGAGCCGGGCGACATCCTCGCCTTCCGCGTCAGCGCCGACGCCTTCATGCGCAACATGGTCCGCGCCCTGGTCGGGACGATGCTCGAGGTCGCCTCGAGCCGCCGCACCGTCGCCGAGTTCACGGCGCTCCTCCAAGGAGCTCCCAGATCAGAGGCCGGCGACACGGCCCCACCCCACGGCCTGTACCTCGAGTCCGTCAG
>DASXFL010000012.1:0-11935 GCA_036489595.1 Solirubrobacterales bacterium
CTGGAGCCGGAGTACCTGCAGGTGATCGCGACGCGCGCTTAGCCCCAGCTGGGCGCACTCAGTCGGACAGCAACGAGGCGAGGGACTTGATCAGGACTGCGGCGAGCAGGCCGCCGAAGAGGATCAGGCCCGCGACCGCACCCCCCTGGCCGAGCCAGGCGTAGACGATCACCATCGCGGCGACCGTGAGGAAGCTCATCACCACCATTGCCATGGCGCCGAACTCTAGCTGCCAAGCAAGACGCGCGTCTCGCCGAGGAACTCGCCGACCGCGTCGGCAGCGGCAGCCGGGGAACCGGCCTCGCCGACCGCGCGGACGAGGCGGCTGCCGATGATCACCCCGTCGGCGATCCTGCCCACCTCGCCGGCCTGCTCGGGAGTCGAGATCCCGAAACCGACAGCGACCGGGGTCCCCCCTGCCTCCTCCCGCGTCGCCGCTGCGAGAGCCGCGAGCTCGGCGGGGACGGCGGCGCGCTCGCCGGTGGTGCCGGCGGTCGAGACGAGGTAGATGAAGCCCTCGGCGCGCTCACAGATCTCCCGCCGCCGCTGCGGCTGGGTGGTCGGCGCGACCAGCGGGATCAGCGCCAGCCCCTCGCCGTCGAGCGCCGCGCGGACCTCCTCGTCCTCGCCCAGCGGCAGGTCGGGGACGATCGCGCCGGCGGCGCCGGAGGCGCGGAGGATCGCCGCGAACTCGGCGGCGCCGCCGTGGGCAAGCACCATGTTCGAGTAGATCATCAACACCACCGGCAGCCGCTCGGCGATCGAGCGGCAGGTCTCGAGCGCGGCAGCGAGAGTGGCGCCGCCGGCGAGCGCCGCGGTGGCGGCGGCGTGGATCGTCGGACCGTCGGCGAGCGGGTCGGAGAAAGGCACCCCGAGCTCGACCAGGTCGGCACCGGTCTCGGCGTAGGCGGCGGCGACGGCGAGCGAGGTCTCGCGGTCGGGGAAGCCGGCCATCATGTAGGGCATCAGGGCGGTCCGTCCCTCGGCGCGCGCCATCGTGAAGGCCGCCTCGATGCGCGCGATTCCGGCCGCGGAGGCCGGGGGGTGGCTCGCCGGAGCCTCCCCGCTGTTGCTCCGGGGAGTCACCGCCCGACCTCCCCAGGTGCCTCGTAAGCCCCCACCTCGGCCATGTCCTTGTCGCCGCGCCCGGAGAGGCAGACGAGGTCGAACCCCGTGCCGGCGGCGCCCTGCGCGAGCAGCCAGGCCACCGCATGCGAGGACTCGAGCGCCGGGATGATCCCCTCGAGGCGCGCCAGCTGGCGGAAGGCGGCGAGCGCTTCGGCGTCGGTGACGGCGACGTAGCTGGCGCGGCCGCTGTCGCGGAGGTAGGCGTGCTCGGGGCCGACCCCCGGGTAGTCGAGGCCGGCGGAGACCGAGTGCGCCTCCTGGATCTGGCCCTCCTCGTCGGCGATCACCGAGGACAGCGAGCCGTGGAGGACGCCGGTGACGCCGCCCTGGAGCGAGGCGCCGTGACGGCGCGTCTCGAGCCCCTCCCCCGCCGCCTCGACCCCGACCAGGGCGACCTCGGCGTCATCGATGAAGGGGTGGAAGATGCCGATCGCGTTGGAGCCGCCGCCGACGCAGGCGATCACCCGAGTCGGCAGCACGCCCTCGGCCTCGAGCGCCTGCGCCCGCGCCTCCTCGCCGATCACCCGCTGCAGGTCGCGGACCAGCGCCGGGTAGGGCGCCGGCCCGACCGCCGAGCCGATCACGTAGTGGGTCGTCGCGACCGTCGCCACCCAGTCGCGGATCGCCGCGCTGACCGCCTCCTTGAGGGTGCGGGCGCCGGCGTCGACCGGCGCCACCTCGGCCCCCAGCAGCTTCATCCGCTCGACGTTCGGCGCCTGGCGACGGATGTCCTCGGTCCCCATGTAGACGACGCACTCGAGGCCGAGCAGGGCGCAGGCGGTCGCCGTCGCCACCCCGTGCTGGCCGGCTCCGGTCTCGGCGATGATCCGCGTCTTCCCCGTCCGCTGCGCGAGCAGGGTCTGGCCGAGGGCGTTGTTGATCTTGTGGGCGCCGGTGTGGGCGAGGTCCTCGCGCTTCAGGTAGACCCGGCCGCCGACCCGCTCGGAGAGCCGCTGCGCGAGATAGAGCGGAGTCGGCCGGCCGATGAAGTCACGCCGCAGCAGCTCCAGCCGGGCGACGAAATCGGGATCGGCGCGGGCCTCTTCCCAGGCCGTCGTCAGCTCGTCGAGCGCCGCGATCAGCGACTCGGGCACGTAGCGGCCGCCGTAAGGGCCGAAGCGCTCCTCGACCGCGCTCACTGCGCCCCGACGCCCGCCGAGCTCACCGCCTCGAAGAAGGCCGTCATCGCCGCGTGGTCCTTGCGCCCCGGCTCGGCCTCGACGCCGCTGGCGACGTCGACCGCGTAGGGGTGCGCGACCTCGAGCGCGGCGGCGACGTTGCCGGGCGTGAGGCCGCCGGCGAGGATCGCCGGCACCTCGGAGCGGTGGCCGCGCAGCAGCTCCCAGTCGAAGCTGCGGCCGGTCCCGCCCCAGAGGCCGTCGCCGCGGCGATCGAAGAGGTGGAAGTCGGTGCGGTAGGCCTCGGCGCCGTGGATGTCGGCGGCACTGGCGACGTGGATCGCCTTGATCACCTTGAGGCCGGTGCGGCGGGCCGCCTCGGCACAGAAGGAAGCGCCCTCGTTGCCGTTCAGCTGCACCATCGTCAGCTGCTCGTCCTCGACCGCCCTCGCGACCTCCTCCAGGGTCGGGTTGACGAAGACCCCGACCACCTCGCACTTGCGGCGGTAGGCGGCGGCGATCTCGGCGGCGGCGGCAGGCTCGACGAAGCGCGGCGAGCGGTCGTAGTGGATCAGCCCGATCGCCCAGGCGCCGAGCCGGACCGCCTCGGCGGCGTCGTCGAGATTGGTGATGCCGCAGAACTTGACGCGCACGCCGCCCAGCGTACGCGACGGGCCCCGCCGGGGCCCGTCGCGTCAACTCGGGGGGCTGACCGTCCGGCGGCTAGCCGCCGGTGCCGGATTCGCCGACCGCCTTGGGTCGCGTGCCCAGCGTCACCGTGGCCTTCTTTTCCCGGCCGTCGCGAAGCAGACCGATTTCGAATTCTTCGCCCGGCTTCGCTTCTTCGACCAAGGTCACGACTTCTTCCATCCCCTTGATCTTCTTGCCGTTGATTTCGGTGATGATGTCGCCGCCGAGCGGGACTTCGACGCCTTCGATCGTCGCCGTCTTGGTCGAGCCCTGGATCCCGGCCTTGTCGGAGGGACCGCCCTTGACGACTTCCTGGACGATCACGCCTTCCTTCACCGGCAGGTTGAAGACCTGGGCAAGTTCGGGGGTGACGTTGGTGCCGCTGATCCCGAGGTAGGCGTGTTCGACTTCGCCGTTCTTGATCAGGCTGGCGATCTCCGACTTGGCGGTGTTGATCGGGATCGCGAAGCCGATCCCGACGTTGCCCTCGGAGCCGCTGCCGCCGGTCTCGATCTGCGAGTTGATCCCGATCACTTCGCCCTCGGCGTTGATCAGCGGACCGCCGGAGTTGCCGGGGTTGATCGCGGCGTCGGTCTGGATCACGTTCGAGATCGAGAAGCCGTCGGGCGCCTGGATCTGCCGCTGCAGGGCCGAGACGATGCCGCTGGTGACGGTGCGGTCGAGGCCGAACGGGTTGCCGATCGCGACCACGGGGTCGCCGACTTCGACCTTCGAGGAGTCGCCGAGCTTCAGCGGATCCAATTCCTTCGCCGGCGCGCTCACCTTCAGCAGCGCCAAGTCGCTGCTCGGGTCGGTCCCCACCACTTCGGCGGTGTGGGTGGTGTCGGATTCGCCGAGTTTGACGGTGATCTTTTCGGCGCCTTCGACGACGTGGTTGTTGGTGAGGATGTGGCCGTCGCCGTCGATCACGATGCCGGAGCCGGTAGCGGTTCCGCCGCCTCTCGATTCCTGTTCGCCGAACGGGTCGAACGGCGAGGGTTCGGTTTCTTCAGCCGCAAGCTGGGATTCGACGAAGGCGACGCCGTTGCCGTCGGCCTTGTAGATCTGGTTGACCGTGTTACCGCTGGTCTCGCCTTCTTCGCCGGACTTCGAGGCGATCGGGGCGCTCAACGGGGC
The DNA here is from genome assembly GCA_036489595.1 of Solirubrobacterales bacterium. Classification (GTDB taxonomy): domain Bacteria; phylum Actinomycetota; class Thermoleophilia; order Solirubrobacterales; family 70-9; genus VAYN01. The sequence continues at coordinate 4,074 of DASXFL010000012.1, forward strand.
CGCGACGGTGGTGGTCGACCCGCCGCCGGAGCTGACGAGACCGGTGGCGATCGCGACCAGTCCCACCACGGCGACGATCGCGCCGCCGAGGAGGGCGGATGCGAAGGGACTGCGGAGGAGACTCTTGCGTTGGTTCATGGGAGTGGAGGATGAGGGCGAGGTCTGGGGCGAAGTTAAATGCTCTTCAAAAGTTTTCTAAAGATGTGTGAATGGTAACGAGATCGTCGACAGGAAGGCCTTGGGATCAGGGTTTGGCGGGATGGCTGATCTCTCTTTGAGCCTTCGAGGGACGATCCTCCCCGGTCAGATCCGATCGGCAGCCGCCAGCGCCCGTCCTCCGTCAGCTCAGAGAGAAGGGCCGGGCCTCCCCTCCCCACCCCTCAGGGCAGGTGATGCTCGCGCGTGTGCTCGTCCGTGCCGGTCAGTTCCCGCAACTTGGCCTCGGGATCGGGGGAACCCATCAGCGAGCCACCGATCAGCACCGCGTCGACCCCGACCCGGTCCAGCTCTTCCAGCTCGTCCCGCCCGGAGATCCCGCTCTCGGCCACCACCGTCTTCCCCGCCGGCACGTCGGGCATCAGCTCGTAGGTCGTCTCGATGTCAACGGTCATCCCGTCGAGGTCGCGGTTGTTGACCCCGACCACCTCCGCTCCCGCCAGCAGGGCGCGCTCCAGCTCGGCGGCGTTGTGGACCTCGACCAGGGTGTCGAGGTCGAGCGCCTCTGCTTCCTCGGAGAGGCGACGGAGATCGTCGTCGCTGAGGGCGCGGACGATCAGCAGGACGGCGTCGGCGCCGTTTACCGCCGCCTCGTAAAGCTGGTAGGGGTCGACGATGAAGTCCTTGCGGATGATCGGCAGGGTGCTGGCGGAGCGGGCGGAACGCAGGTCCTCGAGCGAGCCGCCGAAGTGGGGCTCGTCGGTGAGGACGGAGACGGCGGCGGCGCCGCCGCGCTCGTAGGCCACCACCTGGCTGGCGACGTCGGCGGCAGCGTTGATCTCGCCGGCCGAGGGCGAGCGGCGCTTGAACTCGGCGATGATCGAGAGCGTGGGGCGGGTCAGCGCCTCGCGGAAGGGACGGTCTTCGCCGCGCGCCGAGAGGCGCTGTTCGAGGTCCGCCTGCGGGACCTCGTTGCGGCGGGCCTCCACCCCCCGGCGGGCTCCGTCGATCAGCTGCTCGATCATTCCCACTTGAAGCAGGAGAGGTTAGCGGCCGGCCGGGACCGTTCGGCGCCCGGCGAGCTAACGCGGGACCGTCGTTGCGACGAGGCGGCCGAGGACATCGGCAGCGGCGCCGGAGTCGATCGCCTCCGCGGCGCGCTCGACGCCCTCCGAGAGATCGCCGGCGAGGCCGCCGGCGTAGATCGCGGCGGCGGCGTTGAGCAGGGTGAGGTCGCGCTTCGGCCCGGGCTCGCCGGCGAGGACTGCCCGGACGGCGGCGGCGTTCTCGGCCGGGGTGCCACCGGCGACGTCCTCGAGGCCGGCCGGCGCCAGCCCGAACTGGCTCGCTTCGGCGTACCACTCGGAGGTGCGGCCGTCGGCGACCTCGATCACCCTGGTCGGCGCGGAGATCGAGAGCTCGTCGAGGCCGTCCTCGGCGCTGACGACAAGGGCGCGGACGCTGCCGAGCCCGACCAGCGCCTCGGCGATCGTCTCCTGGTAGTGGCGATCGGCGACCCCGAGCAGCTGGCGATCGGCGCCGGCCGGGTTGGTCAGCGGGCCGAGGAAGTTGAAGATCGTCCGCACTCCGAGCGCTTTTCGCGCGGGTTGGACGTGCTGCATCGCCGCGTGGTGCTTGGGCGCGAACATGAACCCAAAGCCGACCTCGTCGATGCAGCGGCCGACCGCCTCCGGCTCGATCTCGATGTCGACGCCGAGCGCCTCGAGCAGATCGGCGGAGCCGCACCTGCTGGTGTTGGAGCGGTTGCCGTGCTTGGCGACGGCGCAGCCGGCGCCGGCGGCGACGATCGCCGCCGTGGTCGAGACGTTGAAGGTCGAGGGGCCGCCCCCGGTGCCGGCGGTGTCGACCAGCTCCCGGCGCGAGGTCCGCACCGGCGCCGCCAGCGAGCGCATCGTCCGCGCCAGCCCGACCAGCTCCGGCACCGTCTCCCCCTTCGCCCGCAGGGCGATCAGGAAGGCGCCCGTCTGGACCGCGTCGGCGCGGCCTTCCATGATCTCGCCGAGCACCGCCGAGGCGTGGTCGGCAGTCAGGTGGTCGCCGGCGCAGATCGCGTCGATCGCGCGGCTGACGACGTCGTTAGGCACGCTCGCCCTCGAGGAAGTTGGCGAGCAGGTGCTTACCCTGCGGGGTCAGCACCGACTCGGGATGGAACTGGACGCCCTCGACCGGCAGCTCGCGGTGGCGGGCGCCCATCACCACCTCCCCGAGGTGGGCGGTCAATTCGAGCTCGTCCGGGAGCTCGGGGTCGGCGACCAGCGAGTGGTAGCGGCCGGCGAGGAGCGGGCTCGGCAGACCGGCGTAGACGGCGCGGCCGTCGTGCTCGACCTCGGCGTCCTTGCCGTGGATCGGCTCGCCGACCACGACCCGGCCGCCGAACGCCTCGACCATCGCCTGGTGGCCGAGGCAGACGCCGAGGGCCGGCGTCCCGGCCTCGCCGAAGGCGCGGATCACCTCGACGGAGATCCCGGCCTCGACCGGCGTGCACGGCCCGGGCGAGACGACCAGGCGCTCGTAGCCGCGCTCGAGCAGCTCGCTGACCTCGGCGCGGTCGTTCCGCACCACCTCGACCTCCGCCCCCAGCTCGCCCAGGTACTGGACGAGGTTGTAGGTGAAGGAGTCGTAGTTGTCGATCACCAGCACCCGCTTGGCGCCGCTCATGCGCTCGCTCTGCTCATCGGCCCACCCTAAGCCCAGTCCGGCTGCGCGCAGGCGACCTCGACGGCGCGGAAGACCGCCTTCGCCTTGTTGACCGACTCGTTGTACTCGTAGCTCGGCTTGGCGTCGGCGACGGTGCCGCCCCCTGCCTGCACGTGCAGCTGCCCGTCCTTGACGACGACGGTGCGGATGTGGATCGCGGTGTCGAGGTCGCCGTCCCAGGAGAGGTAGCCGATAGCGCCCCCGTAGGAGCAACGCTTGACCGGCTCGAGCTCGTCGATTATCTGCATCGCCCGCACCTTCGGGGCCCCCGACAGCGTGCCTGGCGGCAGCGCCGAGCGGAGCACATCCAGCGCCGTCACCCCGTCGCGCAGCCGGCCCGAGACCTGGCTGACGATGTGGAGGACGTGGGAGTAGGTCTCGACCACCATCAGCTCGTCGACCGCGACCGAGCCGTACTCGCAGACCCGGCCGAGGTCGTTGCGGCCAAGGTCGACCAGCATCACGTGCTCGGCCCGCTCCTTGGGGTCGTTGACCAGGCGCTCGGCGAGGCGGCGGTCCTCCTCCTCGCTGCGCCCGCGCGGCGAGGTGCCGGCGATCGGCCGGGTCGAGACCCGGCGCCCCTCGACCTTGACCAGCGGCTCCGGCGAGGCGCCGGCGATCTGGAAGTCGCCGAACTCGAGGAAGTACATGTAGGGCGAGGGATTGACGGCGCGGAGGCCGCGGTAGACCGAGAAGGCCTCCACCACGGCCGGGGCCGAGAAGCGCTGCGAGGGGACGACCTGGAAGGCGTCGCCGGCATAGACGTACTCGATGATCCGCGAGACGATCGCTTCGAACTGCTCGCGCTCGATGTTCGACTCGAACTGCGGCGGCTCGGTGACGCTTGCGCCCTCCGGGACCGGGACCGGGCCTCGGAGGCGCTCGCGCATCGTCGCGATCGTCGCCGCCGCGCGCTCGTAGGCAGCGTCGATTCCTCCGTCGGCGTCAGCGAAGGCGCAGGCGAGGATCGTCAGCTCGTGGCGCAGGTGGTCGAAGACGAGCATCGCGTCGGTGACCATCAGGGCGAGGTCCGGGAGGCCGAGCGGGTCGGGGTTGGGCTCGCCGAGCGGCTCGACCGTGCGGACGAGGTCGTAGCCGAAGAAGCCGACGGCGCCGCCGGCGAACGGCGGCAGGTCGGGGACCGGAGCCGGGGTCAGCTCGCCCAGCCGCTCGGCGACGGCGGCGTATGGGTCGGGCGCCGGGTCGGCGCGGCGCGGCGCCTCGCCGACGGCGGCGTCAGCGCCGCTCCATTCCGACAGCGTCCCCTCACTCCAGCGCAGCACCGCCCGCGGCCGCAGGCCGACGAACGAGTAGCGGCCGACCTGGCCCTGCTCGGCCGACTCGAGGAGGAAGCAGGGTGCCCCCTCGGGCTCGCTGGCGCGCAGCTTGAGGAAGGCCGAGACCGGCGTCTCGCAATCGTCGACGAAGCGGGAGCGGACGGGGACGAGGTTGCCCTGGCGTGCCAGCTCACGCGCCTGCTCGAGGCTCGGCTCGAGCTCGATCTCCGAGCTAGCCGCGACGGGCATTCAGCACTTCCATCACCTCGGCTTGCGTGACGCCGCGCGAGAACAGCAGCACCGAGAGGTGGTAGAGCAGGTCGGCCGCCTCTTCGGCGACCCGCTCGTCGCTCTCTTCACGGGCCGCCCGCGCCACCTCCTCGGCCTCCTCCTCGACCTTCTCGCCGATCCGGGGCGGATCGTCGAGCAGGGTCACCGTGTAGCTGCCGCCGGGGCGTTCGACCGCCCGCGTGCGCAGCGTCCGTTCGAGCGAGGAAAGCGCATCGTAGGCGACCGGGTTGGGCTCGCCGGGGGCCGGCGGCGCGTCCTTGCGGGTCGAGGCGGAGCCGAGCACCTCGCGGTAGAAGCAGGAGCGCTGGCCGGTGTGGCAGGCCGGCCCTGTGGGCTCGACCAGGGCGACGATGGCGTCGCCGTCGCAGTCGTAGCGCAGCTGTTTCAGGTGCATGAAGTGTCCGGAGGTTTCGCCTTTCTTCCAAAGCTTGTCGCGAGAGCGGCTGTGGAAGTGGAGCTGGCCGGTCTCGAGCGTCATTTCCAGGGACTCTGGGCTGACGTAGGCGAGCGTCAGCACCTCGCCGGTGTTGAAGTCCTGGACCACGCAGGGCGCCAGGCCGCGCTGGTCGAATTCGATTTCGGCAAACACCGCACAATCGTACGTGCAAGCCGCCCCCGGACGCGAAGCGGAGGAGGCAGCGATTGATCTGGGGCGCTACTCGATCCCCAGCCGATCGAGCAGGTCCTCGTCGCGGCGCCAGTGCCGCCGCACCCGCACCTCGAGATCGAGGTGGACGCGGTGGCCGAGCTCGCGCTCGAGCGAGCGCCGCGCCGCGATCCCGATCTCGCCGATCTTCGCTCCGCTCTTGCCGATCAGGATGCCCTTCTGGCTCTCGGTCTCGGCCCAGATCTCGGCCACCACCTCGACCAAGCCGTCCTCGGGCCGCGGCGCCGAGACCTCCTGCACCGAGACCTCGACCGAGTGCGGGATCTCCTGCCGGGTCCGGTTCAGCACCTGCTCGCGGATCAGCTCGGCCAGCAGCAGCTCGCTCGACTGGTCGCTGCGGTCCTCGGGCGGGTATAGGAGCGGGCCCTCGGGGACGAGCTCGCCGAGCCGCTCGAGCAGCGGCGGCAGGCCTTCGCCGGAGCGGGCGCTGATCGGGAAGACCTCGTCGACCCCCTCCAGCTCGGCCGCCGCGGCCAGCACCGGCACCAGCTCGTTGGGCCCAACCCTGTCGGCCTTGTTGACCGCGCAGATCAGGGGCAGGTCGGTCTTGGCCGCCAGCAGCGTACGGGCGATGAAGCGGTCGCCTGGCCCCACCCCCTCCTCGCCGTTGACGACGACGAGGGCAACGTCGGAGTCGGCGAGCTCGCGCTCGACCCGGCTCTGCATGCGGGTGGTGAGGACGTCGCGCGGGCGCTGGACGCCGGGCAGGTCGACAAGGATCAGCTGGCGCTCGGCCGCGGCGTCGGTGTAGACGCCGCGAATCGGCCGGCGGGTGGTCTGGGGGCGGCTGGAGACGATCGCGACGTGGGAGCCGACGAGGGCGTTGACCAGCGTCGACTTGCCGACGTTCGGCCGCCCGGCCAGCCCGACGAAGCCGGAGCGGCTCATCCCAGTCCCGCCAGCACGTCGGCCTGCAGGGCCAGCATCTGGCCGTCGTCGGCTTCGTGGTCGTAGCCGCAGAGGTGGAGGACGCCGTGGACGGCGGTCTCGGCGAGGGACATGTCGGCGCAGCGCTCGGGGCAGATCGCGACGTCGCCAAGCTCGCGCGGGCCGGCGACCGGGCCGGCGCCGTCGAGCGGGAAGGAGAGGACGTCGGTCGGCTCGTCGACGCCGCGGTGCTCGCGGTTGAGCTCGCAGATCCGGTCCTCGTCGACGATCTCGACCGCGAGGTGGCCCTCCTTCACCCCGGCCGCCGCCAGCGCCGCGGCGACCGGTTCGCGGAGCCGGTCCGGGACGTCACTCAGGTCGACGGGCACTGTGCCTGTCGTAGGCGGCGACGATCCGCTGGACCAGTTTGTGACGGACGACGTCCTCGCCGCCGAACTCGACGAAGTCGATTTCCCGCACGTCGTCGAGGATGTCGCGAACGGCGTTCAGGCCCGAGCGCTGGTCGCTCGGGAGGTCGATCTGGGTGACGTCGCCGGTGACGACCATGCGCGAGTTGAAGCCGAGCCGGGTGAGGAACATTTTCATCTGCTCGGGGCTCGTGTTCTGGGCCTCGTCGAGGATCACGAAGGAGTCGTTGAGGGTGCGGCCGCGCATGAAGGCGAGCGGCGCCACCTCGATCACGTCGCGCTCGAAGTAGCCGTTCACCCGGTCCGGGTCCATCATGTCGTAGAGAGCGTCGAACAGCGGCCGCAGGTAAGGGTCGACCTTGGCCTGGATGTCCCCGGGGAGGAAGCCGAGCCGCTCCCCCGCCTCGACCGCCGGCCGGGTGAGGATGATCCGCTGCACCTGCCGTTCGGTCAGCGCCGCGGCCGCCATCGCCACCGCGAGGAAGGTCTTGCCGGTGCCGGCCGGGCCGATCCCGAAGGTGATCGTGTTGCGGCGAATCGAGTCGACGTAGCGTTTCTGGTTGACCGTTTTCGGCGCCACCCTCGTGTTGCGGTGCCGCCAGACGACGTCGTCGAGGATCGCCGCCGGGCTCTCCTCGGCGTCGAGGGCGCCGGCCACCGCTTCGATCGTCCCCGGCGCCACGTCGTGGCCCTGCTCGATCAGCTCGACCAGCTCGTCGACCACCGTCGCCGCCTCCTGCAGGTCGGCCGAGTCGCCGTCCAAGGTCAGCACGTTCCCCCGCAGGTGCAGATCGACCGGCAGCCGCTCGCGGAGGCTCCGCAGCACCGAGTCCTCGGACCCGGCCAGCTCGGCGGCGACGCCGTTGTCGAGGGTCAGCTGTCTCCGAGCCAAGTCTCAGCCACTCAGCTTCTCGCGCACGGCGGCGCTGACCCGCTTGCCGTCGGCGCGTCCCCCCACCTTCGGCATCAGCGCCGACATCACCTGACCCATCTGCTTCTGCTCGCTGGCCCCGGTCTCGGCGATCGCCGCGTCGACCAGCTCCGCCAGCTCCTGGTCGGACAGCTGCTGCGGCAGATAGCCCTCGATCAGCTCGGCCTCGAACCGCTCGGCCGCGGCCTGCTCGGCCCGGCCGGCCTGCTCGTAGGCTTCCGCCGCCTCGACCCGTTTCTTCCGCTCCCGCTGCAGCACCGCGACCTCGTCCCCCTTGCCCAGCTTCGCGTCCTGCTGCAGCGAGTCGACGACCAGCCGCAGCGCCGCCACGCGCTCGCGTTCGCGCGCTTTCATCGCCGTCCGCACATCGCTCTGCACCTGCTCGAGCACCATCACGGCGCTAAGCGTAGCCACCCGGCCGTCCGCGAGGTCAGGTCTGCTCGACCCAGAGCTCGGTCGGGGTGGTGAATTCGGCCAGCGAGTCGCCGACGGTCCTAGGTGTGCTCGACGTACATTGGGCTCGGGTT
>DASXFL010000054.1:0-2190 GCA_036489595.1 Solirubrobacterales bacterium
CGGCGACGGACTGCTGCGGCTCGAGGGCGAGGAGATCATCCCGACCGCGGCGGCTCTCCGCTTCCACGAAATCGAACCGATCGACCCGCCGCGGCCGTAGGCGGGCCAGGCAGGCAGCTCGAGCGACCGCCTTGATACTGAGTCTCAGGTGCGCTACGCTATTTGACGTGAACGTAAGAAAGAAGTTCTTGGCAGGCGGCGTCGACTCCGGTCACGAGCACTACAAGTGGTGGGCTCTCTCCTGCACCAGCCTCGGAATGCTGCTCGTCGCGACCAACTCCGGGACCCTGATCATCGCCTTGCCCGACCTCGAGCGCGCCCTCGGCACCAGCTTGCTCGAACTGGTCTGGGTGATCCTCGCCTACATGATCTCCTCGACCGTGCTCGTTCTCACCGCCGGTCGACTCTCCGACCTCTTCGGCCGCAAGAACGCCTTTGTCGCCGCCTTCGCGATCTTCGGCGCCGCCTCGCTCGGCGCCGGCTTCGCCGCCGGCGGCACGCAGCTGATCCTCTGGCGGATCCTGCAGGGAATCGGTGGCGCCTTCATCTTCGCCAACGGCCCGGCCCTAGTCACCGACGCCTTCCCGCGCGAGCAGCTCGGGCTGGCAATGGGGACGAACACGATGGTCGCCGCGATCGGGCTGGTGATCGGTCCGGTTCTCGGTGGCGCCCTCGTCTCGATCTCCTGGCACTGGGTCTTCTGGTTCAACGTGCCGCTGGCGATCGCCGGCGGGCTCTGGGCCGCCTATGCGCTGCGCGAGCTCGCCAAACGCGACGCCGAGCGCGGGCTCGATCTGGTCGGCACCGTCACCTTCGTCGTCGGCCTGACCGGGCTCGTCTACGGGATCTCGCGCGGCGGCATCTCCGGCTGGGACGACGGCCTGGTGATCGGTGGGATCGTCCTCGGCCTGGTGCTTCTACCTCTCTTCGTGCTGATTGAGCACCGCGCCAAGGCGCCGATGCTGGACCTCTCGATCTTCCAGAATCGCCTCTTCGCGGCCGCGACGGGGGCCGCCTTCCTCAACGGGCTCTCGCGCTTCGCGCTGATGTTCATCTTCGTCTTCTACTACCAGGGAGCCCAGGGCGACGACCCGATCACCGCCGGCATCAAGCTGGCGCCGATGGCCGTCGGGATGCTGGTCGCCTCGCCGCTCGCCGGCATCTGGGCCGACCGCCACGGCTCGCGGCTGCTGGCCGCCGCGGGAATGTTGGTCAGCGCCCTCGGCCTCGCCCTGATGACCACCCTCGAGGCCGGCACCGCCTACTGGGAGAGCGGGCTCTGGCTGCTGCTGGTCGGGATCGGCTCCGGCATGTTCAACTCGCCGAACACGGCGGCGATGATGGGCGCGGTACCGACCGACCGACGCGGGATCGCCGCCGGTGCACGGACGATGCTGCAGAACACCGGCGCCGTGATCTCGATCGCCTTCGTGCTGGCGATCGTCACCGCCGCGGTGCCGAAAGCCGTCCTCTTCAAGATCTTCTCCGGCCTCGCCTCGGGCCTCACCGGCGCCCAGCTCAGTCCCTTCATCGACAACATGCACACGGCGCTCTGGCTGCTCGCCGGGACCTGCGTGGTCGGCGCCATGGTCTCGCTGCTGCGGCCCAAGGACGAGGGCGTGAAAGCGCCGCGGGCGCCGCGCCAGCGCCCCCCGGAACGGGTGCTGGTGATCGACGAGGCGATCTCCGAGGAGATCGAGGCGACGCCGTGAGCGCCCGCGCCCCCGAGAGCGGCGGCGCCTCCGAGCTGCGGATCGGCGAGATCGCGAAGCTGGCCGGAACGACGCCGCGGACGATCCGCTACTACGAGGAAATCGGCCTCCTCCCCGCCGCCGGCGGCCGTGAGCCGGGCGCCCACCGGACCTACGCCGAGGCCGATGTCGAACGCCTGACCGAGGTGCTGCGGCTGAAAAGCCTGCTCGGCCTCTCGCTTGAGGAGCTGAAGGACCTGCTCGAGGCCGAGGAGGCGCGGGCGGCGCTGCGCCGCGAGTGGGGGGAGGGCGTCGAGGACCCGGTCCGCCGCCGCCAGATCCTCGAGGAGTCGCTCGCGTACATCGCCGGCCAGCTCGAGCTGACGCGCCGCCGCAGCGACGAGATCGGCAGGCTCGAAGACGAGCTGGTGGCGCGGCGCAAGCGGGTGCGAGAGCTGCTGCGAGAGCTCGCCTCCACCCCCGCCGCCTAGCTAGCTAG
>DASXFL010000079.1:0-48078 GCA_036489595.1 Solirubrobacterales bacterium
CGGGGTGATCGCGGCGCAGACGGCGGCGACGGTGGTGGTGCCGTGGAACAATCGTGAGGCGGTCGCCGCGGCCCTCGCCGAGCACGAGGTGGCGGCGCTCCTGGCCGAGCCGGTCGCCGCCAACATGGGGGTCGTCCCGCCCGAGGAGGGCTTCCTCGAGCTCCTCCGGGAGGCGACCCGCGAGGCGGGGGCACTGCTGGTCTTCGACGAGGTGATCACCGGCTTCCGCGTCGCCCGCGGCGGAGCCCAGGAGCTCTACGGGGTCGAACCGGACCTGACCGTGATGGGCAAGGTGCTGGGCGGCGGCCTGCCGGCGGCCGCCTACGGCGGACCGCGCGAGGCGATGGGGCGGATCTCGCCCGCCGGCGACGTCTACCAGGCCGGAACGCTCTCGGGCAACCCGCTCGCGGTCGCCGCCGGGCGTGCCACCCTCGCCGCGCTCGACGAGCAGGCCTACGCCCGCCTCGGCGAGCTCACCGACCGCCTCGCCGCCGGCCTGCGCGAGCTGGCGGCCGAACGGCCGCTGCAGGTCGCCGCCGTCCCCGGGCTCCTCACCCTCTTCTTCTCCGAGCGCCCGGTGCGGAACTTCGCCGACGCGGGCGCCTGCGACCTCGAGGCCCACGCCAGCTTCTGCCGGGCGCTGCTCGAGCGCGGCGTCTACCCGCCGCCGTCCCAGTTCGAGGCCTGGTTCGTCTCCCTCGCCCACGACGAGGACAGCGTCGACCGCACCCTCGAAGCCGCCGACGCCGCGCTCGCCGAGGCGCTGGCGTGAGCGCCGCCGAGCCCGCCGAGGCCCTGCGCCTGCTCGCCGCCCAGCTGCGCGAGGAGGGCACGCCGATCTCCCCGCACGTCGTCGAGGGCGCCGCCCGTCCTCGGCTCGGCGAGCTCGCCGCGGCTGGCCCGCGGACGGCCGCCGCGCCGGGCGAGTACGCCTTCGTGGTCGAGGCGGTCCGCGAGGGCTACCTGCTCCACTACGGCGAGCCGCGCCTGCTCGCCGGCCACGACCCCGACCTCGCCCTGCTCGCCGGCGACTACCTCTACGCGCTCGGCCTCGACCGCCTGGCGCAGCTCGGCGACACCGACGCGGTCGCGATCCTCGCGGAGCTGATCTCCCGCTGCGCCCAGCTCCACACCGAGGGCCGGGACGGTGAGGTGGAGCAGCTCTGGACCGAAGCCACTCACGAAGTCGCCGGTCGATAGCGGCAAGTCGCGATTGGCACTTTGGCCGGGCGGCCGAGAGAGCCGCCTATCGCCCCGAGGGAATACACTCCGATGCCCTTAAGCGGAACGACTGTGGCAGCTGAGAACGGCGACAAATCGAACGGGGCCGAGGGCGCCCCAAGGCAGAGGCCCGAGCCCGACCCACCCGGCTATTTCGAGGGTGAGTCGATGAGCCGCCGCAAGGCGCTGACGATCGGCTCGCAGGCGATCGGAGGCCTCGCCGGGGCGGCGATCATCCTGCCCGCGGTCGGCTTCGCGGTCGCGCCGATCTTCCACCGCGGCAAGGAGCGCTGGGAGAAGATCGGCCCGGTCTCCGACTTCGTCGAAGACAACTACCGCCAGGTCGTCTTCACCGAAACCGAGGGGATCGGCGAGGCCGGCAAGCAGACCGCCTACGTCCGCAGAAGCTCCGCCGAACTGAAGGAAGAACCGGGCAAATTCGTCGCGGTCTCCAACCGCTGCGCCCACCTCGGCTGCCCGGTTCGCTTCGTCGAAGCCGCCGGCAACTTCATCTGTCCCTGCCACGGCGGCGTCTACGACTTCCAGGGCCGGCGCATCGGCGGCCCCCCGGTGCGTCCGCTCGATCGCTTCCAGACTCGGGTCCGCGACGGCCAGGTCGAGGTCGGCCCGCGCTACAGCGTCACCAACCAGCTCGATCCGGTGCGCGCCCGCGACCCCGGCGAGTTCACCGGCGGGATCTGGGAATACCTCTACCCGCCCCGCCCTGACACCTTCCCCGCGCCGTAGCGATGCCGAAGCTGAAAGACGTGCTCCTGCCCGCGCCGTTGCGGAAGGCGGCCAAGCCCGGCAGCGCCGGCGTGCCCAAGGGCGAGGCCCCCTCCGACCTGAAGACGGCGCCGCCGAAGCGCCAGACCGAGCTCGAGCAGCTGGCCGGGAAGGCGAAAGAGGCGCCGGTCGACACCGTCGCCTGGCTCGACCAGCGGCTCGGCGCCAGCGGCTTCCTTACCGGGATGCTCTTCCGCAAGGTGCCGAAAGGGACCAACTGGTTCTACACGCTCGGCTCGGCGACCCTGTTCGCATTCATCGTTCAGGCGACCACCGGTGTCTTCCTGGCGATGTTCTATACGCCTTCGGCGACCCAGGCCTACGCCTCGATCTCGCACATCAACAACAACGTCCCGCTCGGCCAGTTCGTGCACGGCATGCACAAGTGGGGCTCCTCGGTGATGGTGATCCTGATCTTCCTCCACATGGGGCGGACCTTCTTCTTCGGTGCCTACAAGTACCCGCGCGAGCTCAACTGGGTGATCGGCGTGGTGATCCTGATCCTGACGATGACGATGGCCTTCACCGGCTACCTGCTGCCGTTCGACCAGCGGTCCTACTGGGCCTCGATCGTCGGCATCAACATCAACGGCACCGGCCCGATCGTCGGCCCCTACCTGAGCGACTTCCTCAGAGCCGGGCCGGAGCTGGGGGCGACGACGCTGTCGCGCTTCTACGCGATCCACATGTTGCTGGTGCCGGGGGCGATCATCGCCCTGGTCGGCGCCCACCTGTACCTGGTGGTCAAGCTCGGGACGACCGCGCCGCCGTGGGTCAAAGCCGAGCGTCCGAAGGTTGCGGCGCCGGCCGTTGACCTCGAGGCGGGCGCCGAAAACGGCCGCGTCAACGGCTACGAGCGGGTCGACGGCCAGGGCCACGGCAACGGCAGCGGGGCGGCGCCGGCATGAAGCCGAAGGACAAGCAGGCCTATCTCGAAGAGTACGAGCTGCTGAAGAAGAAGGGGAAGCCCTTCTTCCCCTACGCGGTGATGAAAGACTCGACGATGGCGCTGGTCGTCGTCGCCGTGATCATCGTCATGTCGCTGGTGCTCGGCGCTGAGCAGGGCCCGAAAGCCGATCCGACCACGACCACCTACGTGCCGCGCCCCGAGTGGTACTTCTTCTTCCTCTTCGAGCTCCTGCGCCTGATCAAACCGCCGGAGCTGGTGCCGGTGGCGACGATCGGCATCCCCACCTTCTGCATGGTGGCGCTGCTGCTGCTGCCGTTCTACGACCGCAACCCCGAGCGGCGCCCCGAGCGGCGCCCGGTCGCGACCACGGCCGGAATCCTGACGATCCTGGCGATGGCCTACCTCACCTACTCCGGTGCCGTTGCTGGCTCGCCGACCGAGATCGACATGAAAGTGGCGCCGCAATATGAAGCCGGAAAAGAGGTCGTCGCCGGCTCCGGCTGCCTCGCCTGCCACAAACTCGGCGAGAACGGCAACAACGGCCCCGGCCCGGAACTGACCCACATCGGCTCTCGAATACCGCGCGCCGCGATCCTCCGCTCGGTCGAAATCGGGCCTGGGATCATGCCCTCGTTCCGCGAACTGCCGGAAAAGAAGCTGAACGAGCTCGCGAACTTCCTGTCCTCACTTCACTAGCCTGATTCGAGCGGGGTCAGCCCGCCCCGCGCTGTCCCGGCAGGGTGCTTCGCCCATGGACACGATCAACGACAACCGTCACTCGCCGCAGTTCGCCGGCCAGGTGAACCGGATGTTCGACCAGATCGCCGGCCGCTACGACGCGCTCAACACGGTGATGACCGCCGGCCTGCACCACCGCTGGCGCCAGCGCGCCGCCGATCTGGCCGAGCTCTCGCCCGGCGAGGCGGCGCTCGACGTCTGCTGCGGCACCGGCGACCTCGCCTTGGAGCTGGCCTCGCGGGTGGCGCCGGGCGGCTCGGTGGTCGGCTGCGACTTCTCCGAGCCGATGCTCGACCTGGCCCGCGAGAAGGCGGCCGCGCGCGCGGTGCAGGGAGCTCGGTTCGAGTGGGCCGACGCGCTGCAGATGCCCTATGACGGCCGCCGTTTCGATGCGGCCACGGTCGGCTTCGGCGTCCGCAACCTGGCCGACCTCGACCGCGGCCTGCGCGAGCTGGGCCGGGTGCTGAAGCCGGGCGGGCGCCTGGTCATCCTCGAGATCACCCAGCCCCAGCGGCCACCGCTCTCGACTTTCTACTCGCTCTGGTTCGACCGCGCCGTGCCGTTGCTTGGCCGGTTTGCCGCCAACCCCGAGGCCTACTCCTACCTGCCGGAGTCGGTGCGCAGCTTCCCCAGCCCGCTCGGCCTGGCCGAGAAGATGGACCGCGCTGGCTTCGGGCGCATCCGCTACACGGTGCTGGCCGGCGGGATCATCGCGATCCACAGCGGCATTCGCGGGTGAGCGAGCGGTCCGCCGTGCCGCCGCCGGTGACGGCGGTGCTCGACGCCTCCAGCCGCTGGCTGCCGACCCGCCTCGGCGAGGTCGAGGGCCGGCTGCGGGAAGCGATCGCGCCTTGGGCCGGCTCTCCCGTCGGCGAGGACGCAGCGGCGACCCTGGCCGCCGGCGGCAAGCGGCTGCGGCCGATGCTGGTCCTGCTCTGCGGCGGGGAGGCGGGCGGGGAGGGGGCGGTGCGGGCGGCGACGGCGATCGAGCTCGTCCACATGGCGACCCTGGTCCACGACGATGTCCTCGACCAGGCGCCGCTGCGGCGCGGGCAGCCGACGGTGGCGGCGACCTCGGGACGGCTGCGGGCGCAGGCGACCGGCGACCTGCTGCTCTCTCGCGCCTTCGCGCTGCTCGCCGAGGCCGGCGAGAGCCGCTCGGTCGCGCTGCTCGCCGGCGCCTCGGTGGCGCTTGCCCGCGGCGAGCTGATGCAGCGCCAGGACGCCTTCGACTTGGCGATCGGCGAGCAGCGCTACCTGCAGCGCTGCCGGCTGAAGACCGCGACGCTGTTCGAATGCGCCTGCTTGCTGAGCCACGACGACGAGCAGCTGCGGCGCTTCGGGGCCGAAGTCGGCCTCGCCTTCCAGCTGCTCGACGACGTCCTCGACGTCACCGGCCCGCCGGAGCGGACGGGTAAGGCGCGCGGCACCGACCTGCTCGACGGGACGATCACCCTGCCGACGATCCTGGCGGCGGCTCGCGACCAGGGCCTCCGCGAGGCGGACCTGCAGGCGCTCGACCCCGCGCGGGCCGAGGAGCTGTGCGAGCGGATCGCGGCGACCGGAGCGCTCGAGGAGGTGCGCTCACGGGCGCTGGCGATGGTCGCCGCTGGCAAGCGGGCGCTCGCCGGCCCCGGCCTCGAGCCCGAACAGCGGCAGCTGCTGGAGCTGGTCGCCGACGGCGTCGTGCAGCGCTACAGCTAGCCGGTCTGTTCGGTCGGCCGGATCAGGACCTCGTTGACGGCGATCCGGCGGTTGCGGGTGACGACGTAGGAGATCGCGTCGGCGATGTCTTCGGCCTCGAGCCGCTCCTCGATGTCGGCGAAGCGTTCTTTCATCTGCTCGCGAACCTCGGGCCGGTTGTGGCTGGCGAGCTCGGTGGCGACGGCGCCGGGCTCGATCAGGGAAACGCGAACATGGCGGCCGGTCACCTCCTGGCGCAACGACTCGCTGAAGGCGCCGACGCCGTGCTTGGTCGCGTTGTAGACGCCGCTGCCGAGGCGAGCGACGCGGCCGGCGACCGAGGAGATGTTGACGATGTCGGCGACCCGGCGCGGCTTCGACTCGGCGGCGTCGAGCAGCTGAGGGAGGGCGGCCTTGGAGACGTAGAGCAGGCCGAGCAGGTTGACCTCGACCATCCGCTGCCATTCCTCGACCGGGGCCTCGAGGATCGGGCCCAGCAGCATTACGCCGGCGTTATTGACGACGGTGTCGAGGCGGCCGAGCTCCTCGGCGGCCCGGGCCACCGCCGCCTCGGCCTGGCCGCGGTCGCTGACGTCGGCCTCGATCGGCAGGGCGCGGCCGCCGGCGCTGCGCAGCTCCTCGGCGAGCGCCTCGATCCGGTCGCTGCGGCGGGCGACGAGCGCGACGTCGGCGCCGGCGGCGGCGAGGCTGCGGGCGGCGGCGTCGCCGATGCCGCTGGAGGCGCCGGTCACCAGCGCCACCGTTCCGCTTAGCGTGCCATCCGCTTTCGCCACCGAGGAGACCCTACCCAGGGAGCGGCCTCGGCACGCTGCCGGTCGCTACGCCGGCCGGCGGGCGAAGTCGTCGGCGCCGATCAGGTCGGCGTCGAGGGCGACGACGAAGGCCTCCGCCATCGCCGCCATGTTCTCCCGCTGCAGCTCGCGCAGTTCGGCCAGCAGCGCGTGGGCGCCGCGGTCGAGCTGCTCGTCGTAGGCCTCGATCGCCGCCTCGGCGTGGACCGCGTCGCCGCGCCAGCCACATTCCGGGCAGCGCCGCCAAACCCGCCAGCTGGTGCGGTCGCCGGCCGGCTCCCAGGCCAGTGGCTGGACCATTCCCGAACCGCATCGCGGGCACTGGTGCAGCACCTCCAGCGACTGGCTCTGGTCGGGGCTCGCGCCGGGCATGTCTGAATATCGAACGGCCGAGGCCTCGACTTGATGCTTTCTTTCGGGAACTTTTAGGTTTGCAGGCACGGCCCCGTGATCCGTGCGGGGTCCGGCCCCGTTACCATCCGCAGAGATGCCAGGAAACATCGGACCCCTCGAGATAGCAATCGTCCTCATCATCGCCCTTCTGGTCTTCGGGCCGAAGCGGCTGCCGGAACTGGGCAAAAGCCTCGGCAAAGGCATCCGCGAGTTCAAAGGCTCGATCAGCGGTGAGCACGACGAGACGCCCGACGAACAGACGCAGATAGCCGCCGACCCGACTCCGCCACCACCCACCCGGGTGGAGGAGAAGCCGGAGCCGGAGGTCGTCCGCGACAAGTCGGCTTAGACGGCCGCGGCCGTCTAGGGAGCGACAGACGTGCCGCGCCGCGTCAGGCCGGTCTCCCACGAAGATCAGTTGACCCTGGTCGAGCACCTCGACGAGCTGCGCTCGCGGCTGATCGTCTGCCTCCTCGTCTTCTCCGTCGCCCTCGCGCTCTGCTTCTGGCAGAACCACCTGTTGCTCGAAATCGCCTCCCACCCCCTGCCTGAACACCACAAGCGGCTGATCACCTTCGGCGTCACCGAGCCGTTCACGACGACGCTGACCGTCTCCGCGTACGCGGCGATCATCCTCTCGCTGCCGATCTGGCTCTGGCAGCTCTACGCCTACGTGCTGCCGGCTTTCAGCCCGGGCGAGAGGCGGGTCGTGCTGCCGATCCTGCTGCTCTTCCCGATCCTCTTCCTCGCCGGCGTTGCCTTCGCCTACTTCGTCGTCATGCCGGCCGCCGTCAGCTTCCTGCTCAACTTCAACGACAGCCAGTTCAACGTCCAGGTGCGGGCGCGCGACTACTACAGCTTCTTCTCGATGACCGAGCTGGCGGGAGCGGTGATCTTCCAGCTGCCGCTGGCGATCCTGGCGGTGACCCGACTCGGAATCATGTCCGTCGAGCAGTTTTCGAAGAACCGCCGCTACGCCTATCTGATCATCGCCATCGTCGCCGCCGCCCTGCCCGGGGTCGACCCGGTCTCGATGTTGTTGGAGATGGTTCCGCTGCTGATTTTGTTTGAGTTGAGTATCTTGATTGCACGGGTCTTTGGCAGGCCGAGGGAACGCGGTGCGGCAGTCGAGCCTTCGCCGCAATAGAAAACAGAGCGCATGGCATCAGGCAACGAGCACAGGATGGTCTTCGACATCCGCGGCCGGCGGCGGCACGTGGTCAAAGCCGTCTACGCGATCCTGGCGATTCTGATGGCGGCCAGCCTGTTCCTCGTCGTCGGCCCGGTCAACATCGGCAGCCTGCTTGGGACCAGCAGCGGCGAATCGAGCAACCTCGCCTCCGAATACGAACAGCATGCCGAAAAGCTGGAAACGCAGCTGCAGAAGCAGCCCGGCAACGAAGAACTGCTGGCACAGCTGACCCGGACCCGCAACAACGCCGGCCAGCAGCAGCTGGCGACGGGTCCGAACGGCGAAGTCGGGATGACGGTCGAAGCGCGCACCCAGTACCAGAAGGCGAGTGCCGCCTGGAGCGAATACCTGGAAGCGAGCAACGAACCGAACGCCAGCCTCGCCCAGCAGATGGCCGGTACGCTCTTCAGCCTCGCCAAGGTCTCACGCACTTACCAGGAAGCCCAGTCGAACATCGTCGCTGCGGCGGAAGCGCAGAAAATCTACGCCGATCAGCGGCCGAGCCTCAATTCGCTCTCGACCCAGGCCCTCTACACGGTCTTCACCGGCAACTACAAGGAAGCCGAAGAAGCGAACAAGGCGGCCGAAGCCAAGGCCGGCTCGAAGTTCCAGCGCGAACAGGTCGGCAACCAGTTCGAATCCTCGAAGAAATCGGCAGTCGGATTTCAGACGAGGCTGAAGGAAGCCGAAAAAGCCGGCAAGGAAGCGGCCAAGAAGGGCACCGGCACCGGAGGGGGCACCCCGGAAAGCGTCGAAAACCCGCTCGGTCCGTCGGCCGGCGGCGGCCTCGGCGAATAGTCGGTCGCCAGGTCGCTGGGACAGCCGCACTCTGGCGAAAATCGGCCCGGTCCCGCAGGCCGAGATACCTCGGCCTGTCCCTGTCTCCGGCAGTAGGCCGGGTGGCATCTTTGAGAGGGGTTGGACGTGGAGGCTCAAGCAGCGGAACGGACCTCGACCGCGAAGCCGATGCGGTGGGAGGACTGGGTGGCGTATGGATTCCTCCTCGCCGGGGTCTACTTCTTGGTTGGCGCCCTCTTCTTCTACGCCGGCAAGGAGAAGATATTCGACGGCGTCGGGGCCCCGGCGGGGATCCAGAAGCAGTTTGCGGGCACCTTCCTCGACACGATCCCCGGCACCGACGCGGCCTGGACGATCCTCGGCATCCTCGAGTTCGCGATCTTCGTCCTCGTCGTGATCAGCCTGCTCCGGCTCGAGTTCCTGCCGAACCGGGCGAAGCCGTGGCTGCTGTCGGCGCTCGGCCTGGCCGTCTTCACCTTCTCGATCCTGGCGGTCGGGCAGAACGTGACCGGCGAAAGCTCCGGTGTCGCCGAGCTCTACATCTACGCCGGCGCGACCGGCGTCCTCTTCTTCCTGGTACTGCAGCTACCGCCCTACCGGGCCGCGAACTGGATCAGTGGGAGGGTCAGTCGCTAGGGCCGGGGAGGTCCTCGGGCAGCGGCACCTCCTGCGGTGGGCGACCTTCGCCGCCCTCCTCCCAGCTGGTCCAGGCGAGGGCGTCACGGCCCTCGTGCTCGCCGTAGCCGCCGAGGGCCAGCAGCAGCACCGGCTCCGAGGTCGGGTTGGTCAGCTGGCGCCGGACCGAGGCGCCGACGCGGGCCAGCTCGAAGCGGCCCAGGACCACCTGCTCGCCCTCGACCACCAGCGTCAGCTCGCCCTCGAGAACCACGTAGACCTCCTCCTGGCGCTGGTGGAGGTGGACGCGGTTGCGCTGTCCCGGCCGCAGGGTGATCAGGTTGAGGCCGAAGCTCTCGACGCCGAGCTCGCGGCGGAGCCGCTGGAAGCCGCCCTCGTCGGCGGCGCCGCGGTTGACCCTCGCTCTCGTGAACGCCGCCTCGGCCATCACTGGAGACCCTAGTGGAACAGTCCCTTGGCGAAACGCCCGGCGCATCCGGCAGGTCTACTCAGCGAAGGCGCGCGAGCAAACTCGCACAACCCCCGCTCCGTGGGCGTACCCGGGGCGTCGGCGAGCGCCGGGCGACCCCGTGGCGCAGCGGGGTCGTCGCATCTGAAGCCTCGCTCGGCCGCCTGTTCGAGCTGCGACTGCTCCTACGTCGTCGTTTGGCGCCACCGAAACAAACTTCCTTAAGCGCTGGGGGACGTGGAAGCTCGCCGATGTCGAAACCACCGACGTGCGTCGTCTCTATGGAGCTGCGCCTTGGTGGCGTGTCCACCTCAGCCCGTCTAACGACGACGCGCCTTCGACCGTTGCTCGAGATGCTCCACGAGGCCTCGGTGCTCAGCGCCGAAGAATCGAACACGGTTGACTAAGCCGGCAGGTGGATGTCCTTCAGCCAGACGCTGTGCCGGGATGGCGGAGGCGACACCCGTCCTCGCGTCCCATTTCACTTCCACCCGCGGTCCAAAAAGGGTGAGGTTGACGCTGCCTGGCAGTGCCGCCGAGGGGCTGAGGATGCCTCCCGCTCCCAGGCCGAGAAGGCGCTGAGCCTCTTGTTGACAGCGCCCAGGATCGTCGTCGACCAGCGCCTCAGGAGGGAAGCCCGCATCTTCAGCTTTCTGGAACGTGCCGTAGTCCACGACGAAACCCTCGTTCACCCGAAGCTCCCAGAGAGTCGTCGTGTACATCGCCGCGTCCGCCTCAGTCTTGAGGTCCTCATGACGGAGCTTCTCCGCAAAGGGTCCTTCCGAGTCGAGGCACAGGTATTGAGCAGTGTCAGATCTCGCCAGGTTCCACCGCCCTGAACGCCTATTCGCAGCCACCCTCAGCGGCACGTCATAGCTCGTCGCTCGGTAGGCCCGAGCTTCAAGTGAATGGTGCGGCGGAAGTCGCTTCTTAGCCATCTTGCGATCGCCCGGCCCTCGCCTCGGACAGCAAGCTCTCTTCGGCGCTGGCGTCGTCGAGAAGAGCGGCTGGCCGTCGACCGCTGAGTCCTCGCCGGGGTCGGTCGAACCAGGCGATGACTCCCTCCTCGGTCCAATTGTGCCTAAGGATCGCAACCAGATGGGCCACGAGCTGAAGCTGCCGTGGCGCAGGTCGGCTCACCTTCGTCCATCGAGCCAGCGTCTTTCGGTTGACACCCACGAGACCGGCGATGGTCTCGTTGGAAGTGTTCGGAAGCCAGCGCTTCAACTCCTCGACCACCAAACCAGCATCGCCGGGAAGCCCTACAACATGCTCATCAAGCGCATCACGGATGACGTGCCTTACACGCTCGATGGCGACCAAAAGCTGGTCGATGACATCGAGGTCGTAGGAACTCTCCCTCTCGGTCAGAAGCCGATTGATCCTCCACAGGGCTTCGTGGAACTCGATTACCTGCGCCTTGTCCAGGTCATCCTCGGGCCAAAGCCCTTCGCGCAGTGCCGAGAGCCGGGTGCCAATTCCCTCCATGCGCTCATCGAACGAATTGTCAATTTCGGGATGTTCCTGCAGCTGGGTGATCGCCTCGACGAACCCGTTCTTCAGGTCGAGCAGTTCCTCGTCCGCATGTCCTAGACGTTCCTCCGGGGTGAGAGTGGCCGTCACCGCCTAGTCTCCTTTCGCCTCACAAATGCCCGGTCGCTGGGACATTATAGGGACACTCGGCGGATAAGACAACGGCAAACCGCTTGCTCAAGCGGTTTAATAGCCCTCAATGGGCCGGCTGCTTCCGTCGTGCTGGGAGAACAAGCTGTTGACCCAGGTCTTGGGCGAACGAGCTGAGGGCGAGCAAGTTTGGCTCTGAGAGCCGCCTCGCGAGTGGGCCGTGTAGGGCTCGAACCTACGACCTTGAGATTAAGAGTCTCCTGCTCTACCAACTGAGCTAACGGCCCGGGACCGCCGATTATAGGAAGGGGCGGGGGTGGGGGCGCGGCGCCAGTCGGCGCCCGGCGCAGGCGCTATTCGGTGGCGCGGCAGAACTTTTCGACGCTGCCTTCGATGATCGTGCCGTCGGCGAAGGTGAAGCGACCGCGGGTCTTGATCAAGCTGTCGGCGCAGTGGGCGGAGACGTAGCTGCGGAGCCGGCCGCCGGCGCGGAAGCGGCGGCCGATTTCGATCCGGATCCGGGTCAGCGAGCCGAGGCCGCCGGCGATCGGCGGCACGTGGGCCGTCACCTGGTAGCGGAATTCGCCGCCGATGCGTTCGATCGGGGCGGCGATCGCCAGGGTCTGGCTGGCGGGGGCGCCGAGGCTGGCGTGCAGGACGACGGTCGGGTGGCCCGCTTCTTCGGGACCGTTGAAGATGCTCAGCGGCGCCCTCACGGGGACCGGGGCGGCCCCCGGCGCCGGTTCGACCAGCGCTTCGAGCAGGCCTTCGCCGACCATCGCGCTGCCGCAGGTGGCGCGGGCTTCGGCGGTGCCCAGGCTTGCGACCTGGGCGGCTGCGCAGACGGGCAGGCCAGCGGCTTCGAGGCGGCCGTCGCGGTCGAAGTCGATCACCGCTTCGGTCAGCGCCGTCGGCCGGCCGGCGCCCGACCGGGTCGAGAAGTCGACTTCGCCCTGGAAGCTGATCGGAGCGTAGGCTCGCTTCGGCAGGCTCTGGGGCTCGAAGCCGCCGACCGCGTGGAGGACGAGGTTGCGATAGGTGACCATCGCGCCACGGGCGCGCCCGGGCGACGGTGCGAGCAGGCAGCAGGTGAGGAGGGCGGCGAGCGCGAGCGCGCAGCCGAGTCGTGGTAGGGGCCCGAGCCGCGCCCGGGCGCCGGGCGGGTGTCCTCTCAGCGCGAGACGTGACACGGCGAGGTCAGCGTCGCCGGGAAGTAGTCGCCGTCGGCGAAGCTCAGTTTGCCCTCGACCTGGAGGCGGCCGCCGCTACAGCGGGCGTTGATGAAGCCGACTTCCTTGCCGGCGTGCTTGTAGGTGACGCCGACGGTCGCCTGGGCGAGGATCGGGGCGCCGTACCCTTCGGCGATTTCGGGCAGTTCGGCTTCGGCCCGGAAGCCGTAGCGGCCGTCGTGGACCTTTTCGATCACGATCGGGACCAGCAGGGTCTGCGGCTTCGGCAAGGTCTCGTAGGCGTGGGCGATGATCGTCGGCCGGCCGCCGGTCGGCGGCGCGTTGAAGAAGGAGAGCGGGGAGGTCATCTTCACCGGCGACGCGCCCGGTAGCTGCACCAAGGCGGTGCCGGTCCCCTTGCCGACCAGCGCCTTGCCGCAGCGGCTGCGCGCCTGCTGCGGCGTCGTGCCTTCGAGCTTCGCCATCGTGCAGGTCGGCAGGCCCTTGGTTTCGACGAAGCCGTTCTTATCGAGTTCGAAGGTGAGAGTCTTCAGCGACGGCGGCATCGACCCGTCCTTGGTCCCGATCCGGGTCGTGGTCGAGAGCGTGACCGGGGCGCCGCCGCTGCGCGGGAGCGCCCGCGGCTGCAGTTCGGCGGTGGCGCTGACGACCGTCTTGCCGATTTCGGCGCGGATCGCATAGGCGCTGGCACAGATCACGAGCGCCAGCGCCGCGGCGATTAGGAGGCTGAGGCGGATCCGATTCCTCATTCGCCCTTGCACGGTTTGATGATCGTCCCTTCGAGGAAGGTGCCGTCCTTGAAGGTGGTCTGGACTTTGCCCTGCAGGCGGCCGTCGGCGCAGCTGGCGTTGGCGTAGCTCAGCCGTTTCCCCTTATAGGTCCATTCGCGGCCGATCTTCAGTCGCCCGTAGAGCGGGGTGCCGGCGCCGCCGGCGATCTTCGGGATCTTCGCTTCGGTCTTGAACCCGTAGCGGCCGTCGTGGACCCGCTGGATTTCGACCGGGACGATGTAGGTGGTCGGCGCCGGCACGTTGAGGTAGGCGTGGGCGAGCACGGTCGGGTTGCCGTGCTTGGGCGGCCCGTTGAAGAGCGTGATCGGCGAGGAGGCGTAGATCGGCTCCTGTTCGGGGAAGTTGACGACCGCGGTGCCGTAGCCGGTGCCGACGATCGCGCCGCGGCAGTTCCTGCGGGCGACCGCCGGCGTCGTCGCCAGCAGCCTGCCCGGGCGGCAGATCGGCAGGCCTTCGGTGACGACTTCGCCGTGCCTGTCGAACCAGAGGGTGAGCTTTTCGAGGATCGGCGGCGTCTTGCCGTCGGTGGTCGAGATCTTCCCGTAGCCGTGCAGCTTGATCGGCGCGTAGTGGTGCTTGGGCAGGGTGGTCGGGGTGAAGCCGCCGTCGGTGACGACGACGACGTCGCCCAGCGTCAGGTGCAGCGCCGCCGCCACCGCGGTGCCGGCCCCGAGCAGCAAGACGACGAGCGCGCAGACCCCCACCATGCGAAACCTCCTCAACACCAAAACACAATCCTCCCGTTCCCCTTGATCGCCAAACTACCACTGTGGGATCGAGGAGCAGCCGCGAGGGACGGCGGCGGGGCAGGGGAAGAGCCTGGGCGGTGCTGGCCGTTGCCGCGCTGGTGCTGGCCGCGCTGGGGGTGATCGGGACCGGGGTCGAGGGCCGCCTCGACCCGACCACGCTCGACGTCCCCGGCACCGAAGCTTCGCGCGCCGACCAGCTGCTGCGCGAGCACTTCGGCGACTCGGCGCCGTTCGCGATCCTGCTCGAGGGGCCGCCCAAGGAAGTCGACCGGCAGGGCAAGGAACTGGTCGAAGCGCTGCGGCGCAAGCACCCGGGGGTGAGCACGCTCTCGCCCTGGGACCGCGGCCACGTACAGGGGCTGCGGCCGACCCCGCGGCGGGCGCTGATCCTCGCCGACTTCCACGTTGACCTGAAAACGGCCGTCACCCACACCGTGCCGGAACTCGAACGGGAACTGGAAGAACAGATAAGAGCGCCGGTGAAGGCGACCCAGTCGGGCTTCGCGACGCTCTCGCGGGCGATCCAGGACGAGTCGATCGACGCTGCCCAGCGCGGCGAGCTGCTGGCGATCCCGTTCCTGCTGATCGTCCTCCTGCTGGTCTTCCGCTCGCCGGTGGCGGCGGCGATCCCGCTCGCCTTCGGCGCCGTCACCGTGATCGCCTCCCGCGGGATCCTCTACTTCTTCACCAGCTGGTTCGACATCGACGCCTTCGCGCTGACCGTCTGCACGATGATGGGGCTGGCGCTCGGGGTCGACTACGCGCTGTTGATGGTCTCGCGCTTCCGCGAGGAGATCGCCGCCGGCGCGGAGCCCTGGGACGCGGCCCGCCGCACCCGCCGCACCGCCGGCCGGACGACCGCCTTCGCCGGCAGCACGCTGATCCTCTCGATGCTGGTCTCGCTCTTCATCCTGCCCGGCTCGCTGCTGGTCTCGCTAGCCGGGACGCTGGCGATGGTGGTGCTGCTGAGCGTTGCGGTGGCGACGATCGTCGGGCCGGCGATCCTCACCCTGCTGGGGCCGAACGTCGACCGCTGGCGGATCGGGCCGGCGGCCGGCGCCCGCTCGCGCCTGATGGCCTTCGTCAACGGCGCGCTGCGACGGCCGGCGCTGGCGGCGGTGCTGATCGGCGTCGTCCTGCTGGCGCTGGCATCGCCGACGCTGGGCCTGAAGACCGGCCCCCCGAGCCCCGAACAGCTCTCCAAGAACGCGCGGGCGCGCCAGGACGCGGAACTGATCGACGACGCGATCGGGCCCGGTTGGGACGCACCCTTTCAGGTCGTCGCCGCGACCGAATCTGGGGCGATCACGACCGAAAAGGACCTGGCGGCGCTGGAACGCTTCCAGAAGCGGCTGGCCGGCCTGCCCGGCGTGCAGCTGGTGATCGGCCCGGCGAAGATCGCCAAGCGGGCCGAACCGCTGCGCAACCTCGGCAACGCGGTGCTGAGTGCCGAAGGCAATATCGGCCCGGTCAAGGAACTGGGCAAATTGGGCCGCGAACTGAGTGTCGCGGCCGGCGGAGTCGGCGAACTGCGCGACGGGATCTCCGAAGCCAGCGACGGCGCTGGGCTGCTGGCGCTGGGCGCCGACCGGGCCGGTGAAGGGGCGCGGCTGATCGCGGTCGGGTTGGGCCGGGCGACCCGCGGCAGCACGCGGGCGATCGGCGCGATCGAACGCTTCGCGAAGGGGGCGCGGCGGCTGGAGAAGGCGGAGCTGCGAGCGGCGGTCGGCGGGGCCGAACTGAAAGCGGCGATCGGCAACATCGCCAGCCTGGCGCGGCCGAACGGGCTCCGGCGCGCGAAAGCGGCCGAACGCGGGCTGCGGGAAGAGGCGAACCAGACCCTGCCGCGCCTGCAGGGCCCGGCGGCCAGCGCCGAAGAAAAGCTGAAGGCCGGCCTGGCGGCGTTGGAAGCGATGACGGTCGGCAAGTCCGACCCGAGCTACGACGCGGCGCTGGAAGCCGTGCGCCAGGCCGCGGCGGCGGTCTCCGGCACCGATCCGGCGACCGGTGCGGCCTTTGCGGAAGGCTACGCGGGCCTGCCCACCGAACTGACCGCGATGCGCGAACGACTGCTGGTCGACCTCGAAGACGCCCAGCGCTCGCGCCAGGAGTACCAGGCCACCCTCAGCCTGCTGAAGAAGGCGCGCAAGGGTGCCGCCGCTCTCCAGGACGCCCTCTACAAGATCCACAAGGGCGGCAACGAGCTCGCCTTCGGGGCCGAAAAGCTGGCCAAGGAAGCGAACCGGCTGGGCCAAGGGGTGAACCGGCTGAGCGGCGGCATGCTGGCCCTGGTCAAAGGCCTCGACCGGCTCAGCGGCGGGGCAGAAGCGCTGGAAGCGGGACTGGCCGAAGGCGCCGAAGAAGTGGCGCCGCTGGAAAGCGGGCTGCAGGAAGCGAGCGTGCAGGTGCTGGCCGGCAGGGCGAAAGTGCGACATCAGGCGCGCAAAGTGCGACGCGAAGCGCCCGGGGTCTTCAACTCGGGTTACTTCGTCCTCTCGGCGCTCGACGGCGCCGAGCCCTCCACCCGCGAAGCCGCCAACCAGACGATCGACGTCGACAACGGCGGCCAGGCCGCATCGCTGCTGGTGATCTCCGACTACAGCTTCAACACGCCCGGCTCGATCAAGCTCAACAAGATGCTCGACGACGAAGCGAAGGCGTTCGGCCAGAACGTCGACCTGCGGACCGGAGTCGCCGGCGGCGCCGCCCAGCTCAACGACTACAGTCACATCACCCGCGACCGAATGCCGCTGGTGATCGCGGCGATCACCCTGGTCACCTTTCTCGCCCTGATCCTGATCCTGCGGGCGATCCCGCTGGCGGCGATCGCGGTCGGCCTCAACCTGCTCACTGTCGGGGTCGCCTTCGGCGTCCTCACCCTGCTCACCCACCTGCCGGCGAGCTTCCCGCTCGGCGGCCACTCCTACGTCGAAGCGGTGGGGGCGACGATGATCTTCGGGATCGTCTTCGGGCTCTCGATCGACTACGCGGTCTTCCTGCTGACGCGGATGCGCGAGCACTACGACCGTCACGGCGAGAACGCCGCCGCCGTCCGCTTCGGGCTGGAGAAGACGGCGCGGGTGATCACCGGTGCGGCGGCGATCATGCTGGCCGTCTTCATCGTCTTCTCCGGCGCCTCGATCGCCACCGTCAGCCAGCTCGGCGTCGGCCTCGCCGTCGCCGTCTTCCTCGACGCGACGGTGGTCCGGATCGTCCTCCTGCCGGCGCTGATGCTGCTGCTCGGCGACCGCGTCTGGTGGCTGCCGAAGCCGCTGCAGCGGCTGCCGCGGCTCAACGTCTGAGGAGCGCGGTGGCCCACCCGTCTGAGGAAGACCGTGCAGTTGTCCCCGCTATGCGGGGACAACTGCACAGGGCCCGCAGCTACTTCTTCGTCGGTTCCGGCTTCTGCGTGCAGGACTGGGTGTTGACGGGGCTCAGCGTCTGCCCGTCGAGATAGGTGAAGATCGACCGGGTCTTGAACGACTTGTTGTCGCACTCGGCCGAGATGAAGCTGACCTTCTTGCCTTTGTAGGTCCATCTTTTGCTGATCGTCACTTCGAAGCGGGTGAGCGCTCCGGTGCCGCCGGCAAGCAGCGGGACCTGCACTTCGAGGCGCGGCCCGAAGCCTTCCTTGTTCAGGTTGCTGACCGTGCCGATGAGGACCAGCGTGGTCTGGAAGGGCGTCGTCCCGTAGCTGTGCAGGAGCACGGTCGGCTTGCCGCCCTTCGGCACCCCGTTGAAAGCGGTGACGGTCTGTTCGATCGGGAGGATGCGAGACCCCGTGTTGAGCAGCGCGCCTGCCTGGCCGTGGCCGATTTTCGCCTTGCCGCATTTTTCTTCGGCGATTTCGGTCGAGACGTTCTGCAGCAGCGCTGCGTTGCAGGTCGGCAGGCCCTTGGTGAAGATCCGCGCGCCCTTGTCGAAGTCGATCCTGACGTTCGTGGTCGGGTTCGGGACGCTGTTGGCGAGCGTCGTCTCGGTGTCGGTGACGACTTTCAGGCTCGCCGGCGCGAAGGCCTTCTTCGGCAGGCTCTTCGGCGAGATCACGGTTTCGATCGACTGCGTGTTGCCGTTGGGGCCGGAAAGAGTGGGACCCGCTAGGGCGACAGAGGCGGTCAGCGCCGCGGTCGCCGAGATGGCCGCCGCGACGACCGAGATTGAACGTTTGCGCATCGAGATTTCCCTCCAGTCGACGATAGTTGCGGCGCCCCCTTCCCCAACCGCTCGCCCTGCCCAGGGTAGCGCCTGGGCCACGCGTTGATTTGGAGTTAAGTCCCCGCTGCAGCGCGTCGTAGCCGGGGGGCCAGAAGATACGATTTCGCCGTTCTGCCGGCTCGGAGGGACCAGGGAACCGGACGAGCGCGAATCGTGGCTGCCAAACCATCAGGCGAGGAGGGTGGGCCGGCTGCTGGCCGGCGGACCTCCCCAGCGCGGATCGCGGCGATCGCGGCGTTGGCGGCGATCGTGCTCGTGCTCGCGATCATCCTCCTGTCCGGCGGCGGCGGCCACAAGTACACGCTGATCTTCAACAATGCCGGCCAGCTCGTCCCTGACAACCAGGTGCTGATCGGCGGCTCGCCGGTGGGGACCGTGGAAAGCATCAAGCTCAGCAACGACGACCTCGCCGAAGTCGACGTCGAAGTCGAACAGGAGCTGCACGAAGGGACGACGGCGACGATCCGCGCCACCTCGCTCTCCGGCGTCGCCAACCACTACGTCTCGATCAGCCCCGGCCCGAACAGCAGCCCGGCGCTGAAGGAAGGTGCGGAGCTGGGGCTCTCCTCGACCACCACCCCGGTCGACATCGACCAGTTCTTCAACACCTTCCCGCCGCCGGTCCGCAAGGGGCTGCGGAAGTTCATCGAAGGCAACGCCGAAATTTACTCGGGCCAGGGCACGGCGGCCAACGACTCCTACAAATACTTCGGCACCGCGCTCAACCGGACCGGGGCCTTCATTGGCGAACTGAACAGCGACGAAGCGCTGCTGGCCCGCTTCATCGCCAGCTCGAGCAAGCTGACGACGGCGGTCGCCGGCCGCGGCGAACAGCTCTCCGACGCGATCGGCAACGCCAGCAAGGCGTTCGAATCGATCGCCAGCCAGAACGTCGCCTTCAATCAGTCACTGGAACGGCTGCCGCCGGTCTTCCGCCAGAGCAACACCACCTTCGTCAACCTGCGCGCCGCCCTCGACGACCTCGAACCGCTGGTCAACACGGCGAAGCCGGCGACCAAGAACCTGGCGCCGTTCCTGGCGGAACTGCGGCCGATCTTCCAAAAACTGATCCCCTTCACGCACTACCTGCGCGAAGCGACGAGCAAGCCGGGACCCGGCAACGACACCGCCGACCTGCTGCGGACGTTGCCGGCGGTCGAGCGCCAGATCTCGCGCGCCTTCCCGCACGCCGAAACCAGCGTCAAGGACTTCCAGCCGAACCTCAACTTCATCCGCGCCTACACGCCGGACCTCTTCAACGCGCTCGGGAAGATCGGCCAGGTGACGGGGTTCTACGACGGCAGTGGCCACTATGCCCGCGCCGGCATTGCGATGGCCAACCTGTTCGCGAATGAAGGCGGAACCCTGAAACCGATCACCAAAGGCGAACAGATGAACGCCTTCGGCGGCTCGGCTCCGGTCCGCCGCCGTTGCCCGGGCGGCGCCACCCAGTCGGCGCCCGACGCCTCGAACCCGTTCGTGGGGAGCGGCAGCGTCAGCTCCTCCGAATGCAATCCGAACGACGCTCCCCCAGGCCGATGATCCGGCGGCTGATACCGGTGGTGGTCCTGGTGGCGATCGTCGTCGCGATCGTGCTGCTGGTCTCCGGCGGCGGCTCCAGCTCCGGCTACCAGGTGCGGGCGATCTTCGACAACGGTGCCTTCATGGTCTCCGGCGAGCAGGTGCGGGTGGCCGGGGCCAACGTCGGCACGATCGAATCGGTCAGCGTCTCCCGCCCCGGCGAAACCGTCGCCTACAAGGACGGCAAGCCGATCTCGGTCCCCGGCAAGGCGATCATGGTGATGAACATCGCCGACCCGGGCTTCCAGGACTTCCGCGAAGACGCCAGCTGCCAGATCCGCCCGCAGTCGCTGATCGGCGAGAAGTACGTCGACTGCAGCCCGACCCTGCCGCGCGCCCCTGGCGCTCCCGCGCCGCCGCCGCTGAAGCAGATCGAATCGGGACCGGGCAAGGGCCAGTACCTGCTGCCGCTGGGCAGCAACGGGACCAGCGTCGACCCCGACCTGATCAACGACATCAACACCCTGCCCTACGCGCAGCGCTTCCGGCTGATCTTCAACGAACTCGGCGCCGGGCTCGCCGGCCGCGGCGAAGACCTCGAAGTGCTGGTCAAGCGCGCCAACCCGGTGCTGCGCGACGTCGACACCCTGTTCGGCGTCCTCAGCGCCCAGCGCAAGCAGCTGGCCCAGCTGGCGAGCGACTCGGAGGAAATCCTCGAACCGCTCTCGCGCGACCGCGAGCACGTCGCCGGCTTCCTCGCCAACGCCGGCACCGCCGCCCAGGCGAGCTCCGAAAAGGGGCCGGAACTGGAAGAGGCGCTGCAGAAGTTCCCCCGCTTCTTGACCGAATTCAAGCTGACCATGCACCAGCTCAAGGGCTTCTCGAACGCCGCCCGCCCGGTCTTCGAAGAACTCGGCAAGGCGGCGCCGTCGCTGACCGACGCCACCCGGACCCTGACCCCGTTCTCCGAAGCGACCACCGTCGCCTTCAAGAGCCTCGGCAAGGCGGGCGAAGAATCGGGGCCGCTGTTCGCCAAGGCGACGCCGGTGGTGCGCAAGGCGTCGAAGCTGGCGAAGTCCGGGGCGCCGACGACCAGCGAGCTCGCGAAGCTGCTGGTCAGCCTGCGCAAGACCCACGGCTGGGACGGGCTGACCGAACTGATTTACAACACGGCCGCCACCACCAACGGCTTCGACCAGTATGGCCACTTCGGGCGGACCTACGTGGCGCTGACGACCTGCGTGGAATACATCGCCAGCCCCGCTGGCTACTCGGGCTGCGTCGCTCGATTCCATGGACCGCAGGCGAACGAAGAAGAAGGCTCGAGCGCCTCCGATCTGATCAAGCTGTTGGCCGAATGGAAAGCCGAAGCCGGGGAGAAGGCGGGGGGCACCACCGCTGAGCCCGGCCCGCACCCGGATTCGACGAGGGGCGTGCGCCGGTCGCAGCGCACCGAAGGCGAAACCGGCGTCGGCCAGGCATCCGCGACCACCAGGGGCACCGAACCGCTCCTCGACTACCTCCTCGGGCCATGAGCAGGAACCGCAGCGGCATCGGCGGCTTCGCGAGCAGCCCGATCCTGGTCGGGGCGGTCACCGTGCTGGTCATCATCGTCGCCGTCTTCCTCGCCTACAACGCCAACAACGGGCTGCCCTTCGTCTCTACCTACGACCTGAAGGCGCGGCTGCCGAATGCCGACGCGCTGCTGAAAGGCAACGAGGTGCGGATCGGCGGCGTCCGGGTCGGCGTTGTCAAGTCGGTGGTGCCGGTGAACGAAGGCAACGGCAAGGTCGCCGCCGAAGTCTCGATCGCCCTCGACAAGACCGCCGAACCGCTGCCGGTCGACTCGACGATCATGGTGCGACCCAAATCGCCGCTGGGCCTCAAGTACCTGCAGATCACCCCGGGTCACTCGTCGAAGGGCTTCAAGGCCGGCGCAACGATCCCCGTCGCCCAGGCGAAGCCGGAACCGGTCGACATCGACCAGTTCTTCGACATGTTCAACGAAAAGACCCGGAACGCGATCCGAAAGAACCTGGCTGGATTCGGCAACGCTCTCGCCGGGCGTGGCCCCCAACTGAACGAAGCGATCGGAGCGCTGCGGAGGCTGGCGGTCGTGGGGCAGCCGGTGCTGCGCACGGTGGTCTCGCCGAGCACCGACTTCGGCGGCTTCTGGGAAGCGCTCGAGGCCCTCTCGGCGACGGTGGCCCCGGTGGCGGAGACGCAGGCGAGCATGTTCGTCGCCCTCGACCAGACTTTCGCCGCCTTCGCCCACGTCTCGCGCCCCTACATCCAGGAAACGATCGAAAAAAGCCCGCCGACGCTCGACGAGGTGAACGCCGACCTGCCGGTCCTGCGCCCGTTCCTGCACGACTCGGCACGCTTCTTCACCGCCCTGCAGCCGGGGGCGCGGGCGCTCGGCGAAACCTCGCCGGTGATCGCCGAAGCGCTCCATGCCGGTGTCCCAGCGCTCAACACCTCGCCGGCGCTGAACGCTCAGTTGACCCCGACCGCGCAGGCGCTGGTCGACTTCCAGGAAGCACCCGGGGTGTTGACCGGGCTGCAGCTGCTGACGGATGCGAATCACATCCTCAAGCCGTCGCTCGAATTCATCACCCCCTCGCAGACGATCTGCGACTACTGGTCGCTGACCTTCAACGAGGTTGCCAACGCCTCCTCCCAGGGCAACGAATTCGGCAACCATCTGAACGCGATCACCTTCGCGCCACCGGAAGGGCCGAACGCGGAGAGCGGTCAGGCCAGCGCGCCCGCCAACGGCGGTGGGCCGCGGTCGGAAGAAAACCACCTCCACTACAACCCCTACCCGCGGACCGCGGCGCCGGGGCAGGGTGGGGTCTGCGAAGCCGGCAACGAGAAGTACGTCAAGGGCAAGACGATCATCGGCCACGCACCCGAACTGTGGGCGACGACGACCGTCAAGAGCGCCAAGGAAGAAAAGGAAGAAGAAGGCGGTGAAGAAGGATGACCCGCCTCCCCGAGCGCGACCTCCGGGCCCAGGAAGCCCACAAGGGGGGGTTCTTCCGTTGGCGGCCGGGCAACCTCACTGTCGCGATCATCTTCATCCTGATCCTCACCGTCGGGCCGTACCTGGCGTTCACCAAACACATCCCGTTCACCAGCTACGGGTTCGAAGTCAAGGCGACCTTCGCCAACTCGGCCAACATCGCCAACAACTCGCCGGTGCGAATCGCCGGGGTCGACGTCGGCAAGGTGGTGTCGACCGAACGCGACGGCAACGACACCACCGTCACCTTCACCGTCAGCGGCGACGGCCAGCCGATTCACGAAGACGCCTTCGCGACGATCCGGCCGCGGATCTTCCTCGAGGGCAACTTCTTCATCGAACTCAGCCCCGGCAGCCCGAGCGCGCCGAGCCTCTCGAGCGGAGAAACGATCCCGGTCAGCCAGACGGCGACCGCGGTCCAGATCGATCAGGTGCTGAGCGCGCTGCAGTCGCCCGTCCGTGCCGACCTCAGCCACCTGCTGGAGAGCTACGGCAACGCGCTCAAACATCAGCCGACGGCCGCAGAAAACGCCAACCAGCTGCCGGAGGTTCGGGGGGTGACCGGCGCCGGCGCCATCAACGGTGCCTTCAAATACGGCGGCGCCGCCGGCCGTTACAGCTCGGTCGTCACCAACGCGCTGCTTGGCACCCAGCAGCGCGACCTCTCGAAGCTGGTCGCCAGCGCCGGCCGCACCTTCAGCGCCTTCGCCGCCAACCAGGAAGACCTACAGGGGCTGATCACCAACTTCGACACCTTCACCGGCGCCCTCGCCGACCAGTCGACCAACCTCGCCACCACCGTCCACCTGCTGGCGCCGACGCTGCAGGTGACCCACACCTCGCTGGTCGACCTCGACAAGACGTTGCCGCCGCTCCGCACCTACGCGATCGAGCTGCGGCCGGCGGTCGCCGAGCTGCCGGAACTGATCAGCGCCTCGAAACCTTGGCTCGCGCAGATGCGGCCGCTGCTGAGCGGCAAGGAGGGCCTCGGCCTGGCGAAGCTGCTGGCAAAGTCGGCCCCCGGGCTCGCCGGCGCCGCGCGCGAAGGCAATCGCAACACGGTCCCGCAGATCAACCGGCTCAGCCTCTGCGGCTCGCAGGTCCTGATCCCGACCGGCAACGAGGTGATCAACGACCAGTTCAGCACCGGCGGCCCGAACTACCGCGAGTTCCTCTACCTGCTGACGGACTTCGTCGGCGCCTCCCAGAACTTCGACGGCAACGGGCCGATGATCCGCGCGCAGTTCGCCAACGGACCGAAGCTGGTCGCCGAACCAAATCCCGAAGGCAACCCGAACACCTTGAGCGACCAGATCGCGTACTCGCACGTCACCGTCGACCCGCAGGGAACTCAGCCGCAGATCGGCAAGAAGCCGCCGCTGAAGCCGGAAGTCCGGTGCGACGCGAACCCGGTACCGGATGTCAACGCGGGCCTCGGTCAGGTCGGGCCTGCCTCTCCGACCGCCGCGGGGGTTAACCCATGACCGAGGGCCGCCCCGGAAACGTGAGCCGCTTCAAGCACTTCCGCGCCTGGCTCTTCCGCCAGGCCCGCGGCCGCCGCAAGGACACGATCGCGATCATCGCCCTCGCCCTCGCCGGCGTCGTGATGATGCTCGGGATCTTCATCCAGCAGAAGGCCTCGCTGCCGCCCTGGATCCCCTTCGTCGGCGAAGAATACGAACAGATCAGCGCCGAGTTCTCGACCGCGCAGGCGGTCACCCCGGGCCAGGGCCAGGCGGTCGACGTCGCCGGCGTGCAGATCGGGAAAGTCACCTCGGTCAATCTCGACGACGGCCACGCGCTGGTCGGGATGGACATCGAGCCGAAGTACATGGAACTGATCCACCCGAACGCGAGCTTCCTGCTGCGGCCGAAAACCGGGCTAAACGACATGATCGTCGAGGTCGAACCGGGGACCGGCACCGAACAGGTGAAGAGCGGTCACGAATTCACCCTGGCGCAGACCGAACCGAACGAGAACCTCGACCAGTTCCTCGCCAGCCTCGACGGCGACACCCGCCAGTACATCCAGCTGCTGGTCGCCGGCGGCGCCCAGGGCATCGGCGGCGAAGGTCAGAGCATTCGCCTCTCCAACGCGCTGCGGCGCTTCCAGCCCTTCGTCCACTACGTGTCCAAGCTGAACAAAGCGGTCGCCGCCCGCCACGTGGCGCTGGCGCGGGTGATCCACGACTTCGGGCAGCTGACCGGCGAGCTCTCCCAGCACGACGCGCAGATCCGTCAGTTCGTCAGCGCCTCGGACTCCTCGCTCGGCAACTTCGCCAACCAGCAGGCCTCGATCCAGGATGCGCTCGAACGCTTCCCGGCGGCGCTGCGGGCGGCGAACGAAGGCCTCTCGAGCTCCGACGCCTTCTCGAAAGTCGCCTACCCGTCGCTGACCAAGCTGATCCCGCAGACGCAGGCACTGACGCCGGCCTTCAAGGCCAGCACGCAGCTGTTCAAGCAGACGACCGAGCCGATCCGCGACGGGATCCGCCCGTTCACCCGCGAAATCCGGCCGCTGCTGACCGCCAGCGCGGAAACGGCGACCCCGTTCGAAAAGAGCGTCCGCAATTTCGGCAATGCGCTCGGCTCGCTCAACAGCTGGTTCAACGAGCTCGCCTACAAGCCGAAGGGCTCGACCCCGAGCTACCTCTTCTACCTGCCCTGGGCCAACCACGACTTCAACGCCGCCTTCGACCTCCAGGACAGCAATGGGCCGGCGGTCCGTGGCCTCCTGCAAATCACCTGCACCGGCGCCGAACTCGGATATGGACTCGGCGGGGAATTGATCGCCAAAGGCAAGCCGTACCTCAAAACGCTGCTGCAGACCCTGAACGTTCCACGCGCGAGCGAAATCCCGATTACCACCTTCAAGACCGAAAAAGGTCACTGCGAATACACGCCCAAGAAATGAGCAAGCGCGCCCCCAGCACCATGCAGCTCGTGATCATCACCGCCTTCGCGCTGTCCTGCTTCGGGATCCTGCTGTTCCTCTGGGTCACCTTCGGCGGGCCGACGCCGTTCCGGGCAAAGCCCTACGAGATCAAGATCCCCTTCAACGAGGCGACCCAGCTGGCCGAACAGTCGGACGTCCGCATCTCCGGCGTGAACATCGGCAAAGTCCAGAGCATCGCGCTGGCGCCGAACCACAAGCAGGCGCTGGCGACCGTCGACGTCGACGACCAGTACGCGCCGCTGCCCGAGGACACGCGGGCGATGCTGCGGACCAAGACCCTGCTCGGCGAGACCTACGTCGAACTGACCACCGGCTCGGACAGGAGCAAGAAGCTGGTCGACGGGGCGACGCTGCCCGAGGCCAACATCACCAAGTCGGTCCAGCTCGACGAGATCTTCCGCACCTTCAACCCGAAGACCCGCGCCGCCTTCCAGGCCTGGATGCAGGAAGCGGCGGTGGCGATCGACGGCCAGGGCCAGAACCTCTCCTACGCGATCGGCGAACTCGAACCGGCCTTCACCCAATTCGAACGGCTCTTCCGCACCCTCAGCAGCCAGGAACTGGCGGTCTCGGAGCTGTTCCGCAACGGCGCCACGACCTTCAGCGCCCTGCGCGGGCGCGAAGGCGAGCTCGCCGACCTGATCCGCAACTCCAACTCCGTCTTCACCACCACCGCGAAGCGGAACCACGACATCGAAGCGCTTTTCCGCGCCTTCCCCACCTTCCTCGACGAGTCGCGGCTGACCCTGCACCGCCTGCGCGGCTTCTCCGAAGACGCCGACCCGCTGATGAAGCAGCTGGTGCCGGCGGCGAAGCAGCTCTCGCCGACCCTGATCTCGATCGCCAAGTTCGCACCGGAAGGCCGCGAATTCTTCAATGCGCTGGGCAAGGTCAACGCCCTCGCCCCGACCGGCTTCCCCGCCTTCCGCAAGATCTTCCGCGACGAATTCCCGCCCCTGCTGCGAGCGACCGAACCGTTCCTGCGGAACCTCAACCCTGTCCTCACCGGTCTCGGTCTCTACAAGCATGAGGTCGCCGCCGCCTTCGGCAACCTCGCCGCCACCTTCCGCGGCGTGCTGACCGAAGAAACCTCCCGTGGCATCAAGCCTCATTACCTCCGGGCGATGGGTCCGATCACCGCCGAAACCCTCTCCACCTACGACAACCGCCTGGCGATCAACCGCAACAGCGCCTACAGCCCGCCGAAGTGGGCTGAACTGCTCAAGTCCGGCTCGCTCCCCGGATTCAACACGGCGCAGTGCAGCGCCGGCGGCACCGCGACTCTCGACGCCGGGACCGCCGAAAGCCCCGCGTTCAACGAACGGGTCGTGATCCAGGAACCGGCTGCGAAACCCCGGACGGCCGAAGAAACCGAAAAACTGACCAAGCAGGAACGGGAACTGTTCTACAACATGATCAAGCAGTACGCGTTCGCCGGCGGCACCTCGACCGCCGGCGCCCCGGCCCCGCCCTGCAACCAGCAGGCGCCCTTCAACCCGATCTACGGCAGTGGCCCCGCCACCGCCTATCAGCACACCTTCGAACAGCCGGCGCCGAACCCTTAGCCGGGCGCCGGGGCGCCGAACCCTAGCCGGGGCGCCGCGGCGGCGCCCCGGCAGGGCGGCTCAGGCGCGCTCGTAGGTGAGGACCTGGACGCCGGCGCCGACGGTTTTGGCGTCGGTCAGGGCCAGCGGCTTCTTGCCGGAGGCGGCGAAGAGACGCTTGCCGCTGCCGAGGATGACGGGGAAGACCATCAGCCGCAGCTCGTCGACGAGGTCGTTGTCGACCAGGCCCTGGACCAGGGTGGCTGAGCCGGCGACGAGGATGACGCCGTCGACCGAGTCCCTGAGCTGGCGGATGTCCTCGGCGAAGTCGCCGGAGAGGACGGTGGTGTTGGCCCAGGTCGGGTGCTGGAGGGTGGTCGAGTAGACGTACTTCGGCATCGAGTTCATCTTGTCGGCGAAGCCGGCTTCGTCTTCCCTCGTCGGCCAGGCGGCGGCGAAGCCCTCGTAGGTCGTGCGGCCCAGCAGCTGGGCCTCGGCCTCGCCGAGCTCGCCGAGCTTGAACTGGTCGCCCTCGCTGCCGCGGTCGATCTCGAAGGTCCAGCCGCCGTGCTCGAAGCTCTCGGCGCCGCCGGGGTCCTCGATCACCCCATCCAGCGAGACGAACTCGGTTACGACGATCTTTCCCATGGTCCCTCCTTGGTTTAGAAGCGGTTCTGCCAAGGCGACGAGCGAGCGGGCCGAAAATCGACAGGACGCCGAAGATTTTTCCGAACTGGTAGGAACTTCGCCTGACCATGGAGGCCCACCGCTCATACGAGCGCTTCGAGCGCAGCACCGAGGCCGCCGGCGACCGCCATCCCCGCCACGCCACCACCGCCGCCTTCGCGGTCGCGGTGATGGCCGCCCTCCTCGCGATCTCGGCCTTCCTCGCCAACGAGGCGGTGAAGGAGGTGATCACCGGCGAGACCCACCGGGCCGACGCCACCGCTCGGCTCGAGAGCAACCTGCTGAAGACCGACCTCGCCGAAGGCAACGCCGACCTGCTCCGCGTCCTCGACGCCGGCAAGGGCCTGCGGGCCCGCGCGGCGGCCGAGGCCCGCGGCCGCGAGGCCCGGGTGGAGAGGGAGCTCGAGCCCGCCGACGCCAACCTCCACCACGAGATCAGCGACGACGAGCACCATGTCGAAAGCTCGGACGAAAAGCACCTCGCCTACGAGCTCGCCGAGGTCGGGCTCGAGGTCGGCATCGTTCTCGCCTCGGTCTCGATCATCATCCGCCGCCGCTGGCTCCTCGGCATCGGCAGCGTGATCGGCGCCGCCGGCGCGCTCGCGCTCGCAGGCGGCGTTTTGCTCTAGGCGGCGGCCGACCCGCGCCTAGCGCCCCGCGATCGCCCTTGCGGCGGTACCGTTCCTGCATGGAACGGGATGCGGCTCTGGAGGCCGTCTTCATGCCGGTGCGCCCGCCGAGCACGTTCGAGGAGACGGTCGAGCGGTTGGGGACGGCGATCCGGCTGGGGCTGCTGGCGCCGGGGAGTCAGCTGCCGCCGGAGCGGGAGCTGGCGCGGCGGCTGCGGATCTCGCGCTCGACCCTGCGGCAGGCGCTGACGACTCTGGTCCAGAGCGGTCACCTGGTCTCGCTGCGCGGGCGGAAGGGTGGGACCTTCGTCGCCGCGCAGCCGCCGCTCGCCGAGCACGGGGGGGAGGAGCTCGACCAGGGGGCCTGGGCGGTGCTCGACTACCGGGTCGCGATCGAGTGCGGGGTGGTGCTGCTGGCCGCCGAGCGGGGTGGGGAACGGCTCGACCGACTGGAGGAGCTGGCGGAGAAGATGGCCGGCGAGCTGGAGGACTTCGAGGAGTACCGGCGCACGGACGTGCGGTTCCACATCGGCCTCGCCGAGGCGGCCGGGTCGCCGCGGCTGATCGGGGCGATGACCGACGTACAGGCGCAGATGACCGATTTGATCGCGCGGATCGCCCACCCAGCCGAGGTGCTGGGGCAGTCGAACGAGCAGCACAGGCGGCTGGTCAAGGCGCTGCGGAAGGGCGACTCCGACCGCTCGCTGAAGATCGCCCGCGAGCACCTCGAGGGAACCGAGCACATCCTCGCCGGCCTGCTGCCGGCGCGGCGGGTCGGGTCAGAGGCGGACGCGCTCGCCGTCGGGGTCGTATAGCGGCTCGGCCACGACCTCGCCGCCGACCCAGCGGCCGAAGACGTCGATCTCGATGCCGGTCCCCGGTTCGATCTCCGGCGGGAGGTAGGCAAAGGCGATCGAGCGGCCGACCGTGTAGCCGTAGCCGCCGGTCGTCACCCGCCCGGCGATCTCGCCGCCCAGACGGACCGGCTCGTTGCCGAGGGCAATCGAGCGCGGGTCCTCGAGGACGAGGCAGCGCAAACGGGTGCGGGGGCCGCGCTCCTTCGCCTCGACCAGCGCCTCGCGGCCGACGAATCCGCTCTCCTTGCCGAGCTTGACGCAGAAGCCGACGCCGCCCTCGTACGGGGTCTCGTCGGGGGTGATGTCAGCGCCCCAGACGCGGTAGCCCTTCTCCAGTCGCATGCTGTCGATCGCCCGGTAGCCGCCGGCGACGATGCCGTGAGGCCGGCCGGCCTTCCACAGCGCCCGCCACAGCTCCGCCCCGTACTCGGCCGGGCAGTAGAGCTCCCAGCCGAGCTCGCCGACGTAGGTCACCCGCAGCGCCCGCACCGGCACGCCGCCGACGCTGATCTCGCGCAGGGTCATGTAGGGGAAGGCCTCGCTGCCGAGGTCCTGCGGGGTGAGCGGGGCGAGGACGTCGCGGGCGCGTGGGCCCCAGAGGGCGAAGCAGGCAAATTGGGAAGTGACGTCGGCGAGGTGGATGCCGCCCGCGGCCGGGAGGTGGCGGCGCATCCACTCACGGTCGTGGTTGCCGAAGGCGGTCCCGGTGACGATCTGGAAGCGGTGCTCGGAGAGACGGGCGACGGTGAAGTCGCACTCGATCCCGCCGCGCGGGTTGAGCATCTGGGTGTAGGTGATCTCGCCGACGCCGCGGGCGACGCGGTTGTCGCAGAGGCCTTCGAGGTAGTCGGCGGCGCCCGGCCCGGCGATCTCGAGCTTGGCGAAGGAGGTCTCGTCGAAGAGGCCGGCCGCCTCGCGGGTCGCCCGGTGCTCGGCGCCGATCGCCGGCGACCAGTTGCGCCCCGCCCAGCCGCGCGGCCGCAGCTCCTCGGCGCCGCTGGCGGCGTTGCGCTCGTACCAGTTGACCCGCTCCCAGCCCGATTTCTCGCCGAAGGCGGCGCCGTGCTCGCGGTGCCAGGGGTAGGCGGGCGAGGTGCGGAGCGGCCGCCCCGCCTGGCGCTCGTGGTTGGGGTAGCGGATGTCGTAGTAGGTCTCGTAGTTCTCGCGGACCCGGGCGTGGGTGTAGGTGGGGGAGCGGTACTGGGGGCCGAAGCGGCGGATGTCCATCTCCCAGAGGTCGAGGCTCGGTTCGCCGTCGACGATCCACTCGGCGAGCACCTTGCCGATCCCGCCGGCGCCGGCGAGGCCGTGGGCGCAGAAGCCAGCGCAGGCGAAGAAGCCGCCGACCTCGGTCTCGCCGAGGCAGAACTCGTTGTCGGGGGTGAAGGCCTCGGGGCCGTTGATCAGCTTGGTCACGGTGGCTTCGTCCATGGCCGGCACTCTGCGCTTCGAGTTCTCGGTGATCTCCTCGAAGCGCTCCCACTCCTCTTCGAGCAGGCGGCCGTTGAAGTCGGGCGGGATCGCCTCGAGGCCGGCGGGGCCGTGGGGGAGGAAGGCCGGTTCGCTCTGGCGCTCGTAGCCGCCCATCACCAGCCCGTCGCCGTCCTCGCGGTAGTAGACGAGCAGATCCGGATCGCGCAGGGTGGGGAGATGGCCGCGGACGCCGACGCCTTTGTCCCCGCTATCCGGGGACAACTGCGTTCGCGCCTCGCGGACGGCGTCGAGAGGTTGGGTGACGAGGTACTGGTGGGACATCGGGATCAGGGGAACGCGGACGCCGGCCAGCCGCGCGATCTCCGCCGCGTAGATGCCGCCGGCGTCGACCACGATCTCGGCGGCGACGTCGCCGCGGTCGCTGCGGACGCCGCGGACGCGACCGCCGGCGACCTCGATGCCGGTCACCCGGGTCTCGGTGAAGACCCGGCAGCCGCCACGGCGGGCGCCGTCGGCGAGGGCATAGGTGAGCTGGGCAGGGTCGATGTAGCCGTCGGTCGGCAGCCAGGCGGCGCCGAGCACGCCCGCGGTCGACATCAGCGGGAACAGCTCCTGCGCCTCGGCGGCCGAGATCAGCTCCAGCGGCAGCCCAAAGGTCTTTGCCCAGCCCGCCTGGCGCCTCAGCTCCTCCATCCGCTCCTCGCTCGAAGCGAGCCGGATCCCGCCGCACTCGGTCCAGCCGGGGTCGAACTCGGACTCGTCCGCGAGCCGGCGGTAGAGATCGACCGAGTGCATCATCATCTTCGTCAGCGAGACCGAGCCGCGCAGCTGGCCGACCAGCCCGGCCGAGTGGAAGGTCGAGCCGGAGGTGAGCTGAGAGCGCTCGAGCAGGACCACGTCCTCCCAGCCGAGCGCCGCCAGGTGGTAGGCGAGGGAGGTGCCGCCGACGCCGCCGCCGACGATCACGCAGCGGGCCGAGTCGGGGAGCTCAGCCCG
Organism: Solirubrobacterales bacterium; assembly: GCA_036489595.1. GTDB lineage: Bacteria > Actinomycetota > Thermoleophilia > Solirubrobacterales > 70-9 > VAYN01. The sequence goes on from DASXFL010000079.1 coordinate 31,835, forward strand.
CGGCACGGGCCTCCTGCAGCTGACGCTCGAAGGACGGATCGTGGACGGCGGCGAGCAGGCGCTCGAAGTGCTCGGCGGCGTAGGCGTCGAAGTCGAAATCGAGTTTCGAGACGGTTCTCTGCACGATTCCCCACATTGCCTCACGGAAGTCCGACATGACGCGCATCAAACGCAGGCTGGCGAGCTCGCGGGGCGCCGGCGGGCGCTCCAGGTAGGCCGCCAGGAGGGTCTCCTCGCCCGCCGGATCGAGGCCGTTGTTGACGGCGAAGTTGGCGAGGTCGAAGTGGCGCGAGCCGCTCCCCGCATACTCCCAGTCGACCAGCCTGAGGCCGTCGCCGACCGCGATGAAGTTGGCCGCGAGCAGGTCGTTGTGGCAGAGCACCGGCGGCTCCTCACCCAGCGCGGCCTCGATCTGCGCCGCGCTTGCGGCCGCTTCCTCGTAGGCCCCGGGCACCTCGCCGCCGTGCTCGCGAGTCGCCGCCGCATAGCTCTCGACCAGGCGGAAGGAGTCGAAGCGGGCGGCGATCGGCTCGCAGCCGTGGAGCGCCCGCAGCGCCCTCGCGACCGTCGTGATCGCGCCCTCCTCGCGCAGCTGCTCGGCGCTCATCGTCTCGCCGGCGACGAGCTCGAAGACGAGGCAAGGCGGGTCTTCGAGGCTCGCCAGCAGCGCCGGCGCGACGCCGACCGCGGCGGCGCGGGCGCTGGCTTCGCGCTCGGCGTCGCGGTCGGAGCCGAGCAGCTCGGTCCGCACCCCCGGCAGCCGCACCACCACCTCGCGGCCGCCGAAGCGGACCCGGTAGTTGTGGTTGGTGAGGCCGCCTTCGAGCGCCGCCGGCTCTCCTTCGAGCTCGCCGAGCTCCCGTCCCAAGCTCTCCAACGCCTTTGCCGTCAGGGACAAAGCGCTCCCGGGGAATTTCTCCAAGTAGGCATTGACACGATCCTCCACCCAAGACTAGGCTCGCCCAGAGCCGTTAGGTCGGTTCGGCACACCTTTTATCGCAGATACTCGACTGGGAGAAGGAGCAGGCATGGAGAGCGGTGTCACGATCCACGACAGCGACGAGCAGCGCCTTGCGGAACTCGGATACAAACAGACGCTGAATCGCGCTTGGAGCGGCTTCTCCAACTTCGCGATCTCCTTCACGATCATCTCGATTCTGGCCGGCTGCTTCACCACCTACGGCCAGGCCTGGAACAACGGCGGCCCGATCGCGATCTCGATCGGCTGGCCGTTGATCTCGATCCCGATCCTGATCATCGGCTTCTGCATGTCGGAGCTGGTCTCGGCGTATCCGACCGCGGGCGGGATCTACTGGTGGGCCGGGCGGCTGGGTGGGCCGGTCTGGGCCTGGTTCACCGGTTGGTTCAACCTGATCGGCCTGGTTGCCGTCGTCGCCTCGGTCGACTACGCGGCCGCGACCTTCCTCAACGTCGTCCTCGGCCTCTACGAAGTGAACATCTTCGGGATCAACTTCGGCGACGAAGCGCACATCCTCGACGAGACCTTCCTGCTCTTCGTCCTGATCCTGCTCGCCCACATCACCATCAACATCCGCAACACGCACTTGCTCTCCCGCCTCAACAGCGTCTCGGTCTGGTGGCACGTGATCGGCGTCGCCGCCATCGTCGTCGTCCTGATCCTCGTCCCCGACGGCCACCAGAGCTTCAGCTTCGTCTTCGGCCACCGGGTCAACAACAGCGGATTCGGCAGCGGCATGTACTGGTTCTACGTGCTGCCGCTCGGCTTCCTGCTGACCCAGTACACGATCACCGGCTTCGACGCCTCCGCGCACATATCCGAGGAGACGCACGGCGCCTCGACCGAAGCGGCGAAGGGCGTCTGGCGCTCGATCTTCTACTCGGCGGTGATCGGCTGGGTGGTACTGCTGGCGATCACCTTCTCGATCACCAGCTCGGGCGCCGCGACCGAAGCCGAAGGGTTCGCGCCCTCGCTCTTGGTCGAAGCGCTCGGCAGCGGCTGGGGCAAGTTCGTCCTCATCATCTCGGTGGTCGGTCAGCTCTTCTGCGGCGCCGCCTGCCTGACCAGCGCCTCGCGGATGTGCTTCGCCTTCTCGCGCGACAACGGCTTCGGCAAAGGCGCCTCCTCGGTGATCCGGCGGGTCAACGCGAAGCGGGTCCCGGTTTACGCGGTGCTGCTGATGGCGGCCCTGGCGCTGATCATCACCCTGCCGGCGCTGAAGGGGAAGTCAAACGGCGAAGCGGTCCCATTCGCCTTCTTCGCCGTCGTCTCGGTCTGCGTGATCGGGCTCTACATCGCCTACGTGATCCCGATCTTCCTGCGCTGGCGCAAGGGCGCGGAGTTCCAGACCGGGCCCTGGAACAACGGTCGCAAGTACAAATGGATGAACCTCTTCGCGACGATCTGGGTCGGGATCATCACGATCATCTTCTGCCTGCCGTTCACGCCGGCGGCGGTGCCGTGGAACAGCGAATTCACCTGGGAGGCGTTCAACTATGCGCCGCTGACGGTGGGGGTCGTGATCCTCGGAGCCGCGATCACCTGGCTGCTGACGGCCCGAAAGCACTTCACCGGGCAGGTCCGGGAGATCGAGATCGAGGAAGCGCTGGGCGAGAGCCCGGACCCGCTGACCTCGGCTCCATAGAGTTCCGCGAGTGACGGTCGAAGAGCTCGAGAAGGCGGTCGCCGACGGCACGATCGACACCGTGCTGCTGGCGATCGCCGACATGGAGGGGCGCCTCCAGGGCAAGCGGCTGACCGCCTCGCACTTCCTCGACGACGTGCTCGAGCACGGGACGGAGGGCTGCAGCTACCTGCTCGCGGTCGACGTCGACATGGCGACGGTCGAGGGCTACGCGATGTCCTCGTGGGCGACCGGCTACGGCGACTTTCGCATGGTCCCGGACCTCGAGACGCTGCGGCCGGCGCCGTGGCTGCCGGGAACGGCGCTGCTGCTGGCCGACCTCGAGTGGGAGGACGGCTCCGAAGTGGTCGCCTCGCCGCGGCAGATCCTGCGGCGGCAGCTGGCGCGGCTGGCCGAGCGCGGCCTGGTCGCCAACGCCGCCACCGAGCTCGAGTTCATCGTCTTCGCGGATAGCTACGAGGAGGCCTGGAAGCGCGGCTTCCATGACCTTTCGCCGGCGAATCTCTACAACGTCGACTACTCGCTGCTGGGAACGGCGCGGGTAGAGCCGCTGATCCGGCGGATCCGCAACGAGATGGGCGGCGCCGGGCTCGAGGTCGAGAACTCGAAGGGCGAGTGCAACTTCGGCCAGCACGAGATCAACTTCCACTACACCGACGCCCTCACCACCGCCGACGGCCACGCGGTCTACAAGAACGGGGCCAAGGAGATCGCTGCCCAGGAGGGCTGCTCGATCACCTTCATGGCCAAGTACAACCAGCGCGAGGGCAACTCCTGCCACGTCCACGTCTCGCTCTGCCACGAGGACGGGCGCAACGCCTTCGCCGCCGACCAGGAGCTGTTCGAGCGCTTCGTCGCCGGCCAGCTCGCCTGCTTGGAGGAGCTGACGCTGCTCTACGCGCCGCACGTCAACTCCTACAAGCGCTTCGCCCCCGGCTCCTTCGCGCCGACCGCGATCGCCTGGGGACGGGACAACCGCACCTGCTCGCTGCGGGTTGTCGGCCACGGCGAGGGGCTGCGGGTCGAGAATCGGCTGCCGGGAGCCGACGTCAACCCCTACCTGGCGGTGAGCGCGCTGATCGCCGCCGGCCTGCACGGGATCGACGCCGAGCTCGAGCTCGAGCCGGCCCTCGAGGGCAACGCCTACGAGTCCGACAAGCCGCGCGTCCCCCACAACGTCTACGCGGCCCGCGACGCCTTCGCCGGGAGCGAGGTCGCCGCTGCGGCCTTCGGCGCCGAGGTGGTCGAGCACTACCTGAACCGGGCGCAAGTCGAGATCGACGCCTTCGAGGCGGCGGTGACCGACTGGGAGCGGTACCGCGGGTTCGAGCGACTGTGAGCCGAGCGATATGAGCGGCCGCCCCGCGATCGGCATCTGCGCCGCGGTCGAGCGCGTTTCCTGGGGGGTCTGGAGCGAGTACGAGGTGACGCTGGTCCCGCGCAGCTACGTGCGGGCGGTGCAGCGGGCCGGCGGGCTCGGGATCGTGCTGCCCCCCGACGAGGCCGTGGTCGCCGACCCCGATCTGCTGCTGGACCGGATCGACGGGCTGATCCTCGCCGGCGGCGCCGACATCGACCCCGCCAGCTACGACGCCGAGCCGCACGAGGAGACCCGGAGCACCTGGCCCGACCGCGACCGCTTCGAGATCGCCCTGGCGCGGCGGGCGCTGGAGCGCGACCTGCCGCTGCTCGGGATCTGCCGCGGCATGCAGCTGATCAACGTCGCCCTCGGCGGCACCCTCGACCAGCACCTGCCGGAGTCGGTCGGCCACGGCGTCCACCGTGCGGTTTCCGGCACCTTCGGTGAGCATCACGTGCGCCTTGCGCCCGACTCGCTCGCCTGCGGCGCCGCCGGCCGCGAGGCCTTCGTCGTCCTCTCCCACCACCACCAGGGGGTCGAGCGGGTGGGAGAGGGGCTGCGGGTCAGCGGCTGGTCGGTCGACGACGACCTGGTCGAGGCGATCGAGCTGCCCGAGAAGTACTTCGCCCTCGGCGTCGTCTGGCACCCGGAGGAGGACCGCGACAGCACGGTGATCGCGTCCCTGGTCGACGCCGCCCGCGGAGCTGTTCCTTCTGCTCGCCACACGGACATGAGGAACAGCTCGGCGTGAGCGCGATCGAGGTGATCGAGCCGGCGACGGAGCGGGTGATGGCGACCCTGCCGCGGGCCGGGGCGGAGGAGGTTGACGCCGCGGTAGGCGCGGCGGCGGCGGCGTTCCCGGCCTGGCGGGCGGTCGCGCCGGCCGAGCGGGCGCTGTTGCTGCGGCGGCTGGCCGAGGCGATCGACAGTGAGCGCGAGCAGCTGGCGCGGCTCGAGGCGCGGAACGCCGGCAAGCCGATCGGCGACGCCCGCGGCGAGATCGGGATGGTGGTCGAGACCTTCCACTACTACGCCGGCGCCCCGGAGCGGCTGCTCGGCAAGACGATCCCGGTCGCGGGCGGCGTCGACATGACCTTCCGCGAGCCGCTCGGCGTCGTCGGCCTGATCGTCCCCTGGAACTTCCCGCTGACGATCGCCTCCTGGAAGGTCGCGCCGGCGCTCGCCGCCGGCAACTGCGTGGTCCTGAAGCCGGCCGAGCTGACGCCGCTGACCGCGGTCGAGCTGGAGCGGATCGGCCGCGAGGCGGGCCTGCCGGAGGGGGTGCTGAGCGTGGTCGCCGGGCCGGGCAGCGTCTGCGGGCAGCGGCTGGTCGAGCACCCCGGCGTCGCCAAGATCGCCTTCACCGGCTCGACCGAGGTGGGGCGTGGGATCGCCGCGGGAGCGGCGGCGACGATCAAGCGGGTGACCCTCGAGCTCGGCGGCAAGTCGGCCAACGTCGTCTTCGCCGACGCCGACCTCGAGGCGGCCGCCGCGGCGGCGCCGGGCGCGGTCTTCGGCAACGCCGGCCAGGACTGCTGCGCGCGCTCGCGAATCCTGGTCGAGCGCGCGGCGGTGGACGACTTCCTGACCGCGATGCGGCCGCACGTCGAGGCGCTCGCGGTCGGCGACCCGCTTGCCGAGGGGACCGAGATGGGGCCGCTGATCTCGGCCGGGCAGCGCGAGAACGTCGCCGGCTTCATCCCGGACGGCGCACCGGTGGCGATCCGCGGCAGCGCCCCGGAGGGCCCCGGCTACTGGTTCCCGCCGACCGTCCTGGCGCCGGTCGGCAACGACGAGCGCGCCGCCCGCGAGGAGATCTTCGGCCCCGTCGTCTGCGTCATCCCCTTCGAGGGCGAGGAGGAGGCGGTGCGGCTTGCCAACGCGACGATCTACGGCCTCTCCGGCTCGGTCTGGACTCGCGACGGGGCAAAGGCGCTGCGGGTCGCGAGGGCGATCGAGACCGGCGTCATCTCGATCAACTCCAATACCTCGGTGCGGGTTTCCACCCCGTTCGGCGGCTTCAAGCAGTCGGGGGTCGGCCGCGAGCTCGGGCCCGACGCGCTCGAGCACTACACCGAGGTGAAGAACGTCTACTACGCGACCGAGGGAGGCTGAGATGGCGGGACGGTTGGAGGGCAAGGTCTGCGTCGTCACCGGCGCCGCCAGCGGGATCGGCGCCACCTCAGCACGACTGTTCGCCGCCGAGGGGGCGCGAGTGGTCGGGATCGACCTCGACGCCGAGCAGGCCGAGGGGGCGCTGACGATCGCCGCCGACGTCGCCGACGAGGACCAGGTCCGCGCCGCCTTCGCCGAGGCCCGCGAGGAGATGGGCCAGATCGACGTGCTGATGAACAACGCCGGCATCAACCCGACCGACGACGGCTCGGTGCTGGAGACCACGCTCGAGTCCTGGCAGCGGGTCCAGGACGTCAACCTGAACGGCGTCTTCCTCTGCTGCAAGCACGGGATCCCACATCTGCTCGACGCCGGTGGCGGTTCGGTGATCAACGTCGCGTCTTTCGTCGCGGTGGTCGGGGCGGCGGTCTCGCAGGGCTCCTACACCGCCTCCAAGGGCGCCGTCCTCTCGCTCTCGCGCGAGCTCGGGGTCGAGTTCGCCGGCCGCGGCGTTCGCGTCAACGCGCTCTGCCCGGGCCCGGTCAATACGCCGCTCCTCAAGGAGCTCTTCGCCAAGGACCCCGACCGCGCGGCCAAGCGCCTCGTCCACATCCCGATGGGGCGCTTCGGCGAGCCGGAGGAGATCGCCAGGGCGGCGCTGTTCCTGGCCGGCGACGACTCTAGCTTCGTCACCGCCTCGACCTTCCTCGTCGACGGCGGCCTCTCCGGCGCCTACCTGACGCCGGGTCAGGTCGACTGAGCGAACGCGGTACGGTCGGCGGGCGGCGCCGGGGCCGGCTCCTACGAGCCTAGCCGCCCAGGAACGGCGCGCTCGGGGGCCTCAGCCGGCCTGCGCCAGCCAGCGGTTGCAGAGCTCGCGACCGAGCTGGTTGAAGGCGCCGATCTTGGCCGCGGTCTCGGCGCCCAGCGCGGCCGGGTCGAGGCCGATCCGGACCGCGTCCTCGTCGGAGCGGTAGTCCTCGATCCAGCTCGCCGCGTCGGCCGGGCTGACCTCGGGGTGGAACTGGAGCGCCCAGGCGCGCTCGCCCACCCGCGCCGCCTGCAGGCATACCTCGCTGCTGGCGAGGGCGGCAGCGCCGGGCGGCAGCGGGAACTCGTAGCTGTGCCACTGGAAGGCCTCGAAGCGGGGCGCCAACGGCGCCAGCACGGGGTCGTGCCGGCCCTCGTCGGTCAGCTCCACCTGGTGCCAGCCGATCTCCGGCCGGGGCGCCCGCCGCACCGCCGCCCCGGCGGCGCCGGCGAGAAGCTGGCCGCCGAGGCAGAGACCGAGGAGCGGGGTGCCGCGCTCGATCAGCTCGGCCAGCAGCCGGTCCTCCTCGGCGAGCCAGGCGTGGCGCTGGCGCTGGTCGGCGTGCATCGCACCGCCGAGGGTGAGGACGGCGTCGTAGCCGAGGGGGTCGGCCGGCGGCTCGGCCGCCTCGGGGAGGAGCCAGCGGTCGAGCCGGTGGCCGGCGTTGGCGATCGCCGTGGCGAAGACGCCCGGACCGGCGTCCGGCTGGTGGACGATGGCGAGGACGCGCACCGTGCTCCTATTCGGGCGCGGCGACGGGCGCCGGCAGCTGCGAGGCCATCTGCGCGTAGCCGGTGGCGCTGGGGTGGATGCCGGTGTCGCCGCTGATCACCCAGGGCGGGCCGCCCGGCGCCGGGCCGGGGCAGAAGGAGAACGGGTGGAGGACTTCGAGCTCGTCCTGGGTCGGTTCGCTCTGCACGCTCGGCCCGTCGACCTCGAAGCCGAACCGCGAGCAGCTGTAGCGGGACGGGTAGACCGGTTCCACGTCAACGCCGACATTGAAGTGGGGCGGGGCGACGACCCGCAGCCGGTTCGGTTCGACTTCGCCGGCGACCTTGGCGATTTCGCGGTCGAGCAGCTGGCCCATCTCGGCGATCTGGGTCGAGCTGTAGGCGAGCGCTACCGAGGGCACGGTGAGCGGGTACTGCATCAGCAGGACCGTCGCCTTGGTGTGTTCGATCAGGTCGGTGTAGAGCTTGCGCAGATTCGCCTGCAGCCCGACCTTGGCGAAAGCGCTTTCGACGCATTCGGCGAAGCCGCCGAAGACATCGGAGTAGATCGCGCAGCCCATGTTGTCGGTGCCGAAGAGGACTTCGGAGAGCAGCGGGTTGGCGCCGATCGTCATCAGGATGTAGTCCGGGTCTTCGGACTCGATCTGGGCGGTCTTTTCGTGCAGGATCCCGCCGGGCGCCCATTCCTTCGGTTCGGAGCCGCTGATCGCCAGGTTCTCGTAGTTCGTGACGCCGTACTCGTTCGCCCACTGCGCCGCCCAGGAGACGTCGTTGGCGAGGCCGTAGTCGGCCGCGTACTCGAATACCTTCGACTTGCTGTTGAAGACCTCCGAGTTGGACGAGCAGGCGTCGTTGTAGGGCGGGCCGGCCGGGCGGCATTCGGGCAGCGCCACGATCGGCCATTCCTCGCCGTTTCCGTAGTAGCCGAAGCCGGCGGTGACCGAGTCCCCCATCGCCCGCACGACCAGGCCCGAGGCGGGGCCGACGATCACCTGCACCGGCGCCGGCACTCCGGCTTCCGCGCCCGCCGCCGAGATCGCCCCGACCCCTCGCGGCCGGCCCCGCAGGACCAGGCCGCTGGCCCCGCGGAAGCCCTTCGGCGCGTGATAGACGAGGCGGCCGCCGCGGATCCGGGCGCCACCTTCGGCCGGGTGCCTGGCAATCCGCCAGCGCACGCTCGAGGTGCAGACGGGCAGCGCGACCGAGACCGTGCCGCCGGGCGCGACCCGCAGCCGCGGCACCGAGCTGCAGAGCCGCCCGTTGCCCGGCGCCGACAACGCCAGCAGCGGCGCCGTGCGGTCGTGCGAGCTGAGCTCGGGGACCCCGTCTTCGTTGACGTCGACGTTGCCGCCAGCTTCGGCGTGGACGCGGAGGCGGCCGCTGCGCACCCCGCGCGCCAGGCCGGAGTCGAGGTCGACTCGGTGGACGAAGGTGAAGCTGCGGCGGCGATCGCCGGTGCGCAGCAGGCCGGCCCCGACCCGGACCGGGATCGACCAGTAGTGGACCAGCCGGTGGCCACGATCGGCGGCGACCCGGAGCCGCACCAGTCGTCCCGAGAACTCGATCGGGTAGTGGACCGGGACCAGCAGCGCCGCGCCGCCACCGCGAGTCGGGGCGGAGACGGTGAGGTGGCCGATCCGGACCTGCGCCGGCGGTCGCGGTCGCGGCGCCGCCCCCACCCCTGCGGCACCAACCAGCAGCGCAGCCGCCGCCAGCGCCAACGCCAGCACGGCGGCGCGTCGCATCACGGCTTCCCCGGCGCGAACAGCCAGCGGTTGAAGAGCTGGTGCAAGTTGCGGCCGGAGACCGCTTCGGCGAGTCGCAGGAATTCGCCGGTGCTGCCGCTCGCGTGGCGGTGGGTGGTCGCCCAGCGCCGCAGGGTCCTCAGCATCGTCTGCGTCCCGACCTTCTGCCGCAGGGCCTGGAGGGCCATTGCCCCGCGCACGTAGACCGAGGTCCCAAACAGGTGCTCGGGCTTGCCCGGCCGCGCCGTCGGCGGGTTCCAGAACTTCTTGTCGGAGGCGGGGACGCGGTAGAGCCTGCGGAAGATCGCCGCCGCGCTGCGGCCGCCGTGGCGCTCGGCGTAGTACCACTCGGTCCAGGTCGCGAAGCCCTCGTTGAGCCAGATGTCGGGCCACCGCTTGAGCCCGACCGAGTCGCCGAACCATTGGTGGGCGGTCTCGTGGACGACCGTCGTCAGGTCCGGGGCGTAGGGGTAGATCGGACGGTCCTGCGTCTCCAGCGCGTAGCCGAGCCCGGGCGCGTAGTCGACGATCGAGCCGGCCGTCGCGAACGGGTAGGGCCCGTAGAGCTTGCTCTCGAAGCGGATGATCCCCGGCAGCTGGGCGAGCGCCTTGCGCGAATGCTCGGCCAGCCGCGGGTCGACGAAGGTCCAGCCCGGGTGGCCGGCAATCGGACCGTGGGTGAGCCGGCCGCGGCCGATGTCGACGACCGCCAGGTAGGTGCTCATCGGACTGTCTTCGACCCAGTGGAAATCGCGGCGACCGGGTTCGCGACTCACCTTCACGAGGTGGCCGTTGGAGACCGCGGTCAGCCCCGCCGGGGCTATCAGGTCCGCTTCGAAGCTCGCCTTGTCGGCGGGGACGTTGTTGCAGGGGAGCCAGGCGGCGGTCCCCTCCGGCTCGCCGACCGCCAGCGCCCCGTCGGCGGTTGGGTACCAGCCCTCGGAGGAGCCGTCGGGGTCGACGATCGTCTGCGGCCGGCCGGAGTAAAAGACGGTCACCTTGAAGCGCTGGTCCTTCGGGATCGGATCGAGTAGGTGGACGACCAGCTTCTGGTGGCCGCGGCTGAAGCGCTCGCCGCCGCCGTCGACTTTGACCTCGCTGACGTCGAGGCCGTCGAGGTCGAGCTTGAAGGCGTGGAGGCGCGCCAGAGCCCGGGCCCGCATCGCCATCACCGCCTTGATCCGCCCACCCGGCTGGTAGACGAGGCGGACGTGGTAGTTGAGGGCGTTGATCCCGGCGTCGCCGGCGTGGGGGAAGAACGGTTCGTTGCCGCTGCCCTTCGGCGCCGCGGCCGCCGCCGCGGTTCCGAGCAGCGCCAGGGCGAAGGCGCAGAGCAGGGGGCGGAGCAGCCTGCGGGCGGTCACCAGCGCATCCTAAGTGCCGGCGAACCGGCGTCCATACAATCGTCTGGTGGCGCTTGGCGAGTTCGGCATCTGGGCCAGCAGGGGGGTCCTCGGCGAGGAGGGCGGCGAAGCCGCTCGGCTGATCGAGGAGCTCGGCTTCGGCGCCCTCTGGGTCGGCGGCTCGCCGCACCTCGGCGACCTGCGGCCGCTGCTCGAGGCGACCGAGACGCTGGTCGTCGGCACCAGCATCGCCAACGTCTGGCGCTACGAGGCCGAGCAGTTGGCGCCCGAGTGGGAGGGGCTCGAGTCCGACTTCCCGGGGCGGGCGCTCGCTGGGATCGGGGTCGGCCACCCCGAGCAGGACGGCGACTACGCGAAGCCCTTCAGCTCCGTCCGCTCCTACCTCGACCGCCTCGACGAGGCGGGACAGCCACCGGTCGAGCGGCGCCTGCTGGCAGCGCTGGCGCCGCGGATGATCGACCTTGCCGCCTCCCGCGCCGCCGGCTCGATCCCCTACTTCGTCCCGCCCGGTCACACTCGCTTCTCGCGCGCGCGCTTGGGTGAGGGGCCGCTGCTGGCGCCGGAGATGGCCTGCGTCCTCGACGAGGACACCGACCGCGGCCGCGCCAAGGCGCGCGAGTTCGCCAAGCTCTACCTCGGCCTCGTCAACTACCGTAACGCGGTCGTGCGCGGCGGCTTCGAGGAGGCGGAGCTGGAGGGCGGCGGCTCGGAGCGGATGATCGACGCGGTGGTGCCGCAGGGCTCGGCCGAGCGGATCGCCGCCGCGGCCCGCGAGCACCTCGAGGCGGGCGCCGACCACGTCGCCCTGCAGGCGGTCGGGACCCAAGGGGTGCCGCGAGCCGAGTGGACGGCGCTGGCGGCAGCGCTGATCGCCTGAGCGTGGCGGCGATGATCGAGCTCGAGGGCGGCGCCTTCCTGATGGGGACCGACGACCGCCAGGGCTACCCCCAGGACGGCGAGGGCCCGGTCCGCGAGGTGGTCCTCGAGCCCTTCGCGATCGACCCCCACGCGGTCAGCAACGAGCGCTTCGCGGAGTTCGCCGCCGCCACCGGCCACGTCACCGAGGCCGAGCGCTTCGGCTGGTCCTTCGTCTTCGCCGGCCTGCTCCCGGACGACTTCCCGGAGACGCGGGCGCTGGTCGGGGCCGAATGGTGGCGCCAGGTCTTCGAGGCCGACTGGCGCCGGCCAGAGGGCCCGGGGTCCTCGCTCGAGGGGCGCGAGCGGCACCCCGTCGTGCACGTCTCCTGGAACGACGCGCGCGCCTTCTGTGCCTGGTCGGGGACGCGGCTGCCGCGCGAGGCCGAGTGGGAGTTCGCCGCCCGCGGTGGCCTCGTCCAGAAGCGGTTCCCCTGGGGGGACGAGCTCGAGCCGGGGCGCCAGCATCGGATGAACGTCTGGCAGGGCGACTTCCCGACCCGCAACACCCTCGACGACGGCTACCTCGGCACCGCCCCCGTCGACGCCTTCCCGGCCAACGGCTACGGCCTCCACAACACCAGCGGCAACGTCTGGGAATGGTGCGAGGAGGACTTCCGCGACATCCGCGGCGCCGTCCTCGGCAAGGCGATCCGCGGCGGCTCCTACCTCTGCCACCACTCCTACTGCAACCGCTACCGCGTCGCCGCCCGCACCTCGAACACGGCCGACAGCTCCTCCGGCAACACCGGCTTCCGCGTCGCCGCCGACCTCTGAGCCCGGCCGTCAGCGTGACTTCGATCTTTCCCGTGCCAGGGCCAGGGAAATATCGGGGTACCGATGTTTCCCCCACCGGGGGGGTCAGTAGTCGATTAGGGCGCCGGCGCTGACGTTGACGGTGGCGGCGGTCATCGTGCGGGCGCGGTCGGAGGCGAGGAAGGCGGCGACGGCGCCAACGTCCTCGAGGCTGGCGGCGCGGCCGAGCAGGGTCGATTCGACGATCCCGCTCTCGATCCCCTCGCGGTCGCCGCCGAGCTCGGGCGGCAGCGTCTCCGGGATGCCGCCGGTCCGCAGGGTGACGAAGCGCACGCCCTTCGCGCCCAGCTCGATGCTGAACTGCCGCCGCATCGCCTCGACCGCCTCGAAGGCGACCAGCAGGCCGCCGAAGTCGTGGCCGCGGAGGTCCGCACCGGCGCTCGAGCCGCCGAAGGCGAGGATCGCGCCGCCGTCGCCGGCCGCCATCCGCCGCGCCGCCGCCCGGGCGGTGAGGAAGGTCGACCGCATCGCCTTGATCACCGGCTGCGCGTAGTCCTCGTAGGAGATCTCGGTCAGCGGCACGCCCTGGACGTCGTCGATCCCGATCAGGTTGAAGGAGACGTCGATCGAGCCGGCCCGGTCGGCGACGCCGGCGACGAACTCCTCGACCTGCGCCTCCTCGAGCGCGTCGACCGCGGCCGCGGTTGCGGTGCCGCCGTCGGCACGAATCGCCGCCGCCACGTCCTCGGCGCGGGCGCCGCTGCGGTTGGCGACGAAGACCGCCGCGCCCTCCCCGGCGAAGCTCCGCGCCACCGCGGCGCCGATCGACCCGGCTCCGTAGACCAGTGCGTTCTTGCCCTCCAGAAGCATCTGAACCCCCTTTCGTCGGTGTCCTCAGGCATGAGACTGCCGGAAACGCCACCGCTCGTCAGTTTCGCCCCCGCCGCGAGACGGGTAAGGGATCGGGGTCCAACCCGAAGGAGGAAGCATGAGTACGAGGGCTGACAGAGGCGGCGTCGGCGGGATCTCGCTAGGCGGGATCCTGGTGATAATCGGTATCGTCCTGATGATTGTCTGGAGCTTCTGGATCGGGCTGATCGTCCTGCTGATCGGGCTGATCGCCTTCGGCGGCTTCGCCCGCGGCAAGTGGTACTGAGGCCGGGCTAGAGCCCGAGCTGCGCGCGCTGGACCTCGGGGACGAGGTCCAGGTACTCGCGGTGCCGCTCGATGTAGCTCCTGACGAAGGGGCAGAAGGGCAGCACCGCGAGCCCGCGCGAGCGGACGTCGTCGAGCGCCGCCGCGACGAGGCGGCCGCCGAGGCCCTGTCCCTCGAAGCGCTTGTCGACCTCGGTGTGGGTGAAGGAGATCGCGTTGGCGCGGTCCCGGTACTGGGCGAAGCCGGCGGGCTCGCCGCCGACCTCGATCACGTAGCGCTCGCCCTCGCGATCGTCGCGCACCTCGATCCGCGGCTCGTCTTCGCCGGCCACTGCCATCGCCAGATCCTAGGCCGTGAAGCTGCTCGACTCGGAGGCCCTGTTCGAGCGCCACTCGCCACGGCGGGGGGACGCCGCTCGAGTGCGCCTGCCGCGAGCCCGCCGAGGAGGCCGAGCCGCCGCGGATCCGCGACGCGACCGTCGTGATTTACCTGCTGATGCGGCTGGGCGATCAGCGCTAAGGCCAGCCCCGGTAGCGGTCGATTTAGGCGCCGATGATCGAAGTCGACGGCCTGACCAAGGAATACCGTCATTTCACGGCGGTGAAGCAGCTCAGCTTCGTCGCCAAGCCGGGCCAGGTGACCGGCTTCCTCGGCCCGAACGGGGCCGGTAAGACGACGACGATCAGCATGATCCTCGGCCTCGCCGAGCCGAGCGGCGGCCGCGCCTTGGTCGCCGGCAAGCCGTTCCGCGAGCTCGCGGACCCGCCGATAGCGGTCGGCGCGGTGCTCGCCGGCGGCGCCTTCCACGACGGCCGCTCGGCCCGCGCCAGCCTGCTCGCCACCTGCGCCGCCGCCGGTCTCCCCGCCAGCCGGGTCGACGAGGTGCTGGAGCTGACCGGAATCGCCGACGTCCCTGACCGCCGGGTCGGCAAGTTCTCGCTGGGGATGCGCCAGCGCCTCTCGCTCGCCCAGGCGCTGCTCGGCGACCCTCAGGTCCTGATCCTCGACGAGCCCGCCAACGGCCTCGACCCGGAAGGGATCATCTGGCTGCGGCAGTCCCTGCGCAGCCTCGCCCACGAGCAGGGCAAGACCGTCTTCGTCTCCAGCCACATCCTCTCCGAGATGCAGGAGACCGTCGACTCGGTCGTCGTCATCGCCGAAGGACAGCTGATCAGCGAGTTCGGAGTCACCGAGCTCACCGGCGAAGCGTCGGTGCTCGCCCGCGCCGGCGACCAGGCGGCGCTGGCGGCGGCGGTGGAGGCCGCCGGCGCCAAGGTCGCGCGAGCCGGCGAGGAGCTCCGCATCACCGGCCTCGACTCGGTCGCCGTCGGTGAGGTGGCGCTGAAGGCCGGCGTCGCCCTCTCCGAGCTGAAGGTCGCCGAGCAGGACCTCGAGTCTCGGTACATGGAGCTGACCGCGGGGAAGGGCCGCTGATGGGACGCCAGCTGAAAGCCGAGTGGATCAAGGCGAGGTCGTTGCGCTCGACCTGGATCCTGCTCGGGCTCGCCGTCCTCGCGATCCTCGCCGAGGTGGTCTCCGGGATCCTCAGCTTCCGCCACGAAGGGCCGCGGATCCAGACCCTGAATGCGCTCAGCGGCACCTCCCTGAACCTGGTCCTGCTGACGATCCTCGGCGTCGTCCTCGCCGCCAGCGAGTACGGCTCGAAGGCGATCATCTCCACCTACACCGCGACCGCCGACCGCGCCCGGGTGATCCTCGCCAAGGCGATCGTTACGGCGCTGTTGGCGGCCGCGATCGGCGCCCTCTCGGTGCCGCTGACCCGGATCGTTGCCGCGATCCTCTTCGGTGTCGGCGTCGAAGGGCACTGGGACGCCGGCCTCGGTCAGGCGATCCACTACGGCTACGGGATCGTCCTCGCCTACGCCGGCTTCGCGGTGATCGGGGTCGTGATCGGCACCGTCGCCCGCTCGGTCGGGATCGGCGTCGGCGCCGCCTTCGCCGTCATCTTCGTCCTCGACTCGATGCTTGCCAACGTCTCCTTCTACGCCGAATACGCGCTGACCGCGACCTCCACCGTCCTCCTCGACCCCGACAACAGCAGTGGCAGGCTGCCCGCCTTCGGCGGCGCGGTGGCGCTGCTCCTGATCTACACCGGGGTCCTGGCCGCAATCGCGATCACGGTCGAGCGCCAACGTGACGTTGGCTAGTCCCTCCTAGGCGCCCGCCCGCAGCCGCGCCGCCTGCCTGGTCAGGTACTCCTGCTCGGGAAGGCTGTTGGTGAGCCGGGCGGCGGCGTCGTACTCGGCCAGCGCCGCCGCGGCGTCGCCGCGGCGCTCGAGCAGGTGGGCGCGGGTGGCGTGCAGGCGGTGGTGGCCGGCGAGGGAATCGTCGAGATCGCCGAGCAGCGCCAGGCCGGCGTCGGGGCCGTCGACCATCGCCGCCGCGATCGCCCGGTTGAGGGCAACCATCGGGTTGCCGGTGACCTGCTCGAGCAGGCCGTAGAGGGCGAGGATCTCGGGCCAGTCGGTCTGCTCGGCGCTCGGTGCCCGGTCGTGGGCGGCGGCGATCGCCGCCTGCAGCTGGTACTCGCCGACGGCGCCGTGGGCGACCGCCTCCGCCAGCAGCGCCTCGCCCGCGGCGATCGCGGCGCGGTCCCAGCGTGACCGGTCCTGTTGCTCGAGCGGGACTAGGCCGCCGCCAGCATCG
>DASXFL010000115.1:0-9648 GCA_036489595.1 Solirubrobacterales bacterium
CCGAGACTTGCTTGAGCTGCCGTACTTCGAACCGGTTCCGTTGGGAGAGCGCCGGTAGGGCCTCCGAACGTTTTGCGACTGAGGAGAACAGAGCTCCGAGGCGTCAGCCGGTAGACGCCGATCGACGACAGGTCGAGAGAGGAGGCCCTACCGGTGATCTCCAAGCCGAGCCCGTCCCTCGAACGTCCCGCCGCTAACGACGACCCGCCGCTTAAGCCGCCAACTCCTCCAAAACCTGGTCAGGTATGTCGAAATTGGCGAATACTTCGTCGACGTCGTCCTGGTCGTCGAGCGCGTCGAGCAGCTTCAGCAGCCGTTCGGCGTCGTGGCCTTTGAGCTCGACCGTGCTCTTCGGCTCGATCGCGATCGTCGCCGCCTCGACTTCGACTCCGGCCCCGGTCAGGGCCTCGCGGACCGCGGTCAGATCGGCGGGCTCGGCCACCACCGTCCACTTGCCGTCCTCCTCGCGGACGTCCTCGGCGCCGGCGTCGATCGCCGCCATCAGGTCGTCCTCGCCGTAGCGCTCGGCGTTCACCGTCACCGCGCCCTTGCGCTCGAAGATCCAGGCGACCGAGCCCGGCTCGCCGAGGCTGCCGCCGTGGCTGGAGAAGGCGTGGCGAATCTCGGCGCTGGCGCGGTTGCGGTTGTCGGTCAGCGCCTCGACCATCACCGCCACCCCGGCCGGGCCGTAGCCCTCGTAGACGATCCGTTCGATCGCCGCGCCGTCGGCACCGGCGCCGGTCCCGGTGTCGATCGCTTTCTGGATTTTGTCCTTCGGCATCGAGGCGTCACGCGCCTTCTGCACCGCCGTCGCCAGCGCGGGATTGCCCTCGGTGTCGCCGCCGCCGTCGCGCGCCGCGACCGTGATCGCGCGGGCGAGCTTGCTGAAGAGCTTGCCCCGTTTTGCGTCGGCAGCGCCCTTCTTGTGTTTGATCGATGACCACTTCGAATGTCCGGACATGGGCCTGTCATTCTATTTGGAGGGAGATGAGCTCGAACGCACACACGGTTCGCGCGGGACGGGGGCTCGCCGCCAGCCTCGTCTTCGTCGCCATGCTCTTCGCCGCCTTCGCGCTCTGGACGGTGATCCCGCTGACCTGGATCTACATCGCCTCCAAGGTCTCCCACACCCAGTTCCCGAGCGGCGGGCCCTACGCGGTCGTCGCCGGCGGCATCCTCGTCTCGGTCCTGATCGACGCCTGGATCATCGGCCGTCTCAACGGCCTCTACATCCGCATCACCGGCACCAACCGGCTGCAGCCGCTGCGCTCGACCTGGCTCCGCAGCATGCGCGACTCGAGCCCCGCCTACAACGCGGTGACCGTGGTCGAGGCGGTGATGATGTCCTCGGTCCTGCTCGCCGTCCTTGCCCTCGTCGTCTGGTTCTTCGTCCTCTCGGGCTCGCCGATCCCGAACCAGTAGCGCTTCCCGCTCTCTGCGGCTTCGGCGCCCCTCGCACGGGAGCCTCCACGAACTGCAGACAATACGTTGCAACGAAAGCGCTACCGTGCAACTATGGCGACGATGGCAAGGGAAGCGCGGACCGACCAGCGGCTCGACGACCTCAACGCGAAGGTCGATCGCGGATTCACCGAGGCGCGCAGGGAATTCGATGCGACGCGTGGAGAGGTCCGTGAGCTCCGAGCGGAGATCTGGGCACTGAACCGGACGATCCACCAGTTCCTGTCCGCGATCGTCGGGGCGATCTTCCTCGGCTTCGTGGGGACGATCGCGGCGCTGGTCTCGATCGTCTGACCGACGCGCCCCGTGCTCAGCCCGGCGGCAGGACGGTGAAGGTGGCGCGGGCCGCGGGACCGGCGCCGGCGGGATTCCCGGCGATCGCGGTGAGGCGGTAGGAGCCGGGCGGCAGGTCCAGCGCTTTGCCGTGGCGACGGTAGCGGCCGTCGTAGGGGATCGAGGCGCGGCCGGGACCGAGCGAGCGGGTCAGCGTCCAGAGGCGCTTGCCCTTCTTGGTCGCGACCGTCAACGCCACCGTCGCCTTCGCCGAGAGGTCGAGCACCAGCTTGGTGCCGGTGGCGCCGCGCGCCGCGATCCCGCCGACCGGCTTGGCGCGGAAGCTCTTCGGCTTCGCCGCAAGGCCGGTGATCGCCGGCTTCCCCGGCGCCGGCGATGGCGGCGCCGGGCTGGCGCCGGACGCCGACGCGCCGCCGCCTCCCCCGCCCCCCGCCGCCGAGGCGGGGCAC
Organism: Solirubrobacterales bacterium; assembly: GCA_036489595.1. Classification (GTDB taxonomy): domain Bacteria; phylum Actinomycetota; class Thermoleophilia; order Solirubrobacterales; family 70-9; genus VAYN01. Next base: position 2,205 of record DASXFL010000115.1, read on the forward strand.
GAGCCTTCGTGGATCGAAGCGTCGGCCGGGCACGAATCCTGGCTGACGTCCCCGTAGCCGTCGCCGTCGACATCGGGCTCGATGTCGGCGTCGTAGAGGACGGTGCCGTTGTGCAGTTCGCCCGTGGCGACGTTGCCGTCCAACGGATCTGGAGGTATCGAGGAAAAGTACGTCGCCCCGCCCATGCTCGACTGGAATCCGGCGCCGCCGCCAGACAAGGCAACGTACTGGCCGGCTTGGATCGGCAGGCGCGTTTCGAAGGTGGAGAGCTTCGAGACGAGCGGGCCGAACGGCGCGGAGATGCTTTGCGCGGCGCTGGAGCGCAGGACGTTGTACTTGAGGAAGCCGCCGCCGGCGTCTTCTCTGAAGGCCACTACCCGGGCCCGGAAGGACCCGCTGGATGCGTTCAGCACCCGCCAGCGAACGACGACGCCGTTGAACGGCGCCGCGGTCGAGGCGCCGCTGGCGCTGGTCTGGATCAGCATGCAGCCGCCACCGCCGCACCCCGCGAGAGCCGTGCGCGGCCCCTGCAGGTCGCTGCCGAACAGGGTCCCCGAGCAGGCCGCGGTGGCGATCGGCGAGCCGAGGCAGAGGTCCTGCGAGGCGTCGCCGTACCCGTCGTGGTCTTCGTCGGGCTCCAGCTCGGCTTCGAGGTTGAGTCGGCGTTCGGCCGCGGCGCCCCCGCCCGAGAGACTGGCGCCGGCCGCGACGGGCGTGAAGAACACCTCCGCGCCGTCACCGCTGGCGGCGGTCTTGAAGAAGTAAGGCGTCGCTTCGATGAAGCCGCTGTTGTGGAAGCGCGCGGCGAGGACGTCGCCGGCCGCAGCGGGCACGCGCTCGTAGAAGCTGTCGACGGTGTTTTTCGTCAAGCCGAGGAGGCTGTGGGTCAAGCCCTCGCTGACGACGTCGCCGGTGGAGGCCCCGGTCGGATGCACCGTCTGGACCTGTGCCGTCGGCGCGTCGACGGGTTCGACCGAGTTGCCGACGTAGAAGCCGCTGGCGACGAGCACCCCGTCGAAGGGGACCACGTATGAGTTGTTGGTCGGTCCGACGTCGTGGAACTGCGCCACGGTGCAGATGCATCCCCCCGCCGCGGTGGCGGATCCGCTGTTGAATGCTGCCGCGGCCGCCCCCAGATGCACCGGCTGCGGCGCCGCGGCGGCCGGCGAAGCGCAGGCAAAGCAGGTCGCGAGCACGGCGACGAGCGATCCCCAGGCGAGCGGGTGGACGGGACGCACTGCGGGCATTGAACACCCCAGCGCGCGACCGGTGTGAGATTCCTATGCGAAGGCGGACGCTTGTTCGGCGCTTTTTGCGAGCGCCGCGCCGGCCCTCAGACGACGAACTTGCCGTCTTCCTGCATCACCACGCCGTCGACTTCGAGCTTGCCTCCGAGACGGAGGTCGCAGACGAGGTCGGTGTGAACGGCGGAGTCGTTGGTGCCGCCGGACTCCGGATAGGCGGCTCCGACCGCCATGTGGACGGTGCCGCCGAGCTTCTCGTCGAGCAGGACCTCGCGGGTGCCGCGGTCGATCGAGTAATTGGTGCCGATTCCGAGCTCGCCCAAGGTTCGCGCCCCCTCGTCGGTGTCGAGCAGCTTGATCAGGTACTCCTCGCCGCGATCGGCGCCGGCGTCGACGACGCGGCCTGATTCGAACTTGAGGCGGACGCCGGAGACCTCGCGACCGCCAATCACCGCCGGCAGGTGGAAGCTGACCTCACCCTCGACCGAGTCCTCGACCGGGCCGGTGAAGAACTCGCCGTCGGGCATGTTGTGATCGCCCACGCAGGGGATGAACCTGCGGCCGGCGACGCCCAGGGTGATGTCGGTGCCGAGCGCGGTCACCCGCACCTCCTCGTGGCCCTCGATCCACTCGGCGAGGCGCACGGTCTCCTCGGAGGCGCGCTTCCAGGCGCTCAGCGGATCGCTGTCGCCGGCGAGGCAGGCGGCGTAGTAGAAGTCTTCGTAGTCGGCCAGGCTCATCTCCGCCTCGGAGGCGTAAGCGCTGGTCGGGAACAGGGTGTAGACCCAGCGGAAGGAGCCCTCGGCGGCGCGTTTCATCGCCCGCGTCATCAGCGGGCCGGTGGCGGCCTGGCGCGTGGTCTGCTTCTCCGGGGGCACGCCCGAGAGCTCGCGGGTGTTGGTGCTGGCGCCGACGGCGATCCGCACGTCGACGTTGTCGACCATCCACTCGGCGAAGGGCGAGATCCATTTCAGCTGCGGGTCGCCGGCGTGCTTGAAGTAGGCGGCGATCTGGCCGTCGAGGGCGACGTTCATGACCGCGTGGGCACCGGCCCTCAGCACCTCTTCGTAGACCGCGAGCAGGAGCGGCGCGGCGGCGGTCTCGCCGTCGATCGCGACCACCTCGCCCGCCTTCACCTCGGTCGAGTAACCGACCAGGATCTTGGCCAGGTTCGTCACCCGCGGATCGCTCATCGTCCCGCCGCTTCCTTCGCGCGATCGCGGGCGCTGGTCGCCGTCATCGCCAGGAAGATCGCGTGGAAGCGGGGGTCGTCGGTCAGCTCCGGGTGGAAGGCGCAGGCGAGCACGCTGCCCTCGCGGATTGCCACCGGGTGCTCTCCGTAGGAGGCGAGGACCTCGACCCCCGGGCCCCAGGCCTCGACCCAGGGCGCGCGGATGAAGACCGCCCGCAGGGGCTCGTCGCCGGCCCCCTCGACCTCGAGGTCAGCCTCGAAGCTCTGCAGCTGGCGGCCGAAGGCGTTGCGGCGGGTGGTCGCTTCGAGGAAGCCGAGATGGTCGGCGTCGCAGACGATCATCCCGGCGCAGGTGCCGAGGATCGGCCGCCCGGCCTCGTGGTGGGCGCGGATCGCCGGCTCCAGTCCGGCCGAGTCGATCAGCTTGCCGATCGTCGTCGACTCGCCGCCAGGGATCACCAGCCCGTTGAGTCCCTCGAGCTGCTCGGGCGTCCGTACATCTGTCGGCGTCGCGCCGAGCGAGCGCAGCACGTTCGCGTGCGCTTCGAAGTCGCCCTGCAGCGCCAGGACGCCGACCCTGAGGCCGGTGGCCTCCTTGGCGGCGGCAGCGAGCACTAGCTCCCGCGGTGCTGGAGCAACGCGTCGGCCGCTTCGAGCGGCCCGATCTCGAGCCCCGACATCGCCTCGCCGAGCCCGATCGAGGCAGCGGTGACCCGCTCGGGATCGTTGTAGTGCGTGGTCGCCTCGACGATCGCCCGCGCCATCCTCTCGGGGTCGGCGCTCTTGAAGATCCCGGAGCCGACGAAGTTGCCCTCGGCCCCGAGCTGCATCATCAGCGCCGCATCGGACGGGGTCGCGATCCCGCCGGCGCAAAAGAGCGGCACTGGCAGGCGGCCGGCAGCGGCGACCTCCTGGACGACTTCGAGCGGCGCCGGCAGTTCTTTGGCGGCAGCGGCCAGCTCCTCGGGGCGCAGCTGCGAGAGCCGGCGGATGCCGCTCGTGATCTCGCGCATGTGACGGACCGCCTCGACCACGTTGCCGGTCCCGGCCTCGCCCTTGGAGCGGATCATCGCCGCCCCCTCGCCGATCCGCCGCAGCGCCTCGCCGAGATTGGTAGCGCCGCAGACGAACGGCACGTCGAAGGCGAGCTTGTCGATGTGGTTGACCTCGTCGGCCGGGGTCAGGACCTCGGACTCGTCGATGTAGTCAACCCCGAGCGCTTCCAGCACCTGGGCCTCAGCGAAGTGGCCGATCCGCGCCTTCGCCATCACCGGGATCGAGACCGCCTCCTGGATCCCCTTGATCATCGCCGGGTCGGACATCCGGGCGACGCCGCCGTCGCGGCGGATGTCGGCGGGGACGCGCTCCAGCGCCATCACCGCGGTGGCTCCCGCCTCCTCGGCGATCTTCGCCTCCTCGGGCGTGACCACGTCCATGATCACGCCGCCTTTCAGCATCTCGGCGAGGCCGGTCTTGAGGCGGAACGTCGCGCGCTCGGTCATCGCTCCATATTACGAGCACGCGAAAGCCGACAGCAGCGACGCGGAGGCCAACGTGGGACCGCCGCTCGTGCCGCTGCGGCGCGCGTTACTTCAATTTGTAGGCGCGGATGCGGTCTTTGTGCGTGGCTTCGTCGCGGGCGTAGAGCCCGTGGGCGAGCGCCTGCACGAGAGCCATCAGCGCCGTGTTGGAACGGGCGAAGCTGGGGCTGTTGGAGGAGAAGTAGAGGGTCATCTCGGCGTGCTCCCCAACCTCCGACATGGTCGCGTCGGAGATCGCCAGGGTGCGGGCACCGCGGTGCAGAGCCAGCTTCATCGCCCGCAGCAGCAGTGGGTGCGCGCGGCCGGCGGAGAGGGTGATGACGAGCGTCGACTCGTCGATCCGGCCCAGCCGCTGCAGGCTCTCGCCGCCGGTCGAGGCGACGATTTCGGCACGAATGTCCAGCAGGCTGAGCGTGTGCCGCAGGTAACTGGCGAAGAAGGCCATCTGGTCGACGCCGACGATCACGATCCGCTGCGCTTCGGCCAGCGCCGCGACCGAGTCGTTGACCTGCTCGGTGGTCAGCTTCCGCGCGGTTTCCTCGAGGTTCGAGTAGTCGGCGCTGAGTGAGCCCTCGAGCTCGGAGTGGTCGAAGCTGAAGAGCGGGCCGCCGTTGGCGGCGCCGGCGGCGGCGATCGTCGTCCGGTACTCCTCGATCGCGGCCTGCTGCAGCTCCGGGTAGCCCTCGAAGCCGAGCGCCTGCGAGAAGCGGACGACGGTCGAGGAGGAGGTGCTGGCGCGGCGGGCGAGCTCCTCGGCGGTGAGGAAGGCCGCCTCGTCGAGGTGGTCGACGATGTAGCGGGCGACGTCTTTTTGGGAGCGCGAAAACTCTTCGAAACGCTCCTGGATGTAGTCGGAAAGGCTTTTGAGCTGTGGGGACTTCGTCGCGGTCTTGGTCACGGCGGTCCATTTCGCCCCGCCCGGCGCTTTCCCTTCTGGGAAACTCGCGACCGTGACGCTCGCCACCGTCGTCCGCCTTGCCAACCGCAACATGATCGGCTTCGACCTGCTGCTCGGAAGCGCCGCGATAGCGGCGCAGGCGGCGACCCTGCGGCTGCTCGGCCACGACGAGCCCTCGCCCGACGCGAAGCACCTGTTCCGGCGCTGCGGCCCGGTCTGGCTCACCTTCGCCGCCGCCCACCTGGTTGCCGAGCGCCGCGGCAGCGCCGCCGACTGGCAGTCGCTCGCCTGGCTGCGGGGGACCGAGATCGCCACCGACGCGCTCTGGTCGGCCTCGCCGGCGGTCAACCGGCCCGGTGCCAAGGCGGCGCTGCGGCTGGCCAGCGCCTCCAACCTGGCGATGGCCGGGGCCTTCGCCTGGATGGCGAGGCGGGACGGGCGAGGCGGATGAGCGAGTTCGACGGCCTGCCGAGCATGCGCTGGAGCCTCCGCGGCCTGACCGAAGAGGGCGACGAGGCCTGGCTGATCCGCGGCATCGCCCGCAAGCGCTACCACTGCCCGGGCTGCCACGGCGACGTCGAGATCGGCGACGAGCACACCGTCGTCCAGTACGTGCGCCGGCTCGGCGGCACCGACCACCACCACTGGCACCGCCGCTGCGCCGAAGAGATCCTGATCCCCGAGCTCGGCCAGGTGCGCCGGGTCCCGGCGGGCGACTCGAGCCAGTCGAAGCTCGAGCGCCGCGGCCGTTACCCGTCCGGCCGCCGGCGCCGGTAGCGGCGTGGCGCTGTTCCGCCGCCCGGCGGCGCTGGGGCGCAGGACCGGCTCGGTGTACGCCGACCTCGGCCGCGTCTACCGCGACTGGTGGGCGGGGATCCTGCTGTTGGCCGTCGTCGTCTTCGTGCCGCTCGGCCTGCTCGACGCCGCCGCCGCGCAGGTCGAAGTCGAATCGCTCCACGTCGACAGCGCGATCAAGGTCCTCGCCCTGGCCGGCACCGCCGGCGCGGTCACCACTACCGGCCTGCTCGGCGAGGTCTTCTTCGCCGGCGCGATCGCGATCTCGCTCACCCACCCTGAGGGCGAGCGGCTGCCGCCGCTCCGCCACATCGCCCGCCGCCTCAACTACTGGCGGCTGATCGTCCTCGACGTCGCCTACGTGATCCTGGTCGCGGTCGGCCTGCTGCTGCTGATCCTGCCCGGGGTGACGGCGTTCGTCCTCTTCGGGCTCTCGGGCCCGGCGGTCGAGCTCGAGGAGCGGACCGTGCGCGGCGCCCTCGTCCGCAGCTTCCGCCTCGTCCGCTCCGACTTCTGGCTGGTCTTCTGGGTGCTGGTGCCGATCGAGCTCGCCGGCGACCTGCTCGGCAGCGGCGCCGAGCACCTCGCCCACCACCTGCTCGGTGACACCTTCTTCTCGACCTGGCTCTCGGAGGCGGCCTCTAACATCGTCCTCTCCCCCCTCTTCGCGATCGCCGCGGTTCTGCTGCTGACCAGGCTGATCGCCGCGGTCGAGGGCACTGGGCCGCGGATAAGATCACCCCGTGTCCGTCGTGACGAGGAGCTAGGGGTGGTGGCGTGACGGGTCTGAGCTTCGCCTCGATCTTCGACTTCTACGGCCACCTCGTCGACCACGAAGAGCAGGGGCTCTTCTGGGTGCTCGCCGGCTTCCTTGGCTCCTTCGCCTTCATCCGCATGAGCACCCGGCTGATGCGCAGCCCGAAGGTGCCCTGGTGGCCCGGCAGCGTGGTCTCAGACAGCGGCGTCCACCTCCACCACCTGGTCTTCGGGATCATCACGATGATGGCCGCGGGGACGCTCGGCTTCTTCGCCTTCGGCCGCAGCCCGGCGACCGAGATCTGCGCCGCCTTCTTCGGCATCGGCATCGGCCTGACGATCGACGAGTTCGCCCTCTGGGTGCACCTCGAAGACGTCTACTGGGCCGAGCAGGGGCGGAGCTCGATCGACGCCACGGTGCTCGCCGCCGCCGGCATGGGGCTGATCCTGATCGGGGCGAGTCCGTTGACGTTCGAAACCGGATCGGCCGGCGCGATCGTCGGCAGCATCATCACCGCCCTGATCATCTTCGGGACGGTCGCGATCTGCTTCGCCAAGGGCCGCTGGCTGCACGGCTGGGTCGGCTTCTTCTTCTATCCGATCGCCCTCTACGGGGCCTGTCGAATCGGCAAGCCGAGCTCGACCTGGGCGCGTCACCGCTACGGCGAGCGGCGGCCGAAGAAGCAGGCGAAATCCGCGGCGCGCTTCCATCCGGACCGCCGCACCGACCGCTTCAAGAACGCCTTCCGCGACATCATCGGCGGCAAGCCGAGCGAGGGGCTGGAAAGCGCTCGCGACGAGGCCGTAGCGGCGACCCGCGAGGCGACGGCCGAAGTGCGCGAGCGGGCCGAACGGGTGGCGCGGGCAGCCGACCCGACCCACCACGACCACTAGAACGCAGTTGTCCCCGGATAGCGGGGACAACTGCGTTCAGGTCCCGGCGAGGCGGCGCTGGAGGTTGGCCCGGACCTCGGGCCACTCGGAGTCGATGACGCTGTAGTAGGCGCTGTCGCGCTGG
>DASXFL010000151.1:0-5453 GCA_036489595.1 Solirubrobacterales bacterium
GCGCACCGCCGCCATGTAGCGCTCTTCTTCATCGTCGACGTGCTTGGCGTCGGGGTAGAAGGTTGAGAGGGCACCGACGCCGGCGAGCAGCATCCCCATCGGGTGGGCGTCGTAGCGGAAGCCCTCGAAGAGGTGCTTCAAGTCCTCGTGGACGAAGGTGTGGTGGGTGATGTCGAAGACCCAGCGCTCGAGCTGCTTCTCGGTCGGCAGCTCGCCGAAGATCAGGAGGTAGGCGACCTCGAGGTAGGTCGAGCGCTCGCAAAGCTGCTCGATCGAGTAGCCGCGGTGTTCGAGGATCCCGGCCTCGCCGTCGATGTAGGTGACGGCGGAGCGGGCGGCCGCGGTGTTGGTGAAGGCCGGGTCGTAGGACATCAGGCCGAAGTCGTCGTCGGAGACTTTGATCTGGCGGAGGTCCATGCCGCGCACGGTGCCGTCGCTGATCTCCAGCTCGTATGTCTTGCCAGTCCGGTTGTCGGTGACCGAGAGGGTCTCGGCGCCGGAGGCGGCGTCGTCGACGGTCGCGTCCGGGGTCTGCTGGTCGGTGGCCATCGGGCTCCCTCTTTCGCTTCAAGTCTGGGGTGAGCCCCAGTATCGCAGCCAGGACCCGTCCGCGAACCTCAGGCGCTGCGGGCCACCTCGAAGCTGGTCATCGCCCGCAGCTGCTCGAGCCGCTCGTCGATCTCCTCGCGGTTCAGCCGCGCCACCCGCTCGGTCCCGAACTCCTGGATGTTGAAAGAGGCGAGGACGGTCCCGTATCCCATCGCCAGCCGCAGCTGCTCCTCGCTCAGCTCGGCGGCGCCGGCGCCGAGGCCGTCGAGGTAGCCGAAGAAGCCGCCGGCGAAGCTGTCGCCGGCGCCGGTCGGGTCGATCACGTCCTCGAGCGGGAAGCCGGGCAGGGCGAAGAAGCCGGACTCGGTGAAGAGAGCGGCGCCGTACTCGCCCTGCTTGGCGACGACCGCGCGCGGGCCGGCCGACATCAGCTCGCGGCTCGCCCGGGCCAGGTTCGGCTTGCCGGTCAGCATCCGGATCTCGGCGTCGTTGAGGACGAGGACGTCGACCTCGGCGATTGCCGCCAGCAGCGAGTCGCGAGCGCTTTCGATCCAGAAGTTCATCGAGTCGAGGCCGGTCAGGCCGGCGTCGCCGCAACGGCCGCGGACGCGGCGCTGCAGGTCGGGCTGGATGTTGGCGAGGAAGACGGTGTCGGCGGATTCGGCTGCGGCGGAGAGCTTCGGCTCGAAGCTCTCGAAGACGCCGAGCCGGGTGTCGTCGGTATGGGCGACGTTGAGGTCGAACTCGTAGTGGCCGCGCCAGAAAAAGGAGTCGCCGGGAACCCGCTCGACGTCCTCGGTGAGGACGCCGCGGCGCTCAAGCACCGCGAACTCCTCGGCGCCGAAGTCCTCGCCAACCGGCCCGACCGGGCGCACCGCGGTGAAGAAGCTGGCGGCGAGCGAAAAATGCACGGCGGCGCCGCCGAGCATCCGCTCGCGCTCCCCGAAGGGCGTTTTGACGGCGTCGAAGGCGATCGAGCCGACCACGGTCAGCGACATGCGGCGAACAGTATCCGTAGGATCGCCGTGATGAGTCGCAGGGCTTTCGTGACGCTTCTGGCGGTGGTGATTGCCGTCGCCGTCGCGATTCCCGCTTTCGCCGACTCCGGCACCACCGCGAAGACGACGAGCGTCAGAGGGCTCTCGACGCGGGCCTTGGGGAAGGCGAAGTCGGCGCTACGGATCGGCCGTGCGGCGAAGCGCGAAGTCCACAAGGCCGTCGCTGCGGCCGGCACGGCGTCGGGCTCTGCCAGCGCGGCCCAGGCCTCGGCCGCCGCCGCCAAGACCGCCGCCGGCGAAGCGGCCAAGGCGACGGAAGGCGCCCAGGAACGGGCCGGCGGGGCCCGGCTCAAAGCCGAAGAAGCGCAGAAGGAAGTGGCCTCGATCCGCTCCAAGGTCGGCTTTGCCGAAGGCGACGTGTCGACCGCATCGAAAACCTTCCAATCGCTCGCCGGTGGCCCCGCGGTGACCGTCGACGTGCTGCAGGCTGGCCTGGTTCAGGTTTGGGCGCAGGCACTGATCGACGGCGAAGGCGCAGTCTCGCTCTACGAAGGAGCCCACCAGGTGGAAGGGCAGGCGAGCGAATGCAACGGAGTCAAAGGCGTCCTCTTCCAGGTCGAAGCCGGCGAACCCCTTCTTGCCGGGACCCCGGCGGCGCTCGATTCGAGTGGAGCCTGCGCCACCCTGGGCGCTCCGGGCCCGGTGCTCTTTCGCGCGACCGCCGGCGAACACACTTTCGAACTCCGCTACGCATCGGCGAGCGGGTCCGCCACCTTCTCCGAACGCCGGCTCGTCGTCGCGCCGCTGCCCTGAGCCGCCAACGAGGGGGACGAGCGTGAAAGCGATCCAGATCCAGGAGTTCGGCGGGCCGGAGGTGTTCGAATACCTCGACCTCCCCGATCCCGAGCCGGGCGACGGTGAGGCGCTGGTCGAGGTCGCCCGGGCCGGCGTCAACTTCGCCGACACCCACACCATCCACAACGACTACCTGGCCGAGCAGCAGCTGCCGCTGATCCCCGGCGCCGAGGTCAGCGGCCGCACCGCCGACGGCCGCCGGGTCGCCGCTCTGCTCGGCAGCGGCGGCTACGCGCAGCGGGTCGCCGTTCCCAGCGCCAACCTGGTGCCGCTGCCGGACCAGGTCGACGACGACCAGGCGGCGGCGATCCTGCTGCAGGGGCTGACCGCGCTGGCGCTGGTCGAGCGCTGCGCCCGGATCGAGGCCGGCGAGTCGATCGTCGTCGAGGCCGCCGCCGGCGGCACCGGCACCCTCGCCGTCCAGCTCGCCAAGCGGGCCGGCGCCAGGGTGATCGGGCTCGCCTCGAGCGCGGAGAAGCGGGCGCTGGTCGCCGAGCTCGGCGCCGACGCCACTGTCGACTCCCGGGCCGAGGACCTCGGCGCCGCGATCCGCGAGGCCAACGGCGGCGAGCGCGTCGACGCCGTCCTCCACATGAGCGGCGGCGAGGCCTTCGACCAGGAGCTGGGTGCGCTGGCTCCGCTCGGCCGGATGGTCGTCTTCGGAATCGCCTCGCGCGAGCAGCGCGAGATCTCCACCGCGGCGCTGCTGCGGGGGTCGAAAGCGGTGGTGGGCTTCTGGCTCGCCCACCTGCTGGCGCGGCCCGACCTGGTCGCGCCGATGATCGGCGAGCTGATGGCGGCGCTCGCCCAGGGCGAGCTGACGGCTACGATCGGAGAGGTCTACCCCCTCTCGGAGGCCGCGCGGGCGCACGAAGACATCACCGCCCGTCGCACCACCGGCAAGCTCCTCCTCGATCCCTCTATATAGATCGGCAGCACCTCCCATGACCGCATTCAAAGACCTCGGCCTCTCTCCCAAGATCCAGCAGGCGCTCGACGAGCTCGGCTACGTCGATCCGACGCCGATCCAGGAGGAGGCGATCCCCGAGCTGCTCGGCGGCCACGACGTGATCGGCCAGGCGCAGACCGGGACCGGCAAGACGGCGGCCTTCGGCCTGCCGTTGCTGCAGTACCTCGACCCCGAGGACCCGGAGGTGCAGGCGATCGTCCTCACCCCGACGCGCGAGCTCTGCATCCAGGTGACGCAGGCCCTGCGCTCCTACGCCGAGCACCTCGACGTCGAGGTGGTCGCCGTCTTCGGCGGTGCCCCGATCCGCTCGCAGCAGTCGCAGCTGCGCTCCGGCGCCCACGTCGTCGTCGCCACCGTCGGCCGGATGATGGACCTGATGGGGCGGCACTCGCTCGTCCTCACCGCCGCTCGCTTCGTCGTCCTCGACGAGGCCGACGAGATGCTCGACCTCGGCTTCATCGAGGACGTCGAGAAGATCCTCCGGATGTGCCCGAGCGGGCGCCAGACGGCGCTCTTCTCGGCGACGATGCCGCCGCCGGTCCAGCGGCTCGCCGAGGGTTACATGTACGACCCGACGACGATCAGCATCACCCCGAAAGAACTCACGGTCGACGCAATCCAGCAGGCCTACATCGAGGTTCCGGCCAAAGACAAGGCGGCGAAGCTGGTCGAGGTGCTGCGGGCCGAGGAACCCGAGCAGGCGATCATCTTCTGCCGGACCAAGATCGGCGCATCGAAGCTGGAGAAGACGCTGAAGGACAAAGGGCTCGACGTCAAAGCACTGCACGGCGACATGAGCCAGGGCTCCCGCGACGGCGTCATGATCGCCTTCAAGAACCATCGGGTGCGACTCTTGGTTGCCACCGACATCGCCGCCCGCGGCCTCGACATCGAGCACGTCACCCACGTCATCAACTACGACGTGCCGAACTCCTCCGAGGTCTACGTGCACCGGATCGGCAGAACCGGACGGGTCGGCAGAACGGGCCGGGCGATCACCTTCGTCACCCCTGCCCAGCGCGAGGAGATCGATCGGATCGAGCGCGACGTCAAGACCTCGATCGGCGAGTGGGAGACTCCCGAGGAGCGGCTCGAGCACGCGCCGCGAGCGCGCCGCCGCGAGCGGCCGGAGCGCCCCGAGCGGCCGCGCGAGCGCGAGGAGGCCGCCGCCGCGAGCAACGGCGACGGCGACGGCAGCCACGACGGCGACGGCGACGCGAAGGCCGAGACCGTGAAGCTGTTCGTCAACCGCGGCGAGCGCAGCGGCATCGACGAGGAGGATCTGCGCTGGGCGCTGCGCGAGGGCGCCGTCCTCGCCGACGAGAAGATCCACGACGTCCGTGTCCTCCACCGCTTCTCCTTCGTCGAGGTCGACCCCGACGAGGCCGAGCGCACCGTTGAGTTCCTCGACGGCACCAAGCTCAAAGGCAAGGAGATCCGGCTCGAGGTCGCCCGCAGCTAGCGCGGGCCGTCCCGCCTAGAGCGGCAGCGCGATCGGGAAGCGGGCGCCGCCGCCCCCCGCTTCGCGGACCGAGAAGACGAAGCCGAGCCTGCCGTTGCGATCGCCGGAGGCGCGCCGGACCAGCTTCCGGCTGGCGAGCAGGTCGGGGTAGGCGATCGCCAGCGTCGCCCGCGCGCGCGGCCTGGCGAGGCGGAAGCGGACCAAATCGGCGTCGCCCCCGGCGGCGTCGAGGCCCGGCGGCAGGGTCACCGTGACCGTGCTCAGCTTGGCGCCGGGGCGGGCGACGATCCTGAACCGCAGTCGCGGCCTGCCGCGGCTGAGGCCCCGCAGCGAGGCCCGCACCAGCCTCGTCGTTCGCGGCGCCGGCGGCGAGGAGACGGGCGGGGCCGGCGAGGACGGCGGCGGGGAGGTGGGCGGCGCCGGAACCATGAAGGCGCAGAGCGAGGCGGCCAGCGCCGGCACGATCGGGCTGCCGAGCCCGGTCGCCATGTCGTAGCCGGGGCCAGCCGGGAAGTGGCCTTCGGGGTCGAAGAGGTTGTTGGTCTGGGGGCCGCCCGGGCGGCCGGCGATGACGTCGTGGAAGTTGGCGGCGTAGTCGTTGCCGGCGATCGCGTAGAGG
>DASXFL010000171.1:0-11624 GCA_036489595.1 Solirubrobacterales bacterium
CGCCGCGCCGCCGGCTCCGGCCGCAAGCCCAAGGTCACCTCGGTCGACAAGGCCAACGTGCTCGAGACCTCGCGGCTCTGGCGCGAGGTGGTCACCGGCATCGCCGCCTCCTACGACGACGTCGAGCTCGAGCACATGCTCGTCGACAACGCCGCTATGCAACTGGTCTCGCGACCGGCCGACTTCGACGTGATCGTCACCGAGAACCTCTTCGGCGACGTCCTCAGCGACGAGTCGGCGATGCTGACCGGAAGCCTCGGGATGCTGCCCTCCGCCAGCCTCGGCGCCGAGGGCGAGCCTGGCCTGTTCGAGCCGGTCCACGGCTCCGCCCCCGACATTGCCGGCAAAGGGATCGCCAACCCGCTTGCCACCTTCCTCTCGGTGGGAATGATGCTGCGCCACGGCCTCGGCCGCGCCGAGGATGCCGACCGGGTCGAGCAGGCGGTCGACGCGGTGCTCGAACGCGGCCTGCGGACGCCCGACCTCGCCTCGGGGACGGCCGGCGTGGCGCCGATGGTCGACGTCCCCGCCGAGGTCGAGGTGGGGACGGCCGAGATGACCGCCGCGGTGCTCGAAGAGCTCGCGGCCTGAGCGGCCGCGAGCTCTTCGGGGGTCCTACGGGGCGGTCACCGCCCAAAAGCCGATCGCGGCGAATTCGCCAGCCGCTTTCGCTTTCGCGGAGATGCCGAAGCCGTACCGCGTGTTGGCCTCGACGAGTTTCGGAAGTTCGGATTCGTCGAGGTTCGTCGCGGTGGTGAGGTAGAGGCAGAGACTGCCAGCCGCCGCTCCCGGCGTCGAGCTGCCGGTCCCGAGGCCGGGGCAGCTGGCGCTGGTTTCTCCCACTTTGAGGACGCTGACCGTCGCCGGATTGGCCAACGGAAGCGAGAGGCTGACCGCGCCTTTGGCGATGTCGGCAACCGCCGCCGCGGTGCCGCCGACGTCGAAGACGCCGCGCAGCGTCTGCCCGGTGGCCAGGTTGGAGACGGTGCCGGGGGCGCTGGTCGCGAACGAGAGCTTCGCCGGGGTGACCGACTTTTCGGCCAGCTTGGCGGTGTTGACCGCGTTGTCGGCGAGCTTCGCCGTGGTCACGTTGCCGTTGGTCAGCTTGTTGGTGGTGACGACCCCGTTCTTGATCGACGAGGCGACGACGGCGCCGGCGGCGATCTTCTGGGTGGTGATGATCCCGTTGCCGAGATTGCCCGGCAGGACCGCGTTGGCGCCGAGCTTGCCGGCGGTCACCGACTGCGGTGCCAGCTTGCCCGAGGTCACCGCCTGCTTGCGGATCTTGGCAGCCGTTACGGCGCCGCGCTTCAGCTGGTTCGGGCCGACGCTGTTCTTCGGCAGGCCGGCGGCGACGGCGACGCCGCCGAGGGCGATGAACAGCGCGATCGTCGCGATCACGTTGCCGTAGGTGGGGCGGGGCACGAGCCTTCGCAGGGCACTTCGCTTCATTGGCTTTCCTCCTGTGTGGTGCTGCTTTCGAGTCCTTGGGTCCTAAGGGCCGTTCGCGGCCTGCGGTCGAAGACCTTGTTCCGATCCGGCATACTGAGAACAACATGGAGCGGCAGGAGTTGATTTGGCAGAACGGCGAGTTCGTCGCCTGGGAGGATGCCCAGGTGCACGTGCTGACGCACGGCCTGCACTACGGAAGCGGCGTCTTCGAGGGGATTCGCTGCTACGAGACGGCTCGCGGGCCGGCGATCTTCCGCCACGCCGACCACCTCGGCCGGCTCGCCCAGTCGGCCGAGCTCTACTACCTGCCGATGCCCTACGCGGCCGAGGAGCTGCGGGCGGCGACCCACGAGCTGATTCGCCGGAATTCCCTCAAGTCGGCCTACATCCGCCCGATCGCCTTCCGCGGCTACGGCGAGCTCGGCCTCTACGCGAAGAGCGGGGTCGAAGTGGCCATCGCCGCCTGGCCCTGGGGCGCCTACCTGGGCGAGGAGAGCAAGGGCGGTGGCATCCGCGCCAAGGTCTCGAGCTGGCGTCGGATCAGCCCGGCCAGCACGATCCCGCACGCCAAGGCCTCCGGCTCCTACCTCAACTCGATCCTCGCCAAGACCGAGTCGGCCAACGCCGGTTACGACGAGGCGATCTTGCTCGACGAGCGCGGCTTCGTCTGCGAGGGCTCGGGCGAGAACATCTTCGTCGTCCGCGAGGGCGCGATCCTGACGCCGCCGCACGTCGCCGCGATCCTCGACGGCATCAACCGCAAGTCGGTGATCCAGATCGCCCGCGACCTCGGCTACACCGTGGTCGAGCGCGACATCGCCCGCTCCGAGCTCTACCTCGCCGAGGAGGTCTTCATGACCGGGACCGCGGCCGAGATGGTGCCGGTGCGCGAGATCGACGACCACCAGGTCGGCGCCGGCGAGCCGGGCGAGGTCACCCGCCACATCCAGGCCAAATTCGAGGACGCGCTTTACGGGCGCGCCGACGAGTACCTCGAGTGGCTCGATTTCGTCGAGCCCGCCGCCGAGCGCCCCGCGCGGGTCGAGGACGACCGAATTACCCCTGCCGCATAGCGGCTGGCGCTGCTCTCTCGCGCGCACCGGGCCTTTGGCCCACCGGTCTTCCTCTTCTAATCTCGAAAGGCAGCAACCACTCATGGAACAGGTGAAGCTCTACGACACGACCTTGCGCGACGGGATGGGCGGTCGCGGCATGTCCCTCTCGGTGGGCGAGAAGGTCAGCGTGGCACGGGCGCTCGACGCGCTCGGCGTCCAGTTCATCGAGGCCGGCTTTCCCAGCAGCAACCCGAAGGAAGCCGAGCTGTTCGAGCGGCTCGCCGAGCTCGAGCTGGCCAACGCGACGATCGCCGCCTTTGGGATGACGCGGCGGCGCGGCGCCCCGGCCGAGGAGGACGCGGCGCTGCTCGCTCTGGCCGAGTCCTTCGCGCCGGTCGTCTGCCTGGTCGGCAAGAGCTCGCCCTTCCACGTCGAGAAGGTGATCCGGGTCTCCCGCGAGGACAACCTGGCGATGATCGCCGAGTCGGTCGCGCTCTGCCACGGGCGCGGCAAGCGCGCGGTCTTTGACGCCGAGCACTTCTTCGACGGCTACCGCGAAGACCCCGGCTATGCGCTCGAATGCGTGCGTGCCGCCGCCGCCGCTGGGGCGGAGAACGTCACCCTTTGCGACACCAACGGCGGCACCCTGCCGCGGGCGGTCGCCGCGGCGACCGCCGCCGTGGTCGCGGCCCTCGACGGCGCAGTCGAGGTCGGGATCCACACTCACAACGATTCCGAGTGCGCGGTCGCCAACTCGCTGGCCGCGGTCGGGGCCGGCGCTCGCCTCGTCCAGGGCTGCGTCAACGGCTACGGCGAGCGCTGCGGCAACGCCAACCTTGCCTCGATCCTGCCGGCGCTGCAGTTGAAGATGGGCTTCGAGGTGGTCAGCCCCGAGCAGCTGGCGAGCCTGGCGCCGACCGCCCACTACCTCGACGAGCTTTGCAACCTGGCCTCCGACGGCGATCGGCCCTACGTCGGCCGCAACGCCTTCGCCCACAAGGCGGGGATGCATGCCGCCGGCGTCGCCGCCGACCCCAGCACCTTCGAGCACATGGACCCCGCCCTGGTCGGCAACGACCGCGACGTCCTGCCCTCCGAGCTGGCCGGCCGGGCGACGATCCGCACCCAGGCCGAGCAGGCCGGGCTCGAGCTCGACGACGAGGCCGCAGCCCGCGCGGTCGAGCAGCTGAAGCAGCGCGAGCACCGCGGCTACCACTACGAGGCGGCGCCAGCCTCCTTCGAGCTGCTGCTGCGCTACGAGGCGGGTCAGTACCAGCCGCTGTTCGTGCTCGAGAGCTACCGGGTGGTGACCGAGCGCCGGGCCGGGGGGGAGGTCGAGACCGAGGCGACGATCAAGGTCGAGGTCGACGGCAAGCGCTACCTCCGCGTGGCCGAGGGCAACGGCCCCGTCAACGCCCTCGACAAGGCTCTGCGCTCGGCGATCAGCGAGCGTTACCCGCACCTGGCCGAGATCGAGCTGACCAACTACAAGGTTCGCATCCTCGACCAGGACCACGGCACCGGTGCCGTCACCAGGGTGATCCTCGACTCC
Source organism: Solirubrobacterales bacterium (assembly GCA_036489595.1). Classification (GTDB taxonomy): domain Bacteria; phylum Actinomycetota; class Thermoleophilia; order Solirubrobacterales; family 70-9; genus VAYN01. The sequence continues at coordinate 4,060 of DASXFL010000171.1, forward strand.
GCCGACGGCGAGCGCGAATGGGGGACCACGGGCGTCTCGGAGAACATCATCGAGGCCTCCTGGCAGGCCCTGGTCGACTCGCTCGAGTACGCCTTCCAGCCGCGGCCCGCCGGCCTGGTCGGATGAGCGGCGGCGAGGAGTCGCAGTCGATCGAGCTGGCGCGGCCGGAGATCGGTCCGCGCGAGGAGGAGCTGGTGCTCGAGGTGCTGCGCTCGGGCCGGCTCTCGCTCGGTCCGATGGGTGCCCGCTTCGAGCGCGAGCTGGCCGCTTGGCTGGAGGCCGCCGACGCGGTCGCGGTCTCGAGCGGGACGACGGCGCTCCACCTCGGCGTCCGCCAGCTCGGCTGGGGCCGCGGCGAGGAGGTCGTCACCACCCCCTTCAGCTTCGTTGCCTCCGCCAACTGCCTGCTCTACGAGGGCGCCCGGCCGGTCTTCTGCGACGTCGACCCGGTGACGTTGAACCTCGACCCGGCGGCCGCCGCAGCAGCGGTTGGCGAGCGTTCCGCCGGCCTCCTGCCCGTCCACATCTTCGGCTACCCGGCGGCGATGCCCGAGCTCGAGGCGCTCGCCGTCGCCCGCGGCCTCGGCATCCTCGAGGACGCCTGCGAGGCGCTCGGCGCGGTCGACTCCGAGGGCCGCAGGGTGGGGACGCGCGGCAACCTCGCCACCTTCGCCTTCTACGCCAACAAGCAGATGACGACGGGGGAGGGCGGGGCGATAGTCCCCACCGACCCCGGCGCCGCCGCTCGCCTGCGCTCGGAGCGCAACCAGGGCCGCGCTGTCGACATGGGCTGGCTCGACCACGACCGGCTCGGCTTCAACTACCGCCTCTCCGACGTCGCCGCGGCGATCGGCGTAGCCCAGGTCGAGAAGCTCGACGACCTGCTGGCGCGACGGGCCGCGGTCGCGGCGCTCTATGCGGAGCGGCTGGCGGGTATCGAGGGGGTCGAGGTGCCGATCGCCGGTCGCGGCCGCGAGGTCCGCAGCTGGTTCGTCTACGTCGTCGGGCTCCCCGGAGCGGTCGACCGCGACGTGACGATCGGCCGCCTCGCCGAGCGCGGCGTCGCCTCCAAGGCCTATCTCCCCTGTATCCACCTGTTCCCGCACCTGCGTGAGCTCGGCTACCGCGAGGGCCAGTTCCCGGTTGCCGAAGCGGCCGCCGCCCGCTCGCTGGCGCTGCCCTTCCACCCGGCGATGGGGGAGGCCGAGGTGGAGCGGGTGGTCGCCGAGCTCGGCGCCGCGATCGGTCGCCCGGCGCCGCAGCCGCAATAATCGCCTGCCTATGTCAGGCAGACAGGAATCCCGCTTCGGCAAGGAGCCAGACCCGCGGTTCTGGCGCTTCAACCGCTCGCTCGGCTTCGACTGGCGCCTCGCCTCCTACGACATCACCCAATCGCAGGCGCACGCCCGTGGCCTGCAGGGGCTCGGGCTGCTGAGCGAGGAGGAGCTGGCGCTGATGGTCAGCGGCCTCGAGCGCGTGCGCGAGCGCCTCACCAGCTCGGGATTCCAGTTCGAGGATTCAGACGAGGACGTGCACATGGCGGTCGAGCGGCTGCTCGGCGAGGAGATCGGGGCGCTCGCCGCCAAGCTCCACACCGGCCGCTCGCGGAACGACCAGGTGGCGACCGACGTGGCGTTGGTGGTCCAGGCGCACAGCCTCCGCGCGGTCGAGCTGCTGGGAGCGGCGATGGGGCGGCTGCTCGAGCAGGCCGAGGCCCACAAGGACTGGCCGATGCCCGGCTACACCCACCTCCAGCGCGCCCAGCCGGTCTACCTCGGCCACCACCTGCTCGCCTACTTCTGGATGCTCGCTCGCGATGTCCTCCGCTTCCAGTTCGCCCTCGACAGCGCCGGCGTGATGCCGCTCGGCTCCGGGGCGCTGGCCGGGGTCAACTGGGAGATCGACCGCGAGGCGGTCGCCGCTGAGCTCGGCTTCGAGCAGGTCAGCCACAACTCCGTCGACGGCGCCTCCAACCGGGACTTCGTCCTCGACTACCTGAACGCGGCCGCGGTCGCCTCGATGCACCTCTCGCGCTTCGGCTCGGAACTCGTGATCTGGAGCTCAACCGAGTTCGGCTTCTGCCGCCTCGACGAGTCGTTCTCCTCGGGCTCCTCGATCATGCCGCAGAAGATGAACCCCGACTCGGCCGAGCTGCTCCGCGCCAAGGCGCCGCGGGTAGCGGCCGACTACGCGGCGCTGCTCGGCGTCATGCACGCGCTGCCGCTGACCTACGGCAAGGACATGCAGGAGGACAAGGAGCCGCTCTTCGACGCGATCGACACGATCGAGCTCTCGCTCGAAGTCACCGACGGGATCCTCTCCGGGATCGAGTTCGACCGCGAGCGGATGGAGGCGGCCTCGGGCGACGAGATGCTGGCGGCGACCGAGGTCGCCGACCTGCTGGTCCGTCGCGGGGTCCCGTTCCGCGAGGCGCACGGGATCGTCGGCGGCCTCGTTCGCGAAGCGCTGGAGCGCGATCTGGCCCTCTCCGACCTCACCCCTGCCGAGCTGAAGCGCCACTCCGAGCACCTCGACGACTCCTTCTACGAGGTTCTGCAGCGCTCGAGCTGGCTGGAGTCGAAGGGAATCGCCGGGGGCACCGGCTCGGCGCCTCTGGCGGCCCAGATCGAGTCGGCTCGCGGCGCGCTCGCGGCGGTCCAGTCGCGGGTCCGCGAAGCGCAGGCGTGAATCGGGAGTTCTTCGACCGCTCGGTGCACGAGGTGGCACGGGAGCTGGTCGGCTGTCGGCTCCTCTACGACGGCGTCGGCGGCACCATCGTCGAGACCGAGAGCTACGAGCGCGACGACCCCGCCTGCCACGCCTACGTCGGCCTCACCGAGCGCACCGCGGTCCTCTTCGGGCCGCCCGGCCGGGCTTACGTCTACCTCTCCTACGGGATCCACAGCCTGCTCAACTTCGTCTGCGAACCGGAGGGGGAGGCGGCGGCGGTTCTGGTCCGTGCCCTCGAGCCGACCGACGGCATCGAGGCGATGCGCCGCCGCCGCGGCCTCAGGCACGCCGACTCCGAGCTCTGCAGCGGCCCCGGCAAGCTGACCGAGGCGCTCGGCATCACCCTCGCCGAGAACGACGCCGACCTGACCCGGCCGCCGTTCGCGATCCTGCCGCCGGCCGCCGAGCCGCCGCGGGTGCTCACCAGTCCCCGGGTCGGGATCACCAAAGCGGTCGAGTACCCGTGGCGCTTCAGCGCCGCCGGCAATCGCTTCGTCTCGCGCCCGCGTCCCTAGGACTTTGACCCGGCTATGGCGAGGTCAAAGTACGCAGCGTGTCAGCCCGCGGTGACGCCGCCGCCGACCCCGCCGCCGCCTTCGGGCGTGGCTTCTTCGCCCGCCGGCGCCGCTTCTTCGGGCGGCGCTTCGCCCGCCGACGGGGTTTGGGTTTCTTCGGGCGCCGGCGCTTCGACTTCTTCTTCGGGCAGCGCCGGTTTGCTCGATTCTTCGACCGGTTCGCTCGGCAGGTAGCCTTCGCCTTCGGCGCTTTCGGCCGCTTCGGCTTCGAGTTCGGCCGCTTCGTCGGCGTTGCCTTCCTTGGCTGCCTTTTCGGCCTTGCGGGTCGCCTTTTCGGCCGCTCGTTCGGCCTGGATTTCTTTCCAGGCAGAGATCACGCTGGCCCAGATCAGCGCTGGGTAGGTGCCGCCCATCACCGGGCCGCCGTTGTAGAGCGTCGTCATCGGCGTCGTCGAATCGGCGTAGCCGACCCAGACGCAGGCGGTCACTTCTTCGGCGATCCCGCCGCAGAACCAGGCGTCGGCGTTGTTCTCGGTCGTCCCCGTCTTGCCCCACTGGTGTTCGGCGCCGATGTTGGCGTGGGTCCCGGTCCCGGTCGTGACGACCGTTTCCATGATCCGCTTCGCTTCTTCGACCGATTCCTGGCTCAGGGCCTGGTCGTGAGTGGAATCGTTGTCGCCGTCCTTGATCACCTGGCCTTCCTGGTCGGTCACCTCGGTGTAGGCGACCGGGGTGTCGCCGGGGATCGGCGCCAGGGTGCCGCTGACTCGGTCTCCGTTGTTGCCGATCGTCGAGTAGGCGTAGGCCCAGCCGAGCGGGCTGACGCCTTCCTTGAGGCCGCCGAGCACCATCGCCGGGTTGGTCGAGATCGGGTCGTGGTAGCCGGCCTTGTGGATCGTGCCGGCGATCGAGCGGGTGCGGTCCTCGATCGTCTTGCCTTCCAGCCCTTCGAGCCCGAGCTGGGCGTAGATCGAGTTGTCCGAGTAGGTGAGCCCGCATTCGATCGAGCAGGAGCCGAGGTAGGAGTCCTCGTCGTTGTGGACGACGAAGGTTTCACCGCCGTTCTTGCCGAAGTGGAATTCCTGCGGCGCCGATTCGTAGGTGGTCGAGGGCGAGATCCCCTCTTCGAGCGCCTTGATCAGCGTGAACGGCTTGATCGAGGAGCCGGGCTGGCGGCGGCCCTGGGTCGCCAGGTTGAAGGGCGCCTTTTCGAAGTTGGAGCCGCCGACCAGGGCCTTGATCCCGGCGTCGCGGTTTTCGATCACCACCACCGAAGCGGTCGCCGGCAGGTAGCCCATGTATTCGCTGACCGCTTCTTCGGCCGCCGCCTGCAGCTTCAGGTCGAGCGTCGACTTCACCGTCAGGCCGCCGAAGAAGGCCTTGGCGGCGCCGTAGCGTTCAACCAGCTGCTGGCGCAGGTAGGCGGTGAAGTAAGGGGCCTTGGAGTCGATCGTCGGCGGCTTGATGTCGGCCGGCGAAGGCAGTGCCTGCTTGACCCCTTCGTGGTACTGCTGGGCGGAGATGTAGCCCTGTTCCTCCATCCTCAGGAGGACGTAGTTGCGGCGTTCGAGCGCGTTTTCGGGGAAGGCTTTGGGGTCGTAGCCGGAGGGCGAGGAGATGATCCCGGCCAGCATCGCCGCCTCCCAGGGCTCGAGCACCGAGGCACATGGCTCCGTCGGGGTGCCGCAGCCGGGGTGGGCGGCACCGAAGTACGTGCGAGCGGCGGCCTCGATCCCGTAGGCGCCCTCGCCGAAATAGATCGTGTTGAGATACTCGGTGAGGATTTTTTCCTTCGACCAGTGGCGCTCGAGCCGGTATGCGAGCGCCGCCTCACGGAACTTCTCGAGGATCGTGCGGCTGCCTTCGGCTTCCAGCGCGTTCTTGACGAACTGCTCGGTGATCGTCGAGGCGCCCTGCTCGGCGCTCTGGCTCAGCACGTCCTTGACCAGGGCGCGGGCGATCCCTTGGTAGTCGACGCCGTTGTGTTCGTAGAAGCGCGAGTCCTCGATCGAGACCACCGCGTTCTTGATGTTGGGGGAGATCTGGGCGCTCGAGAGGAGGATTTTGTTCTGGTCGGAGGTGAGGGTGCCGATCGGTTCGCCGGTGTCGTCGACCACCTCGCTGTTTTTCGAGGCCTTGTACTGGGCGAAGTTGTAGATCGCCGGCAGATCTTGGGAGACCGCCGCCATCATCCCGAAGACCATCGAGACGACGGCGAGGATGCCGAGCCCGAGCAGGACGAAGAGGATCCGCAGGACCTTCAGCTTCGGCCGCCTGCGCTTTGGCTCGGGCGGCGGCACCGTTGGCGGTGCGGCGGAGGAAGGCGGGGCCGGCGGCGCGGGCGGAACTTCGCCGTCGCCGGACTTCCGGCGTTTTAGTCCTAAGACTGCCATCGAGGGGGAACTGCGGCGCGCTCGGACGAGGCGCGGGCCCCGTCGAGCGAAGGCGGCAGTCTAGCATTGCGCCCTTGCCGGATCTGACCGAGAACGCCGTCGACGTCCTGCCCGAGGGCCGCCTCGCCGAGCAGCTGCAGGCCGACCGCCCACTGCGGGTGAAGCTGGGGATCGACCCGACCACCGCCGACATCCATCTCGGCCACACCGTGGTGCTGGCGAAGCTGGCGGAGTTCCAGCGCGCCGGCCACACCGTGGTGCTGATCATCGGCGACTACACGGCCCGGGTCGGCGACCCCAGTGGGCGCTCGGCGGCGCGGCCGGTGCCGAGCGTGAAGGAGATCGAGGCCAACGCGGTGACCTACCAGGAGCAGGCCTTCAAGATCCTCGACCGGGAGCAGACCGAGGTGCGGCGCAACAGCGAGTGGCTGGGCGGGCTCGACCTGCTGGAGCTGATGACGAAGACGACGGTGGCGCGCCTGCTCGAGCGCGATGACTTCCAGAAGCGGATGGCGGCGGGGCGGCCGATCGCGGCGCTGGAGCTGACGTACCCGCTGCTGCAGGGCTACGACTCGGTCGCGGTCGAGGCCGACGTCGAGCTCGGCGGCACCGACCAGAAGTTCAACCTGCTGTTCGGGCGCGACGTCCAGGGGGGCTACGGAGCGCCGGCGGAGGCGCTGCAGTCGATCATGACCCTGCCGATCCTGGTCGGCACCGACGGCGTCCAGAAGATGAGCAAGTCGCTCGGCAACTACGTGGGCGTGACCGATCCGCCGGAGGAGATGTTCGGCAAGCTGATGAGCATCCCCGACGAGGCGATGCCCGAGTACTACCGGCTGCTGCTCGGCTCCGAGCCACCGGCGAAGTCTCCTAACGAAGCCAAGCGCGCACTGGCGCGGCGCCTGGTCGATCGCTTCCACGGCGACGGCGCGGGGGAGGGGGCCGAGGCCCGCTTCGATCAGATCCACGTCTATCGCGGGATTCCGGACGACGTCGAGGAGGTCGAGCTCTACCCCTACATGTCGGACCCCCTCTCCGATCCGCCGCTGGTCCACATGCCGCGCCTGATCGCCGCCGCCTTCTCGACCAGCTCCAGCGAGGCGCGGCGGCTGCTAACCCAGGGCGCGGTCAAGCTCGACGGCGAAGCGGTGTCCGCAGATGCGCTCGACCTGCCCGCCACGACCCTCGACGGTAGGGTTCTCCAGATCGGCAAGCGGCGCTTCCGGCGCCTCGCGGTGGGTTCCGGCGAGAATTCCTAGGTCGGGCTGGACATAGCGCTCGCCGAGCGCTATATTTCTTGGTCCTCTGGGGCCTCCTCGCGGGGCCCCAGCGTCTGAGAGCGGCGAATCCCGTCGCAAGAGGCGCAGTGGTCTTTGAAAACTGAGCAGCGTGCACTCCGCGGTCCTGCCAATGGCCCGCGGAATGTTCAGCCCGACCCATTCGGTGCGCCAGCGTGCCGGATGGTTTTGATTTACCTCGTCATACCGGCCGTCGTACTTGTGTACACGACGGCCATGAAGGCATGACAGGCTCTCTGTAAGAAGTAACTTTCACGGAGAGTTTGATCCTGGCTCAGGACGAACGCTGGCGGCGTGCTTAACACATGCAAGTGGTGCGACGAACCAGGGCTTGCCCTGGGGCAAAGCCGCGAACGGGTGAGTAACACGTGGGTAACCTGCCCCGATGACCGGGACAACCCGAGGAAACTCGGGCTAATACCGGATGTGGTGCTTTGGCATCAGCCTTTGCACTAAAGGAAGCTTCGGCCTCCGCATTGGGAGGGGCCCGCGGCCCATTAGCTTGTTGGTGGGGTAACGGCCTACCAAGGCAACGATGGGTAGCTGGTCTGAGAGGACGATCAGCCACACTGGGACTGAGACACGGCCCAGACTCCTACGGGAGGCAGCAGTGGGGAATCTTGCGCAAT
>DASXFL010000060.1:0-2572 GCA_036489595.1 Solirubrobacterales bacterium
GGTGGACCATCGCGGCGGCGTCGTAGGAGCCGGCTCGCTCGGCTCCGATCGCGCCCATCCTCCGCGATTCCTCCGGCGATCCGAGCAGGCGAATGCACTGGGCACTCAGCGCCTCGAGGTCGTTCGGCGGCACCGTGACCCCCGCCTCGCCGAGCGTCCGGCGCACGTCGCCGACGTCGCTGGCGAGGACCGGCACTCCGACCGCCATCGCCTCCAGCACCGTCATCGGCATCGCCTCGTTGGCCGAGGGCAGCAGCATCAGGTCAGAGTGAGCGAGCAGGGCCGGGACGTCGCGCCGGAGGCCGAGGAAGTGCACCCACGCGCGCGCCCCGAGCTCATCGGCGCGCGCTTCGACCTCCCCCAACATGCCGCCGCCGCCGACGAAGACGAGGTGGGTATCGGGGACGGCGGCGCGGACCGCAGCGAAGGCCTCCAGGGCGCCGAGCTGGTTCTTCTCCGGCCGGAAGAGGCCGATCTGGATCGCGATCCGTCCCTCCGGCGGCAGCCCCAGGTCAGCGCGGCTGCGGGCCCGCTCGGCCCCCTCGCGGACCGGCCCGAGCGGGATCCCGTTGGGGATCTCGACGATCTTCTCGGGGGCGACGCCCTCGCCCAGGAGGGTGCCGAGCTGTTCGCTCGCGCAGGCGACAGTGGCGTAGGTGAAGCGGTCGAGCCAGCGGTTGTGGAGCGCGATCAGATCGCCGCGGGAGCGACCGTCGGTGCCGAGCTGGATCACCCGGTCGGTGGCGTGGTCGGCGACGATCACCGGCCGGCGGGCGGCGATAGCCGCCAGCCGCCCCCAGAGACTGGAGTCGAACATCGTGCAGTGAACGATCTCGGCGGCGCGGGCGAGGCTGATCAGGCGGGGGAGCGCCAGCGGCCGGCGGAAGCGGTTGGCGATCCCCAGTTCGATCACCTCCATCGACAGGTGCTCGTAGTAGGAGGGCTCGACTCGCGAGAAGTCCATCGCGCAGACGGTCACCTGATGACCGTTGGCGGCGAGCCCGGTGGAGAGGTGGACGAGCTGGGACTCGGCGCCACCCATCGGCGCCAGTTTGTTGGCGACCATCAGCAGCCGCAGGGACGCGCCCTCCATCGGCTCAGTCGTGCTTGACCGCGATGAAGCTCTTCGTCAGGCCGGCGAAGCGCTCGCGCCTGATCTCGGCATCGGGGAAGTAGAAGCGCATCTCCGACATCGAGACGAGCTCGATCTCGAGCGCGTCGCGGAGGGCCTGTTCGGGATCTTTCTCCGGCGCGTGGTTGCCGAGCGGCCAGGCGACGATGAGCTTCCCCTGGATGCCACGCGGCAGATGCTGGAGCCAGGGCATCATGAAGTGCGGCTCGATCGGGAAGTAGCGGTTCGGCGTCTGGACCCAGTATCGGCCACGCGAGCGAGCCGCTGCAGCGAACCGCTCGCGGCGCCAATGCCCGCCGACGTGCTCGATCACCGAGTTCGAGTACACGAGGTCGGCCTCCGGCAGCTCGAAGTCCGGGTCGCAGGCGTCGCCGACGATCGCGTCCATCCAGGGCTCGTCGACCTCCTGCTCGAAAATGTTCAGCAGGGTGATGTGGGCCGGGCGGACCGGTGCCCCGCGCCAGGCACGGGCGTCGCCGCCGAGGTCGAGCACCTTCATCTCGTCAAGACGCGGGAAGGTGGTGGCGAATTCCTCCCAGCGGCGCAGGCGGGCGCGGCCGCTGAGGGAATCCGAGTCATAGGCGCCGACGGTGCGGCGGGTCAGGACATCGGTCAGGCGAGGCACGGGCGGCAGAGGATAGAAGACGCGCGCGGACCCGAAGTCAGCTTTCTACCGATGCACGCGTACTGCCGAGCTTCATTGCGCCCTGGTAAAGGCTGACCGAGTTGAACATGCCGGGCGGGCGGTAGTTCTGGATCACCACGAAGTTCGGCCCTTCGTCGTTGGAGGCGTCCATCGTCTGCATCTGCAGGCGATTGGTCTGGCCTTCGTGGTTGGGGTTGAAGCTGGTGTTCTGGAAGAAGGTGATCGGTTCGCCGTTGATCCACAGTTCGACGAAGCCGTCGCTGGCGTAGCGCTCGTGGACCAAGAAGGACACCCAGCTGTCGCGGGTCAGCGGCATTTCCCAGGGGATGTCCCATTCATAGTCGCTGTTGCGCTGCCAGCGGATCGCGTCGCCGGAGACTTCGATCTCGAACGGCGGCGAGCCATCGAAGGGTGGGCCGTAGGCGCCCTCGACGATGTTCAGCCAGTCGGGGACGTTGCTGGGGAAGTTCTGCGGCAAGAAGAATTTGCCGCTCCACCAGAATTCGTCGCCAGGTTCGATCACTGCCGGGCTCAGTAGCTGGGCGCGTGGCCCGTTGGTCGGCGTGATCGGCGCGACGTCGCGGTTGGAGACGGTCATTTTCAGTGCGGTTTCGCCGCTGCCCGCCGGGTCGGGGACTTCGGTGACGGCGCCCGGCGCCGACTGGTTGAGCCAGAATTCATTCACCTTCGAGCCACTGAAGATCAGGCCCGGCGTCGAGGCGGGGGTCGCGGCGGGGCTCGTCACCGTGCGCGGGGCGGGGTGGCGCTTGGCCTGGGCCCGCTCGACGATCCGG
>DASXFL010000076.1:0-2125 GCA_036489595.1 Solirubrobacterales bacterium
ACCCAGGACTACAAGGTCGCCGACATCGGCCTCGCCGAGTTCGGTCGCAAGGAGATCGCGCTGGCCGAGGTCGAGATGCCGGGGCTGATGCAGACCCGCGAGGAGTTCGGCGCCGCCCAGCCCTTGAAGGGCGCCCGGATCACCGGCTCGCTCCACATGACGATCCAGACCGCGGTGCTGATCGAGACCCTGGTCGCGCTCGGCGCCGAGGTGCGCTGGGCCTCCTGCAACATCTTCTCGACCCAGGACCACGCCGCCGCGGCGATCGCCGAGGCGGGGGTCCCGGTCTACGCCTGGAAGGGCGAGACGCTGGAGGAGTACTGGTGGTGCACCGAGCAGGCCCTCGGCTGGCCCGACGGCGAGGGTCCCAACATGATCCTCGACGACGGCGGCGACGCCACCCTGCTCGTCCACAAAGGGGTCGAGTACGAGGCGGCCGGCGCCGTGCCCGACCCGGCGGGCGCCGACTCGGAGGAGTTCCGGATCGTGCTGGGGACCCTGCAGCGCTCGCTCGAGGCCGACCCGCAGCGCTGGACCGACATCGCCGGCGCGATCAAGGGCGTCACCGAGGAGACGACGACCGGCGTCCACCGGCTCTACCAGCTGGCCGAGGCGGGGCAGCTGCTGTTCCCGGCGATCAACGTCAACGACTCGGTCACCAAGTCGAAGTTCGACAACCTCTACGGCTGCCGCCACTCCCTGGTCGACGGGATCAACCGCGCCACCGACGTGATGATCGGCGGCAAGGTCGCGGTCGTCTGCGGCTACGGCGACGTCGGCAAGGGCTGCGCCTCATCGCTGCGCGGCCAGGGCGCCCGGGTGATCGTCACCGAGATCGACCCGATCTGCGCCCTGCAGGCGGCGATGGAGGGCTACGAGGTGCGCCGCCTCGACGACGTCGTCGGTCAGGCCGACATCTTCGTCACCACCACCGGCAACAAGGACATCATCACGCTCGACCACATGTCGAGGATGAAGCACAACGCGATCGTCGGCAACATCGGCCACTTCGACAACGAGATCGAGATGGCGGCGCTCGAAGGCTCCGGCGCCGAGCGGGTCAACATCAAGCCGCAGGTCGACGAGTGGCGCTTCGCCGACGGCCACTCGATCATCGTCCTCTCCGAAGGCCGGCTGCTGAACCTCGGCAACGCCACCGGGCACCCGAGCTTCGTGATGTCGAACTCGTTCACCAACCAGGTGATCGCCCAGATGGAGCTCTTCACCCGCCCCGCCGAGTTCGGGGCCAAGCAGGTCTACATCCTGCCCAAGCACCTCGACGAGAAGGTCGCCCGGCTCCACCTCGCCGCCCTCGGCGTCGACCTCACCGAGCTGACCGCCGACCAGTCGTCCTACCTCGGCGTCCCGGTCGGCGGCCCCTACAAGCCCGACCACTACCGGTACTAAGCGGCCGGACGGGAGGGATAAGCGACCGTGATCACCACCTCGTTCTGGCAGGAGATGGGCGAGCGCCAGGCCCGCTGGGACTTCACCTCCCACCCGTTCATGCGCCGCTGGGCGGACGGCAGCCTGCGCTCCGACGAGCTGGCCGAATACGCCGGCGAGTACGACCACCTGGTCGTCGCCACCGCCGTGGCCTGGCGGCGGGCGACCGAGGCGGGCGGCGCCCGCTACGAGCGCCGCGCGGTCGAAGCCGAGGGGGAAGTGCACCTCTGGCGCGCCTTCTCGAAGCGGGCCGGCTGGGGCGGCTGGGGGGCCTGGTACTACGCCGAGGATCCGCTGCCGGCGACGGTCGACTGCGCGCGCGTCTGGGCCGGTGAGCCCGGCCGCGGGCTGCCCGAGCAGCTGGCGACGCTGTGGGCGATCGAATCGCTCAGCGCCGCGACCAGCCGGCTCAAGCTCGCCGGTCTGCTCGAGCACTACGGCTTCGACGACGGGCCCGCGACCGAGTACCTCTGGCGTCGCGCCACCGGCGACGGCGAAAAGAGCCTGTTGACCAGTGGCTGGCTCGCCGACAGCTTGCCCGAGGGCGACCCGACCGTGATGCTCGAGCAGGTCGAGGCGGTCCACCGCGGCCACTGGCTGATGCTCGAGGACCTCGAGGCGGCGGGGGCGAGGGCCTGATGTCGTTCCTGCTCACCTGCCCCCACTGCGGCGTCCGCGA
>DASXFL010000111.1:0-38313 GCA_036489595.1 Solirubrobacterales bacterium
CGCTACAAAGAGCTGCAGGACATCATCGCCATCCTCGGCATCGACGAGCTTTCGGACGAGGACCGGCAGACGGTCTCCCGGGCCCGCAAGATCGAGCGCTTCCTCTCGCAGCCGTTCTTCGTCGCCGAACAGTTCACCGGCCGCTCCGGCGAGTACGTGCCGGTGGCGGAGACGGTCCGCGGCTTCCGCGAGATCCTCGACGGCGAGCACGACGAGCTGTCCGAGGGCGCCTTCTACATGCAGGGCTCGATCGACCAGGTCACCGAGAACGCCAAAGCCGCTGCCTAGGTAGGAACCGATGGCCGCCGAGCACATGATCGACGTTGAAGTCCTGACCCCGGAGGGGGAGGTCTACGAGGGCGAAGCGCGGATGGTCTCGACCCGGACCGAGGTCGGCGAAATCGGCATCCTCGCCAACCACGCGCCGCTGCTGGCGGCCCTGCGGCCGACCGAGCTGCGGCTGAAACTGTCGGACTCGGAGACCCGCCGGTACGCGCAGGCGCACGGCTGGCTGCAGATCTTCGGCAACCGGGCCAGGTTGCTGGTCGAGGAGGCGATCGATCCGGATCAGCTGGATGCCGGGGCGCTGAAAGAGCAGCTGAGCGATGCGGAGCAGAGGCTGTCGGAGAGCGACGAGGAGTCGGCTGAGTTCGCCAGGGCCCAGAAAGACAAGGATCGAGCGGAGGCGTTCCTGTCGATAGCGCAGGAATGAGCTTCGGACCGGTCCAGGGTCCGGAAGCTTTCGGCAAAGAGATGCGGGGGCAGGGGTGTGGGTATCCCTCCTCTCTCGGCCTGTCGGCGTGTAGAGAGTTCGGCTGGCGCCTCTTTCGAGCTCCGGGCCTCAGCCGCAAAACGTTCGGAGGGACACCCACACCCCTGCCAGTGGAACCCTCGCCAAGCTACGCCCGAAGCTTCGCCAAGCTTGCGACACACCGAAGCTGGGGACCCCCCCTTGGGTTGGAAGCTTCGTGAGCGTGGCGGCGATGCGGAATCTCGGCGGCCTTCCGGTGGGGGGATGTCGGTTGTCCCTCCCGGGAATGTCGCAAAGCGGCGGAAATGCAATCCGGTTCCTGCGCCCCATAGGGGCGCAGCATCATCTGGAGCAAGCCCGAAGGGCGAGCGACTCAATTCACGGGAGGGGCAACCGACATCCCCTCTCGAATCCTCCCCGATGAGCCAAGAGCTCGTAGCACTGGCCCAGCGCCTGATCTCCTACGAGACCTGCGAGCCCGAGACCGTCTGGGAGGCCGCCGGCTTCGTCAAGGGATGGCTTGAGGCGAGGGGGATCGAGTCTGGCCGGGCTGAGGTTCGGGGTCTGCCGGTGCTGACCGCCGAGGTCGGCGGTGCCGATGGCTCGCCGACCGTTGTTCTCGAGGGCCACCTCGACGTCGTCCCCGGCCGCCCCGAGCAGTTCGAGCCGCGGATCGAGGGGGACCGGTTGTACGGGCGGGGCGCCTACGACATGAAGGGCGCGCTGGCGGCGATGATGACCGTGACCGCGGCGATGCGCGAGCAGGATGCCGTGCGGGTGCGGCTGGCGGTGGTCGGGGACGAGGAGTCCGAGGAGGGGAACGAGCGCGGTTGCGACCATCTCGTCGATTCCGGCTTCCTCGGCGACTTCGCGATCACCGGCGAGCCGACCGACCTCCACATCGGGGTCGAGGCGAAGGGGGTGCTGGCGATGCGGCTCGAGGTGGCCGGGACCGCCGCCCATGGGGCCACCCCGTGGCTGGGTGACAACGCCGTCCTCAACGCGATCGACGTTTTCCGCAGTATCGAGTCGCTACCTTTTGCCCGGCACAGCTCCGAGCTGTTCGACCGCCCCTCGATCAACCTGGGAAGGATCTGGGGCGGCGACGCGCTCAACAAGGTCCCCGACCGATGCGTCATCGACGTCGACATCCGCTACCTCCCGGGCCAGGATCCGGACGCGATCCTCGCCGCCGTGCGCGGGATCGAGGGGGTCGAGGCGACCGAATTGCTGACCAGGCCGCCGGCCACGGTCTCGCGCGACTCGGCCTACGTGCAGGCGCTGCGAGAGGCGACGGCGACGCACCACGACGGCGAGCCGATGAGCGTCGGCCGCGACGGCGCCTCCGACGCGGTCTCATTCCTGCGGGTCGGGGTGCCGGCGGTCGAGTTCGGGCCGATCGGCGCCGGCCACCATGGGCCAGGCGAGTGGGTCTCGGTGAGCTCGCTCGAGACCTACCGGCAGGCGCTCGAATCGTTCCTGCGCTCGATCGTGGGAGGGGTGCATGAGTAGCGAGGCGCTGCCGCCGCGCAATCCCGCCTGGACGCGCAAGCCGCCGCCCGAGGGCGACGGCACCGAGCCGCCGAAGAAGAAGCGCTACTGGTGGAAGTTCACGCTCGCCGCCGTCCTCATCGTCGCGGTCAGCGCCGGGGCCACGGCGAGCAGCGTGCTGCTCTTCCTCAACGACATCGTCAACGAACTCCAACACAACAGCGGGCAGCTCCCCAGCGAAGTCGAAACGCTGCTGAAGAAGGTCCACGGCGGCGAACCGCAGACGATCCTCATCCTCGGCTCCGACAAACGCGCGGGCGTCGAATTCGCCGAAGAAAAATATGGTCGCTCGGACACGGCGATGCTGCTGCGGCTCGACCCCGAAAAGGGGCTGATCTCGGTGCTCTCGATCCCCCGCGACCTCAAGGTCGAAATCCCGGGGGTCGGGATCGACAAGTTCAACGCCGCCTACAGCTACGGAGGCCCGAGGCTGACCTTGAGGGTGGTCAAGGAACTGACCGGACTCGAACCCAGCCACGTGGTCAACATCGATTTCCTCGGCTTCGTCCGCGCGGTCGACGCGATCGGCTGCGTCTACGTCGACGTCGACCGGCGCTACTACCACTCGAACGTCGGCGTGCCGCCGTCCGAAGAGTATTCGGAAATCAACATCCAGCCCGGCTACCAGAAGCTCTGCGGCAAAAAAGCGCTGGAGTACGTGCGGTACCGCCACACCGATACCGACATCGTTCGCTCCGCTCGGCAGCAGGATTTCATCAGTCAGGCCCGCCGGCAGGTCGGCCTGGGCGCCCTGCTCCAGGACCAAGAACACCTGGCGAAGATCTTCACCGAATACACGACCTCGGACATCACCAGCCTGAAGACGCTGCTGCAACTGATCGATCTGGTGATCGAATCCCGCGGCTCCGAACTCAACCAGGTCCACTTCCCGGCCGAACTTGGCCCGAGCTACGTCTATGCCTCGCGCTCGGCGATCCGCCACGCGGCGAAGGAATTCATGGGCGAAACCGGCGCCGACTCCGGCGGCTTCCCGGAAAAGAAGCCGAACAAGGACAAGACGCACAAGCAGGGCAAGGGATCCAAGGGCAAGAAGGCGGAGAAGCAAACCGCCAAGCCAAAGGCCGAAAAGACCAAGAAGAAGGCCGAATACTCGACCACCGGCTCCGACGAACTGGTGCCTGCATCCGAAGCCGGCCACGACGAGGGCAAGATCGTCGCCCGCCACGTCGGCGGTGGCTTCCCGGTCTACTACCCGAGCCGGCTGCCGCCCGGGGCCGCCTTCGTCGAAAGCGATCCCTATGAACACGTGGTCGACCCACGCGTCTACCACCTGCGCGACAAGGAAAAGGTGCGCCACCCGGCCTACCGGATGGTGGGCGTCTACCAGCCCGAATACGAAGTCACCTACTTCGGGATCCAGGGGATCCGCGGCTGGGAAGACCCGCCGATCCTCGACGACCCCAGCGAAACGAAGAAGATCCACGGCCGCGAATACGACATCTACGTGGAGAGCGGCAAGGTGACGATGGTCGCCTGGCACCGCGGCGAAGACACCTACTGGGTCTCCAACAGCCTGCAGGACTCACTTACGAACGACCAGATGATCGGGATCGCCCGCTCGGCGAAGTTGATCCTGCCGAAGCGGAAGAACCCCAAGAACGGAGGAAAGAAGAGATGAGCGAGGACCGCCAGACCCCCGTCGGCGTGATCGGGGTCGGCTGGGTCGGCCTGGTCACCGCCGCCTGCTTCGCCGAGCTCGGCCACCCGGTGATCGCCCGCGACATCGTCCAGGAGAAGGTCGACTCGCTCTCCCGCGGCGAGGTCACGATTCATGAGCCGGGGCTGGCAGAGCTGATCCAGCGAAACGCCGAGCGGATCACCTTCACCACCGAGATGGAGCCGCTGCTGGCCGGCGCGCAACTGCTGTTCGTCTGCGTCGACACGCCGCCGACCTACTCCGGTGACGCCGACCTCTCGCGGGTCCGCGCCGTCGTCGAGGAGCTGCCCGGCGACTCCAGCCACGTGCTGATCATGAAGAGCACGGTGCCGGCCGGGACCGGCGCCTCGATCCGTCGCGACATGCCCGGCCTCGCCTACGTCTCCTGCCCCGAGTTCCTCAAGGAGGGGACCGCGGTGGCTGACTTCATGCACCCCGACCGGGTGGTGGTCGGCGCCGACCCCGGCGACGAGGAGGCGGCCGACCGGGTGGCGAGGCTGTACGAGCCCCTGGGCGGCGCGATCCTCCGCGCCGACGTCGCCAGCGCCGAGATGATCAAGCTCGCCTCCAACGCCTTCCTGGCGACCAAGATCTCCTTCATCAACGAGATCGCCAACGTCTGCGAGGAGGTCGGCGCGGACGTCGGCCAGGTCGCAGCCGGGATGGGGCTGGACGAGCGAATCGGCCGCTCCTTCCTGCGCCCCGGGATCGGCTACGGCGGCTCCTGCTTCCCCAAGGACGTCAGCGCGCTGAAGATGTTGGCCGGGAACACCGGTTACCACTTCCAGCTGCTGACCGCGGTTATCGAGGTCAACGAGCTGCAGAAGCGGCGCGTCGTCGGCAAGCTCGAGAAGCACCTCGGGTCGCTGCTGGGCAAGCGGATCGCCCTTCTCGGCCTCGCCTTCAAGCCCGACACCGACGACATGCGCGAGGCCTCCAGCCTGGTCCTGGCGTCGCGGCTGCAGGGCGAGGGGGCGGTGGTCGTCGCCTACGACCCGGTGGCCCGCGAGCGCGCCTCGCAGCTGCTCTCCACGGTGGCGATGGCCGATTCGCCGCAGCAGGCGCTGGAAGGCGCCGACGCCGCCGTCCTCGTCACCGAGTGGAGCGAGTTCGCCGAGCTCGACTGGGCCGACGCGGCGGCGTCGATGGCGCGGCCCTTCCTGGTCGACGGTCGCAACTTCCTCGACCCCGGGAAGCTGATCGAGGCGGGGTTCGAGTACGAGGGGATCGGACGCGCGGTCGCCTCGGAGAAGGCCGGTTCGCCGTCCTAGCCCAGGCCGACGGATAGGGTCTGCCGCCCATGCAGGCGATCGTCCTGGTCGGCGGTGAAGGCACGCGGCTGCGGCCGTTGACCAGGCACGTGCCGAAGCCGGCGCTGACCCTGGTCGATCGCCCTTTTCTCGCCTATGTGGTCGAGTGGCTGGCGGGCCACGGGGTGGACGAGATCGTTCTCGCTTGCGGCGCCCTCCCGGAGGTGCTGAGGGCAGAGCTGGGCGGGGAGGAGCACGGGGGGGTGCGGCTGACCTACGTGACCGAGCCGGAGCCGCGCGGCACCGCCGGCGCGATCCGCTTCGCCGCCGACGCTCTCGGCGAGCGCCTCGGCGAGCGCTTCCTCGCGCTCAACGGCGACGTCCTCTCCGACCTCGACCTCGGCGCCCTTTTGCGCAGCCACGAGCAGCGCGGCGCCCGCGCCAGCATCGCCCTCCACGAGGTCGAGGACTCCTCCCATTACGGCCTCGTCAGCAGCGAGGACGACGGCGCCGTGCGGGAGTTCTGCGAGAAGAGCGGGGAGGAGGTGCCGGGGGCGATCAACGCCGGCGCCTACGTGCTCGAGCGCTCGGTGCTCGAGCTGATCGAGTCCGGCGCGAAGGTCTCGATCGAGCGCGAGGTCTTCCCGCGGCTGATCGGCGAGGGCCTCTACGCGCTGCAGCTCGCGGGCTACTGGATGGACTTCGGCACCCCCGACCGATACCTGCAGGCGACCTGGGACATCCTCGAGGGGCGGGTCGCGACCAGGGTGCGGCCGACCGGCCATGGGATGTTCGTCGACCCGGGGGCCGAGATCGACGCCGACGCCGAGGTCGGGCCGCGGGCCGTGGTCGCCGCCGGCTGCCGGGTCGGGCCCGGCGCCACGGTGGCCGGCTCGGTGCTGCTCGCCGGCAGCTCGGTCGGCGCCGGAGCGCGGGTCGACGGCTCGATCCTCGCCCCGCGCGCCGTCGCCGAGGCGGGCGCGGTGCTCGCCGGCGCCGTCCTCGGCCGCGACGAGCGCGTGCCGGCCGAAACCGACCCCGCCGCGACGTGATCGACGACGTCCTCGGCATCCCCGACCAGCTCCGCGACGCGCTCTGGCGGGTCGAGTCGGCGCGGCTCGAGGCGGCCCCGGCCGACGGCCTCCTCGCCTGCGGTCTCGGCGGCTCGGCGATCGGTAGCGACCTGGCGGCGGCGGCGCTGGGGCCGCGGCTGGCGAAGCCGCTGCAGGTCGTCCGCGGCTACGCGCCGCCGAGCTGGCTGAGCGACGGCTGGACGGTCCTCTGCTGCAGCTACTCCGGCAACACCGAGGAGACGATCTCCTGCTTCCGCGCCGCCGGCGAGGTCGGCTCGCGACGGATCGTCGTCAGCACCGGCGGCACCCTGACCGAGGAGGCGCGGGCCGCCGGCGTCCCGGTCGTCGGCCTGCCGGGGATCTTCCAACCCCGCGCCGCCGTCGCCTACCTCTTCACCGCGACCGCCGAGGTTGCCGCTCTGGCCGGGACGGCGCCGCGGATCGCGGCCGAGATCGAGGCGGCGGCCGACTTCCTCGCCGGCGAATCCGAGCAGCTGAAGCACCAGGCGGCCGAGATTGCCGGCCAGCTCGAGGGCACGGTCCCGGTCGTCTACGGGGCCGAGCTGACGGCGCCAGTCGCCCGTCGCTGGAAGACGCAGATCGACGAGAACGCGAAGGCGCCCGCCTACTTCGAAGAGATCCCGGAGGCCGACCACAACGACATCGGCGCCTGGGAGACGGCGGCCCGCGAGGGCTCCTTCAGCGCCGTCTTCCTCGAGGATCGCGACGCCAACCCGCGGGTGCAGCGCCGGTTCGAGCTGACCGCTGAGTCGGTGGCCGGCGCCGGCGCCGGCGTGGTCCGGGTCGAGACCGCCGGCGCGACGCCGACCGCGCGCCTCTTCTGGACGACGATGCTCGGCGACCTCGTCTCGCTCGAGTTGGCTCGGCGCCGCGGGGTGGACCCGGGCCCGGTCGAGGCGATCGAGCGCTTCAAGCAGGCGATGGGCTGATCCCGGCCGGGGTCCGATAGCTTCCCGCCCATGCGCGCCATGGTCCTCGCCGCCGGCCTCGGGACGCGACTGCGACCGATTACCTACACGATGCCGAAGCCGATGGTCCCGGTCGCCAACCGGCCGGTGATGGAGCACATCCTGCTGCTGCTGAGGCGTCACGGCTTCGCCACGGTGGTGGCCAACCTGCACTGGTTCCCGGAGCTGATCGAAGAGCGCTTCGGCGACGGCTCCGACTACGGCCTCGAGCTGACCTACTCGCGTGAGGAGCAACTGCTCGGGACCTCCGGCGGCGTCCGCAACGTGCGCGAGCACCTCGGCGACTCCTTCCTGATCATCTCCGGCGACGCCCTCACCGACATCGACCTGGCGGCGATGCGCGAAGCCCACGAGGCCCACGACGGGATCGCCACCCTGGCGACCAAGCGGGTCGAGGACACGAGCCAGTTCGGGGTCGCAATCACCGGCGGCGATGGCCGCATCCAGGGCTTCCAGGAGAAGCCCGAACCGAGCGAAGCGCTTTCCGACCTCGCCAACTGCGGCATCTACATGTTCCGCGAGGAGGTCTTCGACTTCTTCCCCGGGCCAGGCACCAGCCAGGCCGCGGGCCCCGACGATCCCGACGGCTTCGCCGACTGGGCGATGGACGTCTTCCCGCGCCTGCTCGAGGCCGACGTGCCCTTCTACTCGCACGAGGTCGAGGCCTACTGGAACGACATCGGCGACCTTGCCGAGCTGCGGGCGAGCTCGATCGATGCGCTCAACGGCGAGGTCGAGGTGGAGCTCGAGGGCGACCTGGTCGACGGCTACCTGAGCGGCGAGGCACCCGCCGAGGGCAAGCTGCAGGGGCCGGTCCTGCTCGGCGCCGGCTGCACGATCGGCGGCGACGTCCGGATCGACGGGCCGGCGGTAATCGGCGACGGCGTGACGATCGGGGCCGGGAGCCGGCTGCGCGAAGTGATCGCGCTGCCTGGGGCCGAGATCCCGGCGAGTGCCGTTCTGATCGGGGCGATCGCCGGGTGGGCCGGGTAGGCGGTTCTGTCTAGGGACCTGGGTCTAGGGATCAGGGTCCCGCGAAGCCCCGCACAGGAACCCCCCGGCCGGCGCCCCCACCACGGACCACGAAGCTCCCAGGAGAAGGGACACCCCCACGCTTACTGAAAGCTTCTTCACCTTGGGGGGTGGTGGGAGCTCGGGACGGGCGGACCCTGGGGCGTGAACGGGGGTCGTGTCCCCTACCGGAGCGCTCCGTCCCCATGCCGTCTCTCGTCACGAACCGGAGGGAATGTTGGCACTGCGTGCGCACCACGCGTGCGCCGCACATGGGCACGATCGGGACATGGATCTCCTCGAGGCCGCCCTGGCCGCCCTCGCCCCGCGGCTCTGCGCCTCCTGCGGCCGCTCCTGTCGCCCCGAGGCCGTCCTCTGCGGCAGCTGCTCGCGGCGCCTGTCGGCGGGGCAGCCGCTGCTGGGGGCGGGGCCGCAGGGGCTCGACCGGGTCTGGTCCTCGGCGCCGCACCAGGGCGTCGCCCGCTCGCTCGTCGCGGCGCTGAAGTTCCGTCACCTCCTGCCGGTGGCGGAGCTGATGGCCGACCGCGTCCAGTGGCTGGCGCCCGCCCACATGCTGAGCGGCACCGTCGTCGCCGTGCCGCCGGCGCCCTTGCGGCTGCGGTGGCGCGGCTTCGACCCCGCCGGCGAGCTCGCGGCCGCACTCGCCGAGCGGATCGAGGCGCCCCTCGGCCGCTGCCTCGGCCGCGGCAGCGGCCGCCGCCAGCTCGGCCGTCGGCGAGCCGAGCGGCTCGGCAGCCCGCCCCGCATCGCCGCCACCGGCGCCGCGCCCGCCAGCGTCCTCCTCGTCGACGACGTCCTCACCACCGGCGCCACTCTCAGTGCCTGCGCCCGCGCCCTCCGCGAGGCCGGCGCCAGCCGCGTCGTCGCCGTCACCTTCACGAGGCGGCCGTGATGTCGATGAGGTTGCCTTTTCAGTCGCTATGCGAGCGAAAAGGCAACCTCGACGGAGCGGGTGCCCTAGGCCGCGGCGGGGCGGCCACGGAGCCGCCCGACCAGCTTGCGGCTGCGGCGCCGTGCTCGGCGCAGCTCGCGGTGCTTCTTCACCTGCCGCCGCAGGTCCTCGGCCAGCTCGTGGACGGTGTGGGTCATCTGCGGCGAGCACTCGTGCGCCCGCAGCGTCACGCCCTTCAAGTGGAAGGTGGCCTCGGCGATCTGGTTGTCGGCGATCGACGGGTTGCGCTCTTCCGAGAGCACGACTTCGAGCGTCGCCAGGTCCGACACCTGCCTGCCAAGGCGCTGGAACCGCTTCCGCACCAGCTCACGCAGCTCCTCCGTCATCTCGACGTTCCGGCTCCGAATTTCCATCCGCATGAGTGCCTCCTTGTCGGTTCGAATCTAGGGTACGCCCGCCGGCGGCACCGGGCAAGCCCTGCCGTTGCGTGCCCTCCCGGCACGGGTCGCTACCCTTGAGTCGATGCCGGCAATGGACCTAGTTACCAAGGCCCTGCGCGCGGGGGAGGGCAGGAAGTTCAAGGCCTACCAGAAGCGCGCGGAGGCGATCAACCGCTTCGAGCCCGAGATGGAATCGCTCTCGGACGAGGAGCTGCGGGTCGAGGCCGACGGCCTCCGCGAGCGCGCCCGCGAGGGCGCGCCGCTCGACGAGCTGCTGTCGGAGGCGTTCGCGCTGACCCGCGAGGCCTCCCGCCGGACCATCGGCCAGCGCCACTACGACGTCCAGCTGATCGGCGGCATGGTCCTCCACGACGGCGCGATCGCCGAGATGAAGACGGGCGAGGGCAAGACCCTGACCGCGACCCTGGCGGTCTTTCTCAACACGCTCGCCGGCGACAGCGTCCACGTCGTTACCGTCAACGACTACCTGGCCCGCCGCGACGCCGAATGGATGACCCCGATCTACGACGCGCTCGGGGTCACCGTCGCCGCTCTGCAGGACGGCGACGACCACGAGGCGCGTCAGCGCAAATACGCCTGCGACGTCACCTACGGCACCAACTCCGAGTTCGGCTTCGACTACCTGCGCGACAACATGTCGCAGGCGCTCGAGCACTGCGTCCAGCGCGACCACAACTTCGCGATCGTGGACGAGGTCGACAACATCCTGATCGACGAGGCGCGGACGCCGCTGATCATCTCCGGCCAGCCCGAACAGGCGGCGCAGACCTACTACACCTTCGCCCGCTTGGCCAAGCAGATGGTCGGCGTGCCGGCGAAAGAGAAGCTGAAAAGCCTCGGCGAGTCGCGCGACACCTCCGACGCCGACTACGACTACGAGTACGACGAGAAGCACAAGACGGTGGCGCCGACCGAGCGCGGGGTGAAGAAAGCCGAGGAATTCGTCGGCGTCGACAACCTCTACCTCGGCGAGCACGGCAACCTCGTCAACCACCTCGTGCAGGCGCTGAAGGCCGAGTCGCTCTACAAGAAGGACGACGACTACGCGGTGATCGACGGCGAGGTGATGATCATCGACGAGTTCACCGGCCGCATCCTCGAGGGGCGCCGCTGGTCGGAGGGCCTGCACCAGGCGGTCGAGGCCAAGGAAGGCGTCTCGATCCGCGAGGAGAACCAGACGCTGGCGACGATCACCCTGCAGAACTACTTCCGGCTCTACGAGAAGCTCTCGGGGATGACCGGCACGGCGCTCACCGAGGCGACCGAGTTCATGAAGATCTATGAGATCCCGGTGGTCGAGATCCCGACCAACCAGCCGATGGTCCGCGAAGACCACAACGACCAGATCTTCAAGACCAAAGACGGCAAGTGGAAGGCGGTGCTGGACGAAATCGTCAGCCGCCACGAAAGCGGCCAGCCGGTCCTCGTCGGAACCGTCTCGGTCGAGGTCTCGGAGATGATCTCGGAGGCGCTGAAACGCGACGGGATCCAGCACAACGTCCTCAACGCCAAACCCGAGCACGCCGAACGGGAGGGCGAGCTGATCGCCCAGGCGGGTCGCAAGGGCGCGGTGATGATCGCCACCAACATGGCCGGCCGCGGCGTCGACATCAAGCTCGGCGGCGACGCCGAGCACCTGGCGATCACCGAGCTGAAGAAGCAGGGCATCAACCACGACTCCGAGGGCTACGGGGAGGCCCTGGCCGAGAAGGCCGAGGAGCTGCGGCCGCAGTGCCAGGCCGAGGCCGGGGAGGTGCGCGAGCTCGGCGGCCTCTTCATCTGCGGCACCGAGCGTCACGAGTCGCGCCGCATCGACAACCAGCTGCGGGGCCGCTCCGGCCGCCAGGGCGACCCCGGCGCCTCGCGCTTCTTCCTCTCCGCCGAAGACGACGTGATCCGCCTCTTCGCCGGCGACCGCATCTACAAAATCCTCGACCGTCTCGGCCCGGTCGACGAGGACGGGACCGAAGTCCCGCTCGAGGCGAAAATGCTGACGAAAACCGTTGAGAACGCCCAGAAGAAGGTCGAGGAACAGAACTTCCTGATCCGCAAACGGGTGCTCGAGTACGACGACGTGATGAACGAGCAGCGGCGGGTGATCTACAAATACCGCCGCGAGATCCTCGAAGGCCGCGACATCTCCGAAACCGCCCGCGACGAAATCGAGGGCGTGGTCGAGCGCCTGGTCGACGAGTACACCGCCGGCGACCTGCTGGAGGAGTGGGACCTCGGTGAGCTGGAGACGCAGCTGCGGCTGATCTGGCCGGTCTCGATCGAGGTCGGGACGCTGGCACCGGAGACGGTCGACCGCGAGGGGCTCAAAGACGAGCTCGACGAGGACACGATGAAGGCCTACGACGAGCGCGAAGACCAGCTCGGCGAGGAGCTGATGCGCTACGTCGAGCGCTCGATCCTGCTGCAGGTGATCGACAACCGCTGGCGCGAACACCTCTTCGACATGGACTACCTGCGCGAAGGCATCCACCTTCGTGGCTTCGCCCAGATCGACCCCCTCGTCGCCTACAAAAACGAGGGCTACTCGATGTTCGAAGAGCTGATGCACTCGATCTGGGAGGAGTTCTCGAAGCTGATCTTCCGCGCCGAAGTCGAAATCGAAGGCCCGGCCAACGGCGCCCCCGCCGCGGCCGCCGAGCCGAGCCGCCTGGATTACTCGGGGGGCACGATGGAGGCCCAGCCCTCTGCACTGCAGCAGGTCGCCGCCGCCGGTGGCACCGGCACGGTGGTTGACGTCGCTGCAGCGCAGGCCGCTGGTCCCGGCAACGGCGGCCAGAATGGCGGCGCCGGCGCCGCCGAGGTGGTCGAGACGGTGATCAAGGACGAGCACGACAAAATCGGCCGGAATGACCCCTGCTGGTGCGGAAGCGGTAAGAAGTACAAGAAGTGCCACGGCGCCTGAGGGCGCTCCAAACCAACCAGCGCAGCTCGGGGTCTTCGCACCCTCAGAACCGTGCCAGCGATTGAGCCTCGACCAGACCCCGTCCGCGAGTTCGTCCGCGCCTTCAACGAGCGCGACCTCGACGGCTTCGCCGCTGTCCTCGACCCGGAGGTCGAGCTGCACGCGATGCGCGGCCTTCGCAAGGGCCGCGAGGCGGCGCGGGTCTGGGCGACACGCAAGCCCGGCGGCGTCCAGCAGGAGATCGAGCTCGAGCAGCTCTACGAGGACGGCACCGAGAGCGGGGGAGGGCGTGCGGTGGCGCTGATCGTTCGCCGCTGGCACTGGGAAGAAAGCGGCGAGCTGGCCGGTGCCGAACCGATGGCCTGGGCCTTCGAGCTGCGCGATCACAGGGTCCTCTCCTGGCGCCCCTACGAGGACCGCGAGAAAGCGCTGCGCGGGTGGGGCTTCCAGCGCGGCGGAGCCGCCGGATAGTCTTCGCGGCATGGCCGACTCGCCGCAAGTGCCCGTGGCTTCGCGACTCGCCGCTGTCCGCGAGCAGCTGTCCCTGCTCTCGGACTACCTTTGACCCGGCCGGGCTGGAGGCCGAGGCGGGGCGCCTCGAGGGGGAGATGGGCGAGCCGGGCTTCTGGGACGACCAGGAGTCGGCGGCAAGGATCTCTGCCACGCACGCCTCCGCGCAGCGGCGGCTGCAGATGCTCCGCGGCCTCGAGTCCGACGTCGCCGACCTCGGCGACCTCGCCGAGCTGGCCGACGAGGACCCGGAGATCGCGGCCGAGCTCGACTCGCAGCTGAGCTCGGTCGAGGCGCGGCTGGCCGAGCTCGAAGAGGCGCGCCTGTTCAGCGGCAAGTACGACGCCGGCGACGCCGTCGTCACCGTCCACGCGGGCGCCGGCGGCACCGATTCCCAGGACTGGGCCGAGATCCTGCTGCGGATGTACCTGCGCTGGGCCGAGCGGCGCGGCTTCGAGGTCGAGATGGCCGAGGCCTCCCCGGGGGAGGAGGCGGGGCTGAAGTCGGCCACCTTCATCGCCCGCGGCGAGAACGCCTACGGCCTCTTCGCCGCCGAGCGCGGCGTTCACCGCCTGGTCCGGATCAGCCCCTTCGACTCCTCCTCTCGCCGCCACACCAGCTTCGCCCAGGTCGACGTCGGGCCGCTGGTCGAGGGCGACGTCGCCGTCGAGGTCGACGATTCGGACCTGCGGATCGACACCTACCGCGCCTCCGGCGCCGGCGGGCAACACGTCAACAAGACCGACTCGGCGGTGCGGATCACCCACCTCCCGACCGGGATCGTCGTCCAGTGCCAGAACGAGCGCTCGCAGACCCAGAACAAAGCGGTGGCGATGCAGCTGCTGCGCTCGAAGCTGATCGAGTTGGAGGAGCGCAAACGGGCCGAAGAGCTGGAGAAGGCGCGCGGCGAGGTCAAAGACGTCGCCTGGGGCTCGCAGATCCGCTCCTACGTGCTGCACCCGTACACGATGGTCAAGGACCACCGCACCGAGCACGAGGTCGGCGACGTCCAGCGGGTGCTCGACGGCGACCTCGACGGCTTCGTCCGCGACTACCTCGAGAAGACCGCCGCCGCCGCGGCGGGCTAGATGGAGGCGCCGGGAGCCATCGGGGCGCCGCTGGTGGCGGTCGAGAGAGAAGCGGCCGGCGCTCCCGAGGGGCTGCTCGTCCTCCACCACGGCCGCGGCACGAGCGAGACCGACCTGATCCCGCTCGGCGACGCCCTCGACCCGCAGCGGCGCCTGCTCGTCGTCGCCCCGCGCGGCCCGCTCCAGATCCCCGGCTGGCCCGGCTACCACTGGTACGCCGTGCCACGCGTCGGCCGCCCTGATCCCGACACCTTCTTCACCGCCCGCGCGGCGCTGGCGGCGCTTCAGGACCGGCTCTGGGAGGAGACCGGGATCGGCCCGGAGCGGACCGTGCTCGGCGGCTTCTCGATGGGAGCGGTGATGAGCCATGGGCTCGGCTGGAGCGGCGACCGGCCGGCGGTTGCCGGCGTCCTCGCCTTCAGCGGCTTCGTGCCGGCGGTGCCCGGCTGGGAGCCCTCGCTGGCCGACCGTCCCTCGACCTGCGCCTTCGTCGCCCACGGCGACCGCGACCCGGTGATCGGGGTCGAGTTCGGCCGTGCCGCCCGCGACCTGCTCGAGCAAGGCGGGATCGAGGTCGCCTACGTCGAGACCGAGGCTGGGCACCAGATCGATCCGCCGGCGCTCGCCGAGGCGTCCGCCTGGACCAGGCGGACGCTGGGTCTGTAGGCCGCGTCCGGCGGGCCTAGGCCCGCGTCGGGCGGGGCCGGCGCCGCTAGTGGGCGCGGGAGGCTTTGGCCCGCCTCGCGGCGGTCGGGTCCGACCACTGCAGGCCGGCGCCGGCGCCTTTGCGGGCGGTCAGGTGACGTTCGAAGAGCTCGCCGCAGAACCCCGGCGTGTTGAGCGCGTGGACGCTGACGGTGAATTCCCGTGCCGCCATCGCCTCTGCCATCTGCGCGTTGGTCAGCGTCTGGGTGCTGTGGAAAATGCCGCTGTGGCCGAAGCGGGCGGTTTCGGTGCCGAGGGCGAGCGAGCCTCTGCCGCCGTGCAGCCCGAGCGCGATCTCGACCGCGCTCGGCTCGAAGGTCCGGTAGCGGACGCTGAGCCGCACCTGGTTGCGGCCGGGGACCGCGGCGACCGTCGCCTCGGCGCTTTCCAGCCGGCACTCTTCGGCTTCGGCCTCTTCCAGTTCCTCTTCTTCGAGCTTTTCTTCGCAGGCTTCTTCGAGCGCTTCGTTGGCGAATTCGCACTCGTCCGGTTCGTCGGCTTCGTCCCCGGCTTCCTCCTCCCCGGCTTCTTCTTCGCCTTCGAGTTCGCCTTCTTCTTCTTCGGCTTCGAAGGGATCGAAGGCGGCGGAGGCGGCAGCGACCGGCAGCCCGCGGGCGGCAGCGGCGCCGGCGGGGCCGAGCAGGGCCAAGCCGAGAGTGGCGACGAGGAGGGCGGCAAGCCAGCGGAGGCGGTCCACGTCCCTCTATCGGGAGCGCAGAGGGCGAGCTTTAGTCGCGCGCCCGCCGTGCCTCGAGAGCGAGCAGCGACTCCTTCATCTCAAGGCCGCCGGCGTAGCCGCCGAGGGCGCCGCTCAACCGCAGCACCCGGTGGCAGGGGACGACGAGCGGGATCGGGTTGCTGCCGCAGGCCGAGCCGGCGGCGCGGACCGCGCGCGGGTTGCCGGCACCGGTCGCCATCTCGGTGTAAGTGCGGGTCTCGCCGTAGGGGATCGTCGCGATCCCTTCCAGCACCCGCCGCCGGAAGCCGTGGCTGAGGGTCCAATCGAGCGGCAGCTCGAACCTGCGCAGATCGCCGCCGAAGTAGCGGTCGAGCTCGCGCCGCGCCTCCTCGAGGCGGGCCGGCGCCTCCAGCACTCGCGGCGAGACCTTCGCCGCCAGCTCCTCGAGCAGGGCATCGCGGTCCTGGTTCGGCAGCCCGACCCGGACCAGGCCGTGCGACGTCGCGGCCAGCAGCAGCGTCCCGAACGGCGAGTCGGCGGTCGCGTAGGTGACGTCGAGCAGCCCCTCGGCGGCTGCGGCCTTGCGGAATCGGTCGATCGCCCTCGCGGTCGTGGTGGTCATGCCAGCTCCTTTCTCAGCTTCGCCAGTCCCTCGTGCAGGCTGCGGCGCGCCGCCTCCGGCGAGCAGCCGAGAGCCGCCGCGATCTCGGCGTGCGGGAGGTCGCTGCCGAACCGCAGCGTCACCGCTGCCCGCTGCTTCGGCGGCAGCGCCGCCACCTGCTCCCAGATCCCGTCGTCGGGGACGGGGCCGTCGAGCGGCTCCATCCGGGCATCGACTACCTCCTCGACCTCGGCCACCGGCAGCGGCTGCCGGCCGCGGGCCCGGTGCTGGTCGATCGCCTTGCGGTGGGCGATCGTCAGCAGCCACCCGCGCAGGTTGCGCCGGTCCTCCAGCTCGGGATAGGCCCGGAGCGCCGCCAGGAAGGTCTCCTGGAAGGCGTCCTCGGCGTCACCCCGGCCGACCGCGCCCCGCAGCAGACCGAGCACGTCGTCGGCATAATCGTCGAGCAGGGTCTGGAACGGCGGCAGCGCGTGCACTCTGTGGATTAAACGTGCCGGCGCTCGCGAACGTGAGATCGCCCAGGGGCGCGCCTCTCTAGGCTGGCACGATGGCCGCGACCCCCGGCGAGGCGTTGGAGCAGACGGTGGCGCGGGCCCTGGCCGAGGACCTCGGCGGCGGCGACGTCACCTCGCGCGCGGCCGTCCCCGAGGAGGCGCGGGCGCGGGCGCGGATCGTCCAGAAAGAGCCCGGCGTCGTCTTCGGGCTGGAGGCGGTGGCGGAGACGATGCGCCAATCCGGGGTCGAGGAGATCGAGCCGCTGATCGCCGAGGGCAAGTGGCAGGAGGAGGTCCCGGCCGACGTCCTCGTCGCCGACGGCTCGGCCCGCTCGCTGCTCGCCGCCGAGCGCACCGCGCTCAACTTCCTCGGCCATCTTTCCGGAATTGCCACCCTGACCGCCCGCTACGTCGCGGCGGTTGCCGGCACCGGGACGACGATCCTCGACACCCGCAAGACCCTGCCCGGCCTTCGCAACCTCGAGAAGGCGGCGGTCGCGGCGGGCGGCGGCACCAACCACCGGCTCGGCCTCTACGACGCGATCCTGATCAAGGAGAACCACATCGCTCTCGCCGGCAGCCTCGCCCGGGCCGTCCACGGTGCCCGGCACCAGTACCCGGACCTCGCGGTCGAGGTCGAGGTGCGGAACCTCGACGAGGCCGCCTACGCGCTCGGCACCGGCGCCGACCGGCTGCTGCTCGACAACATGGACCCGGAGACGATCGCCGCCGCGGTGGCGCTGCGCGACGGGCACGCCGGCGGCGCCGGTGGCGCCTCGCTCGAGGCCTCCGGCGGAGTCACCCTGGAGACCGTCCGCGTGGTCGCCGAGGCCGGCGTCGACTTCATCTCGGTCGGCGCCCTCACTCACTCGGCCCCGAACCTCGACTTCAGCCTGCTGCTGGAGATCGCCTAGCTACGCCGCGGTGCCGGCGGGGTCGACCGCGCCGGCCAGCAGCTCCACCGAGCGCACCCGGCCGGCCGCCGTGCTCGCGTAGTGGACGGTCATCAGCTCCTCGGCGCCGGTCCGCTCACGGAAGCCCTCGAGGTAGGCGGCGACGTCCTCGGCGGTGCCGCTCGCGGTGTAGGTCAGCATCTCGTCGACCACCGTCGCCCGCGGCGAGGCGAGGACCGCGTCGACCTCCTCGCTGGTCAGCCGCCGGTCGCCCCGGCTGAAGATGTTGCGGGCACGGGCCCGCCGGGTTGCTTCCATCTGCTCGGCCGCCTCCTCGGCGCTCTCGGCAGTGATCGCGCCGACCCCGGCAATCACGTACGGCGCCTGCAGCTGCTGCGATGGCTTGAAGCTCTTGCGGTAGACGGCGATCGCGTCGAACAGCGCCTGCGGCGCGAAATGCGAGGCGAAGGCGTAGGGGAGCCCGAGCTCTGCCGCCAGCTGCGCGCCGAACAGCGAGGAGCCGAGGATGTAGAGAGGGACGTGGGTGCCCTCGCCGGGGATCGCGTGGATGCCCGGCAGCGGGCTCTGGTCGCTCATCAGCCGCTGCAGCTCGACCACGTCCTGGGGGAAGCGGTCGCTGGCCAGCGGGTCGCGGCGCAGCGCCCGCCAGGTCACCTGGTCGGTTCCGGGAGCGCGGCCGAGCCCGAGGTCGATGCGGCCGGGGTGGAGCTCGGCCAGGGTTCCGAACTGCTCGGCGATCACCAGCGGCGAGTGGTTGGGGAGCATGACGCCGCCGGCGCCGAGCCGGATCGTCTCGGTCTCGGCGGCGATGTGGGCGATCAAGACGGCGGTCGCCGAGGAGGCGATCGAGGGGATGTTGTGGTGCTCGGCGTACCAGACCCGCTGGTAGCCGGCCCGCTCCGCCACCCGCGCCAGCTCGACGCTACCGGCGAAGCTCTCGGCGATCGTCTCCTCGCGGCCGACCGCGGCGAGGTCGAGGATCGAGAGGGGGAAGGACTTCATCTGGCTACTCCATCAAACCGGCGCCGTCGTCCGTTCGCCGCTTGTAGCCCAGAGGGCGACAAAGGGCGAACGCATCACTTCAGCAGTTTCGAGAGCCGGCGGTCCTTGAGCACCTTGCCGCCGGTCTGCTCCTGCGGGCAGTAGTTCATCTGGTGCTCGGAGAAGAAGACGGCCTCGATCGTCGTCCCGCAGCGTGGGCAGGGCTCGCCCTCGCGCTTGTGGATCTGGAGCGGCATCGGCACCTTGTCGGGGACCTCGGGGCCGATCGTCTGCTCGTAGTGGTCGATCGCGTCGCCGAGCACGTGCAGCGCGGCGTGCAGCCGCTCGACCTCCTCGCCGCCCAGTTCGCTGCCTTTCTTGAACGGCGACAGCCGCGCCTCCCAGAGGATCTCGTCGACCCAGGAGCGGCCGATCCCGGCGATGTCTTTCTGGTGGCGGAGGAGGGGGTGGAGGTGGCGGGGCTTGTCGATCGCCGCTGCGAGCTCCGCCAGCGGCGGCGGAGGCCACGCTTCCGGGCCCAGCGTCGCCACCATCTCGTCGGCGGCGACCGCCGCGCTCGGCAACAGCTTCGCCCAGGCTCGCTGCTTGGTCCCGAACTCGCGCAACCGCAGCTCACGTCCGTCGGCGAGCCGGATCAGCACCCGCGAGGCTCGGTCTTTGAGCGAGGCGCGCTTGTCGAAGACCCGCAGCCGCCCCGCCGACATCAGGTGGATCAGCAGCGAGAGGTCGCCGAGCTCGACCACCGGCATCTTCGCGATCCGCCGCACTCCGGTCACCTCGCGGCCGATCAGCGCCTCGAGCGGCGGGTCGAAGGTCTTCATCACGTTCATCCCCGGGGCCAGCACCGACTCGACCTCGGCGCCGCGGATCGCGGCGGCGGTGCGGCGGGTGACGATCTCGACCTCGGGCAGCTCGGGCATGGGGGGAGCGTAGAGGCCGGCCGCGCCGATCAAATAGACTGCCTTCTACGTTCATTCGACCGGCCTCGTCCTCGCAGGGCTGCCGGCGAACATCAGGAAAGGAAGGGCTGCTGATGCAGGAGCTCCCGACGATCCAACCCAGCCTGGCACCCGAGCTGACGCCCGCGCAGATCGGTGAGCTCAGCGAGGAGGTCCGCGCGCTCGCAGCGCAGCGCAACGCCGTCATCCTCGCCCACAACTACCAGCTGCCGGAGATCCAGGACGTCGCCGATTACCTCGGCGACTCGCTCGGCCTCTCCCGCCAGGCGGCTTCCACCGACGCCGAGGCGATCGCCTTCTGCGGCGTCCACTTCATGGCCGAGACCGCCTCGATCCTCTCCCCGGACAAGACCGTCCTGATCCCCGACCTCGACGCCGGCTGCAGTCTCGCCGACTCGATCACCGCCGAGCAGCTGCGCGCCTGGAAGGCCGAGCACCCGGGTGCGGTCGTCGTCATGTACGTCAACACCTCGGCCGAGGTGAAGGCGGAGACCGACTACTGCTGCACCTCCTCCAACGCGGTCTCGGTGGTCGAGCACATCTGGGACGAGCGCGGGCCCGAGGCCGAGATCCTGTTCGGCCCCGACATGTGGCTGGGCGCCTTCGTCGAGCGCGAGACCGGCCTTCGCGAGGACCCCGAGCGGCGCGCCCGCTTCCACGTCTGGGACGGCGAGTGTCACGTCCACGCCGGCATCCGCCCCGACGACATCGCCCGCACCCGCGCCGAAAACCCCGAGGCCGAGCTCCTGATCCACCCCGAGTGCGGCTGCTCGACCCAGGCGATGGAGTACGTCGCCGCCGGCGACATCGATCCCGAGGGCGTCCACATGCTCTCGACCTCGGGCATGCAGTCCTACGTCGAAGCCCACCCCGACGGCGAGTTCATCGTCGCCACCGAGAATGGGATGCTCTACCCGCTGCAGCAGGCGGCGCCGCGGGCGAACCTGATCGAGGCCAACCGGATGGCCTTCTGCAAATACATGAAGATGATCACCCTGCCGAAGCTCCGCGACTCGCTGGCGGAGACGAAGTTCGAGGTCTCGGTCGCCCCCGACGTTGCTGCCCGCGCCAAGGTCCCGATCGACCGCATGGTCGCGATCGGCTAGCGCCGCCGTTCGTCGTTTGTTGTCGTATGGGCAACAAACGACGAACGCCTGACTCTTAGAGAACTCTCAGCCGCCCTTTAGCGCCGGGTCATGGTGCGGGGGGAGGGTGGTGGGGAGCTTCCGCGAAGGAGCTTCCAACCACCGCCGAGGAGGCCGAGATGGAGACAGAGGATCACCGGAAGACGCTGGTCGTCGCCGCCCGCACCGCCGAGCACCCGCGGCTGGTTGCCGAGCTGCGGCGCCACGCCCGCGGCCGCGCCGTCGCCTACACGCTGCTGGTGCCGGCGCTGCCCGCCTGCGAGAGCGCCGGGGTGGCCGACCTCGCCGCCGGCTGGTCGGAGGCGCTGAGCCGGGCCGAGCGGGCGGCGCGGACGCTGCGCGACGCCGGGCTCGACCTGCGCGAGGCGATCGTCGGCGACGCCGACTGCGCTGCCGCCCTCGGCGATGCCCTGCACGCGCGCGAGTTCGACGCGGTGCTGCTGGCGACGCCGCAGTGGGTCGGCAGCGAAGCGCGACTGAAATTGCAAACGATCACTAACACTTCGCTAAGATTTCGCTCACCTCGCTTGGGCGCGTTCTTGCGCGGTCGAGGAGGCGCAGGAGTCACTCTTCCTTTGCAGAAGGCTGCACCCCGATGGCGAGACGACGCAAGAACAAGGAGCAGGGCCCGGAGCCGCCGCGCACCCGCGGCCGCCGCGCCCCGATCATCGAGCTGAACGAGGTCACCAAGGTCTACCCGGGCGGGCACATGGCGCTCGACCGGGTCTCGCTGGCGATCGGCCGCGGCGAGTTCGTCTTCCTCGTCGGCCCCACCGGCTGCGGTAAGTCGACGCTGATCAAGATGCTGATCCGCGAGCTGGCGGCGACCGAAGGCTCGGTCCGGATCGCCGGCCGCGACATCGGCACCCTGTCGGAGAAGAAGATCCCGCAGCTGCGGCGCAACATCGGCACCGTGTTTCAGGACTTCAAGCTGCTCCCCAACCGCACCGTCTACGACAACGTCGCCTATGCGCTGCAGGTGATCGGCGCCAGCCGCGCCGAAATCCGC
Source organism: Solirubrobacterales bacterium (assembly GCA_036489595.1). Classification (GTDB taxonomy): domain Bacteria; phylum Actinomycetota; class Thermoleophilia; order Solirubrobacterales; family 70-9; genus VAYN01. Next base: position 21,722 of record DASXFL010000111.1, read on the forward strand.
GAGCAGGTGCCGTCGACGCTGCGCCTGGTCGGCCTCTCGACCAAGCTCCACAGCTACCCCGACCAGCTCTCCGGCGGCGAGCAGCAGCGCGTCTCGGTCGCCCGCGCCTTCGTCAACCACCCGCCGCTGCTGCTGGCGGACGAGCCCTCGGGCAACCTCGACCCGGTCACCTCGATCGGGATCATGCAGTTGCTCTACCGGATCAACAAGACCGGCACCACCGTCCTCGTCGTCACCCACGACCGCGAGATGGTCGACTCGATGCAGCGCCGCGTGGTCGAGCTCTACGAGGGCCGGGTCGTCCGCGACGAGGTCTCCGGCGGCTACACGGAGGAGTCGACGACCGAATTCGGCATGCGGATGCGGGCCGAGATGGGCGTCGGCCCCGAGGGCCAGACCAACGGCCATGGCCACGACTACGAATCCCTCCGTTAGTCGATGGGCCGCATCATCTTCTTCATCCAGGAGGCGCTGCGAGCGATGCGCCGCAACGGCGCCCCCAGCGTCGCCGCGATCATCACCACGGTGGTCACCGTGGTCCTGCTCGGCGTCCTGATCCCGATCTTCCAGACGACCCAGGCGAAGAGCGACGAAGTCCGCGGCCAGCTCAACTTCCAGGTCCCGGTCTACCCGGATGCGACGATGCCGGAAATCCGCCAGCTGCGCGATCAGCTGGTCGAAGTTCCGCACGTCGCCAAAGTCGAATTCATCACCAAGACCCAGGCCCTGAACGAACTGCGCCAGACGCTCGGCGCCGAAAAAAGCCGCGAACTGACCGCGCAGCTACACGAAAACCCGTTGCCGGCGAGCTTCCGGATCACCCCCGACGACGCCTCCAATTTGGAAGCGGTCAAGCACGCGATCTACCCGGTCGCCGCCAACGGCCAGGCGCAGCCGATCTCCTCGATCGTCGGCGAACCGTTCGAACGCCAGGACGCCTCGAAGCAGATCGAGAAGGTGACGAGCGCGTTGAAAATCGTCCTCACCGTGATCACGGCGCTGCTCGTACTCGCCTCGCTGATGCTGATCGGCAACACGATCCGGCTCTCGATCTTCACCCGCCGCCGCGAGGTCGAGGTGATGCGACTAGTCGGGGCCACGCGCTGGTTCATCCGCTGGCCGTTCATGATCGAGGGGGTCATCGTCGGCTTCATCGGCGGCCTGGTCGCCATACTGATCTTGTGGCTGGGCAAGCTCACGATCGTCGATCCGCTCAGCAGCTCCTTCTCGTTCCTGGCGGCTCAGAACAGCAGCACCCTGACCTTCCCGGCGCTGATCGCGATCCTCTTCGCGGCCGCCGTACTGGTCTCGACGCTGGGGTCGGGAATCACCCTGCGCCGCTTCCTCAAGGTCTGAGACTCCCGGGGCCGCACCGGTGAGGTTCCGCACAGCGGTCGCCTTCGCCGTGGCGCTGGTGGCGCTGCTCTGCGCCGGGCTCTGGCTCGGCGGTCACCCCAGCGTGCTCCCCGGCTTCGCCCGCGAAACGTTCGTCGACGAACCGGGCGGGCTGAGCGCCGAAGCGGCGGAAATCCTCGAAGGCAACTACTGGCGCAAGACCGGGCCGATCGAGCTCGGCAACGCCTCCTTGCAGGGGATGGTGCGCGAGTTGCGCCGCCGCAACCACGACCGCTTCACCGAATACTTCTCGCCGGAAAACATCGAAAGCTTCAACCAGCAGATCGAAGGGCAGTTCTCGGGGATCGGGCTCTCGGTGACCACGGTCAAGCAGGGGCTGAAGGTGGCGACGGTGTTCCCGCGCTCGCCGGCGGCGGAAGCGGGGGTCGGGGTCGGCGAAATCGTCGTCTCGGTCGAAGGGCACTCGATCGCCGGCGAAAGCAGCACCGAGGCGACCAAGAAGATCAAGGGCCCGGAAGGGACCGAGGTAACGATCGGCGTGCTCGACCCGAAGACGAAGAAGACGCGAGAGCTGACCCTGACCAGGGCCGAGGTCAGCCTGCCCAACGTCAGCCACAGGCTGGAAGAGGTGGACGGCGCCAAGCTCGGTTACGTGCGGATGCTCTCGTTCAGCGAAGGCTCCGGCGAGTTGCTGAAGCGGGCGGTCGAAAAGGTCGAGGAAGAAGGCGCCGAAGGGATCCTCCTCGACCTCCGCGACAACCCCGGAGGGCTGGTCGAACAGGCGGTGCTCAGCGCCAGCATCTTCCTGCCGAAGGGGGAAGTCGTGGTCTCGACCAAATCGCGGACGCAGGGGGAAACGACGCGCGAGGCGGAGGGCGGCAACCTGCCGGCGAAGCCGCTGGTGGTGCTGGTCGACGGCGGCACCGCTTCGGCGGCGGAGATCCTCACCGCGGCGCTGGCCGACGACGGCAACGCGACCACGGCCGGCGAAACGACCTACGGCAAGGGCGTCTTCCAGGAGGAGCACTCGCTCTCCAACGGCGGTGCCCTGAAGATGACGGTCGGCGAATACTTCACGCCGAACGGCGAAAACCTGGCGAAAACGCACGGAATCCACCCGGAGGTGCGCATCCCCTTCGAGCTCCACGGCAGGGCCGACAACCAGAAGGCGCGGGCGCTGCAGGTGCTGCGGGGCAAGGTCGGAGGTTGACGGGGCGGCGCCGCGGAGCGCGGCCCCGGGAACCTCGGCAGCGCCAACGGCCGACTGCGCGCCAGGCGGTCGCTGACCTGCTCGCGCAGGAGCTCGGCTTCCGTGGCTTCCGGCCGGCGCTCGAGGACGAGGCGCGGCGGGCGGCGGCCGAGGCGGAGCGGCTGCCGACCGGGCGCCGCGACCTCGTCGAGCTCGCCACCTTCACCGTCGACCCGGCCAGCGCCCGTGACTTCGACGACGCCGTCTCGGCCCAGCGCGAGGGCCAGGGCTTCCGCCTTTGGATCCACATCGCCGACGTCGCCGCCCACGTGCGGCCGGGCTCGCCGCTCGACCTCGAGGCGCGCCGCCGCGCCAACAGCACCTATGTGCCGGGAACGGTCGAGCCGATGCTGCCGGCGGCGCTCTCGAACGAGGCCTGCAGCCTGGCACCGGGAGTGGAGCGGCTGGCGGTGACGACCGAGATCGAGCTCGGCCCCGGCGCCCGGCCGCTCTCGGCCCGCTTCTACCGCAGCCTGATCCGCTCCGACGCCCGCCTCGACTACGACCAGCTCGACGGGATCTTCGCCGGCCGCGCGGCGCCGCCCGCGGCGGTGGCCGAACCGCTGGCGGCGGCGCGGGAGGTCGCCGCCGCGCTCGGCGAGCAGCGCGGCGGCAGCGAGCTCCAGGTCGAATCGGCCGAGCCGGAGTTCGCCTTCGACGCTGAGGGCGAAGCGACCGAAGCGAGGCGGGTCGAGCAGACCGAGTCGCACCGGCTGATCGAGCGGCTGATGATCCTCGCCAACGAGCAGGTCGCCCAGTTCCTGGCGGCGCGGCGGGTGCCGGCGATCTACCGCGTCCACCCGCAGCCCGACCCGCCGCGGATCGAACGGTTGCTCGAGCAGCTGGCGGCGCTCGGGATCCCGGCCCCGCCACTCGGCCAGGGCCTCTCGCCGCGGAGCGCCGGCGCGGTGGCGGCGGAGGCGAGCCGGCTGGCGCTGCGCGAGGCGCGGCGGCGCGGCCACGGCCGCCAGGCTTACGTGTCGCTGGTCCTTCGCTCCCTCAAGCAGGCCGCCTACAGCGAGCGCAACAGTGGCCACGCCGGGCTCGGCAGCGAGGCCTACGTTCACTTCACCTCGCCGATCCGCCGCTACCCCGACCTGGTCGTCCACCGGGCGCTGCTGGCGGCGCTGCGGGAGGGGGAGGAGGCGCCCTCGCTGCGGACCTGCCGCGACGCCGCCGCCCACTCCTCGGCCCGCGAGCGCGAGTCGGCGAAGATCGAGCGCGAGGCCGACGACGTCTGCGCCGCCCACCTGCTCGAGCGCGAGCTCGGCGAGCGCGGCCTCGACGCGGCCTTCGAGGGCGAGGTCTCCGGGGGGATCCGAGCCGGCGCCTTCGTCGCCTTCGGTGGCGAGCTCGGCGACGTCTACGAGGGGATGCTGCCGGCCCGGACGCTGCCCGGCGAGCGCTACGAGCTCGACCGGGCCGAGGTGGCGCTGGTCGGCCGCGGCGAGGGCGGCCGCGCGATCCGGCTCGGCGATCCGGTGAGGGTGCGGGTGACCGGCGTCGACGCCGAGCGCGGCCGCTCGGACCTGCAGCTGGCTGTCTAGGCTCTCCTGTGGCCAAAAAGACGAAGAAGCGCCGCGAGGCGGCCTCCGGCGACGTGGTCACCAACCGCCGCGCCCGGCACAAATTCGAGCTAGTCGAGAGGCTCGAGGCGGGGATCGTCCTCACCGGCTCCGAGGTGAAGGCGCTGCGCGGCGGCAAAGCGCAGATGACCGACGCCTATGCGGTGGTCGACCGCGGCGAGGTCTGGCTGCGCAACCTCCACATCCCGCCGTACGAGTTCGCGACCGCCGACGCGCACGAGGCGACGCGACCGCGGAAACTGCTCCTGCACCGGGAGGAGATCGAGCGACTGGTCGGGAAAACGGCGCAGAAAGGCCTGACCCTGGTGCCGGTGCGGATCTACTTCAAGGGGCCGCGGGCGAAGGTCGAGCTGGCCCTGGCGCGGGGCAAGGAGGGGCGCGACCGGCGCCGCGAGATCGCCGACCGCGACGTCCGCCGCGAGGTCGAACGGGAGTTCAAGGGGCGGATGCGCTGAGCTGCCGGCGGCCGCGGGGCAGCACTCAAACGTCAGTCCACTTGCAGCCTTCGGCGCTGCTTGCAACAGCCGCGATGCGTGTAAGGATGCGGGGGAGATGCTGACGAGCGCCCTGCCTCCGATCGCTGACTCGGTACCGGAAAAGGTCAGTGACTACGTCAGCGACCACACCGTCTACTTCGTCGTCGCGCTGGTCCTGGCGATCCTCCTGCTGTTGCTCGTGGTGAGCATCACCCGGCGCCGGGCGGAGGAAAAGAAGGGCAAGGCCGGCGCGGGCCCTTCCGACGCGGCTGCAGCGCCGCCGGTCGGTGACGCGGCGAGCGCGCCGCCGCCCGGGGCATCGCCGGCCCCCGTCGCCGCTGCGCGACCGCCGAGCGAGACGCGCCAGGAGAAACGGCAGCGCGTGCGCGAGGGGCAGCGCGCCGAGCGCGAGCGGGTGCGAGAGCAGCGCCGGACTGAGGTCGAGGGCCGAAAGCAGCAACGCCTCGAGAAGAGCGCCGCCAGGCGTAGCGAGGCGCCCGCAGCCTCGGCGACCGAACCGGCAGCCTCGACTGCCGAGCCGGCGAGCCAGCCGGCCGAGCAGAAGAGATTCTTCGGGATCAAGTACGGCGGCGGCAAGCGCAGGCGTGAAGCGGCGCTGGCCGAGCAGCGGCTGGCGGCGGCACAGGCGGCGATGGAACGCGGGGCTGCCCACGCCCAGGCGAACGCTGCCGGCGCCGTGCCCGCCGCGCCCGCCGAAGAACCGACCGGCGAGACCGTGATCGAGCCGGTGCCGCCGCTCGAAAGCGCGCCGCCGCCGGCCCCGGAGGCCGCGAGGCTCGAGGTCGCGCCCCCTCTCCCTGCGGCGGATGAGCCGTGGGCGATCGGCTCGGTGCCGCCGCCCCCGGTCGGCGAGGCGGTGACGCCGGCACCACCGGAGTACGACGCGGCGGCCGCCCAGCAGCGGGTCCGCGACAAGGTCGCCGAAGTCCGCTTCGAGGAGCAGCGGATCCGGGCCGAGGCCGACCGCCGCCTGCGCGACGCCGAAGGGCAGCCGGCGCCGCCGCAAGCGGATTCCGGCAGCCAGCCGCTGCCTGCCCCGGACGCCGCCGCCGCGTCGATCGCTCCGGTGGAGGGCGCGGTGCCGCCACCGCTCGATCTTGCCAGCGCCGAACAGCGGCTGAAGGAGCAGCGCGAGGCGCGCGAGCGCTCGATGGTCGAGGCCGAGGCGCGGCTGCGCGAGATCGAGGAGCGGACCAAGGCAGCCGAGCGACGCGCCGAGGAGGCGAAACGACTCGAGGTGCTGAAGGCAGAGGAAGACGCCCACGCCCAGCGGCTGGCCGAGATGCAGCGGAGCGTCGAGGAAGCCGAGGAGCGGGCGCGCGAGGCCGAGCAGCGGGCGATGGAGGCCGAGCAGGCGGTGGTTCGCTCGGTCCAGGGCGGCGCGCCGGCTGCCGACCTTCCGCAGCAGCCCGCCGATCTCGCACCGCCGCCCCCGGCTCCCCCGCGGGCGCCGGAGCCGCCCATCTCGCCCAGTCCGGAGCCGCCCACGATGTCGCCGCTGAACGCCGCGCCGCCTCCCGCGCCCGAGCCTCCGGCCGCTGCATTCGAGCCTCTCGCGCCGGCGCCCGAGCCGTCTTCTCCGGAGCCGCCCGCGCCAAGTCCGGACCCGATCGAGGACGCGCCCTTCCCGCCCGGCGGCTCGTCGCAGACCGGTCAGCCGACGCCGCCGGCGGCGCCGCTCGACCTCAACGTCGTCACCTTCGAGCAGCTCCGCGCCCAGAACCTCTCGGTCACCCAGGCGACCCGCCTGCTCGCCCACCGCGAGCGGCTCGGCGGCTTCAGCTCGGTCGATGACCTCGACCAGGTCCCCGGCTTCCCCGAGGACCTACTCGCCGAGATCAAGGCCCGCGCCTCGGTCTAGCCGCGCTCGCTCCGGCTACTCGCCGGCTTCCCACCTCTCGACCAGCTTCAGCCAGATCTCGCTGCGGGTGGGGAAGGGCGCTAGCGCGTGGCGGAGCCGGCTCAGCGGCACCTCGCCGACGATCGCCACGGTCGCGGCTTGGAGGAAATCCGCCGTCTCGAAGCCGGTGAAGGTGGCGCCGACGATCGTCCCGGCGGCCTCGTCGACGACGATCCGCGAGGTGCCGCCGGTGCCCCTCCCCTGGAAGCTGGCGCCGGCAGTGCCGTCGGTGGGGACGTCGATGGCTCGGGCCTCGAGCCCGTCCTCGCGCGCCTGCTCGAGCGTCCTGCCGACGGCGGCGACCATCGGCTCGGTGAAGGTCACCCGGGGCGAGCCGAGCCGCTCGGCGGTCGCCTCGGCCTCGCGGCCGAGCATGGTCTCGGTCGCGACCCAAGCCTGGTACTTGCCGACGTGGGTGAAGAGGGCGCGGCCATTGACGTCGCCGACCGCGTAGAGCCACTCGCTGCCGCCGACCCGCAGACGGTCGTCGGTGGGGAGGAAGCCGTTTTCGTCGGCCTCGACCCCGATCGTCTCGAGCCCGAGCCCCTCGGTGTGGGGCTTGCGGCCGACCGCGACCAGGATCTCCTCTGCCTCGACCTCGCCGCCGCTCCTCAGCGTCGCCACCACCCCGGTGCCGCCGGTCCGGACCGACTCGACCATCTCGCCGAGGCGGACGTCGACCCCGAAGCGGCCGCGCAGGCTCTGAGCGACCTGCTCGCCGGCGAAAGGCTCGTCGCGGCCGAGCAGGTGCTCGCCGCCCTCGACCAGGGTCACCTCGGTCCCGAGGCTGGCCCAGGCCTGCGCCAGCTCGCTGCCGACCGGGCCGCCGCCGAGCACGATCATGCTCGCCGGCACCCGCTCGGCGGTCGTCGCGTCGCGGTTGTTCCAGGCGCGGACCCCGTCGAGGCCGTCGATCGGCGGCATCAGGGCGCCGCTGCCGGTCGCGACCACGACCGCCTTCTCCGCGGTCAGGCTGTCGTCGCCCACCTGCAGGCGCCGCTCGCCGTTGATTCGTCCCTCGCCCCGGATCAGCTCGATCCCGCGCGCTTCCAGCCAGGGCAACTGGGCCGAGTCGTCGAGGCCGTGGGTCGCTTCGTCGCGCCGCGCGAGGATCGCCGCCGGGTCCAGCCGCGAGCTCTCCTCCACCGGGACCCCTGGGATCCGCCGCGCCTCGGCGAGCACGTCGGCGGGACGGAGCAGGGCCTTCGACGGCATGCAGGCGTAATAGGAGCATTCGCCGCCGATCAGCTCGCGCTCGACGAGCGCCACCCGCCAGCCGGCGTCGGCGAGCCGGCCCGCGCAGACCTCGCCGGCAGGTCCGGCACCGAGAACGATCGCCTCGAAGCTCCTATCGCCCATCGCCGGCCACCTCCCCGACAAACTACAATTTGATGCGCAGCAAGCACGGGGGCGACAGGCTTCGACGTGGTCGACTCGTGCGAACGGTTGCAGGTCGAGGTTGCCGGAGGCCTCGTTAAACCCCGGCACAAACCAATACGTGCGGACCATGAGTTCGCCCTCGCCGCTTAGCTAGAACTAAGCGATGAGAGTCGGTCCTCTCCCGCCCGCGGGGAGGGCAGCCGGCTTCAGAAAGCGGGCTCACCCGAGCGGACCGCCCCGGCCGCGCGGGAACATCGAAGGGGCTCTATCTCCCGCAGTGCCCGCCGGCGCGGACCCCGGGAGACGAGAATCAAGCGCCGGCTAAACCTGTAGAGACCCTCGCACCGCGTCCGCGGATCCGAGTTCGAATCTCGGCGCCTCCATCAGTGACAGACCCGCCCCGTCCCGGCCGCAGCCGGGGCGGGATCGTTCGGGTGCGTGCCAAGGATTTCCTCATTTCGAGTTGATAACTTAGACTTTCCTTTCTAAAACAGGGCGGGGGAAAGGGAGGGTTCTCATGAGACGAAGGTCTGTCCTCGGCATCGCGGTTCTCGCCGCAGCGGCGGCGGTCTTGGTGCTGGCGCCGGCGCAGAGCTCGGCGACGGTGCTCTGCCACGAAAGGGTCACGCCCTGTCCGACCCCAGTGCCGAAAGGAACCGTCGTCAAAGTCAGCCTGTCGACTCTGGGCGTCACGGTAATCGAAACCGAATTCGCCAAAGTCTCCTGCCTGGAAAACCGGGCTGTGATGGAAACCAAGAACGCCGGCGGCGCGGGAATGCTCACGGTGGCGGCCCGGGTCTCGACGATGACTTTCGACCAGTGCACGGTTCCCGACGGCGGCACCGGGACCGAAAATTGCAGCGTCAAAACGGTGAACATCGGAGCGGCCGAACTGGAACAGTGGCAGGGCATCTTCGAAAAAGGCAAAACCGGAAACGGCATCTTCAGCATCAGCTCGAGCAAATTGGGGACCTTCGGCTTCACCGTCGTCTGCAAAGAAAAAGTCGAAAAAATCAACTGCACCTTCACCAACCCCACGAGCTCGACCTTTATCGGAGGCGTGGTCGCCACGATCTCGGGCGAGGAAAAAATGAAACCCATGGCGGGCGGCGCCAAATGCCCGACCAAAGAACCGGAATGGCGCTTCAAATGGCTGGTGCTTGAACCGGACCCGCTCTACCTGGTCGCTGAATAGCGAGTCCGAGCTGAGCATCCGACTCGCGTGATCTCACGGGCTCCGGGGAGCTGGTCGCTTCCCGGGAGCCCGGGCCGCGGCGTCAGCGGGGTACGGTGCCAGCGTGAACGGCTACGTCGCCTTCCTGCGCGGGATCAACCTCGGCAACCGCCGGGTCAAGAGCCCGGAGCTGGTGAAGCACTTCGAGGCGATGGGAATGGAGGAGGTGGCGACCTTCCGCGCCAGCGGCAACGTCGTCTTCGCCGACCCCTCGGGCGAGAGCGAGGCGAAGCTGCAGAAGCGAGTGGAAGCCGAGCTCGATCGGCGCCTCGGCTACGACGTCGCCGTCTTCCTCCGTCGCTTCGAGGAGGTCGCCGCGATTGCCGGCCGCGATCCCTTCGACGCCAAGGCGATCGCGAAGTCGAAGGGCAAGCCGCAGGTGATCCTGCTGGGGAAGAAGCCGACTGCCGCCACCCGCAAGAAGGCCCTCGCCCTCGCCGGCCCCGATGACGAGATGAGCTTCGCCGGCCGCGAGCTCCACTGGCTCCCCAGCACCGGCCTCTCGGAAACCGAGGTCGATTTCAAGGCGCTCGACAGGGCGATCGGCAAAGGCACCACCCGCACCGCCGGAACGATCGAGCAGATCGCCTCGAAGTACTGCGAATAGCTCTACTCCTATCCCTCCTTCGGTGGGGCCTGGATCGCCCGCAGCCGCTCAGCCTCCATACTCGGGAGGATGGCGATCGCGACCGCAACCTCGCTCGACGTCTACGTCGGCGGCAAGCTGCTGTTCGAGGACGTCGGCTTCAAGCTCGAGGCCGGCGACCGGATGACGCTGTCCGGGCGCAACGGCGCCGGCAAGTCGACCCTGCTGAGGGCCCTGGCCGGCGAGCTGGCGCCGGACTCGGGGACGGTCTCGATCTCGCGCGGCGCGAGGGTCGCCCTGCACGACCAGCGGCCGCCGCGCGAATCCGACCGGCTGCTCGGCGAGTATGTCTTCTCCGGCCGCACCGAGATGCTCGCCACCGAGGCCGAGCTGGTCCGGCTCGAGGAGCTAATGTCCGCCGGCGATGCCTCCGAGGAGACCCTGAGCGCCTACGCCGGCGCCCAGGGCCGGCTCGAAGCCGGCGGCGGCTACCGCTGGCGGGACGGCGTCCTCGCCGTCCTCCGCGGCCTCGGCTTCGGCCCCGAAGAGGCCGAGCGCCCGCTCTCGAGCTTCTCCGGCGGCGAGCTGACCCGCGCCTCGCTGGCCCGCGTGCTTGCCGCTCGCCCCGACCTGCTGCTGCTCGACGAGCCGACCAATCACCTCGACATCCCCTCGCTGGAGTGGCTCGAGCGCTACCTGGTCGGGATCGACGCGGCTGTCGTCCTCGTCGCCCACGACCGCTGGTTCCTGGAGGCGGTCGGCACCTCGGTGCTCGAGCTCGAGGCCGGCCGCGCCCGCTTCTTTGCCGGCCCCTGGCACGCCTGGCGCCAGGAGCAGGCCGCCCGCGAGATCGCCCTCGGCAAGGCGATCGAGCGCCAGCAGGCGGAGATCGCCCGCATGGAGCGCTTCGTCGAGCGCTTCCGCTATAAGGCGACCAAGGCGCGCCAGGCGCAGTCGCGGGTCAAAGCGATCGAGAAGAAAAAGGCGAGCGGCCCGATTGCGACCAAGCGCGACACCCGCAACCTGCGCTTTCACTTCAAGCCGCCCGAGCGGCCGGGCCGGATCGTGCTGAAACTGGTCAACGGCAGGATCGAGGTGCCGGGGCGGACCCTGCTCGCCGACGCCAACCTCGAAATCGAGCGCGAAGAACACGTCGTCCTCGTCGGCGCCAACGGCAGCGGCAAGACGACCTTGATCGAGACCCTCGCCGGCCGCCGGGAGCCGGCGGCGGGCAGCGTCCGGGGTGGCCACAACGTTCGCCTCGGCTACCTCTCCCAGCACGCTGAGACGGCGGCGGGGGAGGGGACGGTGCTCGACGCCGCCCAGCGCGAGACCGGACTCTCGGGACCGAAGGCGCGAGCGCTCCTCGGCAGCTTTCTCTTCTCCGGCCAGGAGGTCGAAAAGAAGCTCTCCGAGATATCCGGCGGCGAGCAGCGGCGACTCTCGCTGGCGATCCTCGTCGCCTCCGGCGCCAACGTCCTCGTCCTCGACGAGCCCACCAACCACCTCGACATCGAGAGCCGCGAGGCGCTCGAGGACGCCCTGGTCGAGTTCGAGGGCTCGATCCTGCTGATCTCCCACGACCGGGCGCTGCTCGAGGCGGTCGGCACCCGCACCCTCGTCTGCGAGGACGGGAAGCTGACGAGCCACCAGAGCGGCTGGGCGGAGTACCAGCGCCGGCACGACGAACGCGAGGAAGGGAGGGCAGCGGGCGCGAGCGAGAGCGCCAAGGGCTCCGCGCCGGCCGGCAGGCGCCGCTCGGGCTCCCGCAAGCCCGCCCAGCAGGCGGCGAGGAAGGCGGCGAAGCTGGAGGAGCGGATCGCCGCGGCCGAGGCCAAGCTGGCGCTGCTCGAGGAGGAGCTCGCGGATCCCACCGCTTGGTCGAGCCCGGGCCGGGCCGAGCGCGCCGCCGAGCGCCACGCAGCGGCCAAGGCGGCGATCGAGGAGCTGTACGCCGAGTGGGAGTCCGCTCAGGCGGGTGCCGAGGAGGCCGAGGCCGCAACCACCGCCTGAGGCTCGGCGAGCGGGCGCTTGAGCACCGCGACCGTGTCCTTCGCCGGCGCCAGGGTAATGTGGCGGACGGTGCCGCGCTCCGGCTTCGGATCGGCCGCGCACAGCTGCGCCCGCGTGAGGATCTCGCCCAGCACCACTCGCATCTCTTGTTCGGCGAAGGCGGCGCCGACGCAGCGGCGGATGCCGCCGCCGAAGGGAATCCAGGCGTAGTTCTCGGCACCCTCGTCGAGGAAGCGCTCCGGCCGGAACTCGTACGGCCGCGGGTAGAGATCCTCGCGGTGGTGGATCGCGGCGATCGCCGGAAGCAGGAAGGTGCCGGCAGGGAGCTCGTAGCCGCCGATGCTCGCCGGCGCGGTCAGCTTGCGGGCGACGTCGATCAGGACCGGCCGCGAGCGCAGCGTCTCGCGCACCGTCGCGTCGAGGTAGTCGCTCTCGCCGGCCGCCAGCGAATCGCGCAGCCGTCCCAGCACCGCCGGGTTGTGGACGAGCCGCTCCAGCCCCCAGGCGAGCGCGGTCGCGGTCGTCTCGTGGCCGGCGCCGACCACGGTGACGAGCTCGTCACGCAGCTCGTCGTCGGTCAGCGGCGAGCCGTCGTCGTGGCGGGCGGCGAGCAGCAGCGAGAGCACGTCGTCGCCCTCCTCCCGCGCCAGCTTGGCGGCCCGTCGCAGCGCGATCTCTTCGTAGAGGAACTCGTCGAGTGCGGCCCGCGCGGCGGCAAAACGCCGCCAGGGACTGGCCGGGCCGAGGTCGCGGCGCAGCATCGGGAAGCGGGTGATCGGCGAGACCCGCGCCGTGAAGGCGTCGATCAGCCTCGTCGCCCGGTCGATCCGTGCCTCCTCGGAGATCCCAAAGACGGCGCGCAGGATCACCGTCAGGGTGATCCGCTGCATGTGCGGGCGCAGCGCGAACGGCTCGCCGACCGGCCAGCGCTCGATCTCGCGCCGCGTCGTCTCCGCCATCAGCTCGGCGTAGACGCGGACACGGTCGCCGTGGAAGGGCGGCAGCAGCAGCTTGCGGGCGCGCAGGTGCGGCTCGTCGTCGAGGGTGAGGACCGAGCTCGGCCCGACCGCCGGCTCCAGCACCGTCGCGTTCGCCTCGCCGGCGTGGAAGACCGCCGACGAGCCGGTGAAGACCTCCTTTGCGAGCTCCGGGCCGGCGAGGTAGTAGATGCGGCCGAAGAAGGGGAACTTGACGCTGAAGACATCGCCGTACCGGCGCTGGCGCACCACCGTGAAGCCGAGCGGGTCGCGCGTGTAGCTCAGGGCCTGTGCCCAGGCGGGCGCGTTCGATCCCGGCGGCTCCCTCATCGCCAGGCCAGGTTAATTGACGGCGGATGGCGCGTTCCTAAAGAAGCACGGGAGGCGCTCAGAAGACGACGGTGCGCTCGCCGTCGAGCAGGACCCGGTCGTCGAGGTGGGCGGTGACCGCCCGGGCCAGGACCAGGCGCTCGATGTCGCGGCCGATCCGCATCAGGTCCGGAACCTCGTCGGAGTGGCTGACCCGGGTCACGTCCTGGTCGATGATCGGGCCGGCGTCGAGCTCGGGGGTGACGTAGTGGGCGGTGGCGCCGATTAGCTTCACCCCGCGCTCGTGGGCGCGGCGGTAGGGGTCGGCGCCGACGAAGGCCGGGAGGAAGCTGTGGTGGATGTTGATCGCCGGCGCCGCGATGCTGTCGAGGAAGCCCTGGGAGAGGATCTGCATGTAGCGGGCGAGCACGAGCAGGTCGATCTCGCTGAGTAGCTCCAGCACCTGCCGCTCCGCCTCCACCCGCGCTTCCGGCTCGACCGGGACGAAGTGGTACGGAAGGCCGACCGCCGCCACCTGGTCGGCATGGTCGGGGTGGTTGGAGACGACCGCCACGACCTCGCCTCCGAGCTCGCCGTTGCGCCAGCGCCAGAGCAGGTCGGAGAGGCAGTGGTCTTCGCGCGAGACCATGATCGCCACCCGCTTTCGGCGCTCGGAGTCGGCGAAGCGGTGCTCCATCTCGAACGGCTCGCCGACCTCGGCGGCGAAGCGGCGCTCGAGCTCGGCCTGCTCGGCTGGGGGCACCGCGTCGAAGACCATCCGCATGAAGAAGCGGCCCGCGGCGGTCGAGTGCTGGTCGGCGTCGACGATGTTCAGCCCGGAGTCGGCGAGGAAGCCGCTGACCCGCGCGATCAGCCCCGGCCGGTCGGGGCAGGCGAGAAGCAGGCGGGAGGTCGGCTGGTCGGGCACGGGCGGGATTCTGCCGGTTGGCGCCTTGTCGTCGACGCCGGCCTCGGTTCTCCTCGCTCTGCAACGAATCTTCCAGGCAGCCCGCCGAGCGTGCGAACCGCGCGAATTGCAAGTATTCGTTCCGCGCTTGCTCATCAAAGGCAAACACACGTTGCCGATTGCGGTCGGAGCGGCGGCAGCGGTGAGTGTCCTCGTCCTCCTCGTCACCAGCGCTGCGGCCCAGGCCGGACCGTGGGTCGGCCTCGGCGATGCCGTGCCGGTGGGGCTGGCGCCGTTGCAGCGGCCGGTCGAGCGCTTCCACCGGGTCGTCCACGCAGTCGCCGCGGAGATCCAGGTGGGCGAACGCGAACGGGGAAGGCGCGCCGCCGCGGCTGCGAAGCGCCGCCGCGAAGAGCTCTTCGCCGATCTGCCCGGCGGGGTGACGATGCCGGCGCTGGAATCGATCGCCGCCTGCGAGTCCGGCGGCGACCCCACCGCGGTCTCCTCCGACGGCACCTATCGCGGCCTCTACCAGTTCGACCAGGGAACCTGGGAATCGCTAGGGGGCCACGGCGACCCGGCTGCGGCCTCCGCCGCCGAGCAGAGCTACCGCGCCGCCCTGCTCTACAGCCGCTCCGGCTCCAGCCCTTGGCCGGTCTGCGGCTGAGCCGCACCCGCACCCCCTACAGTTTTCGGCGATGGCGACCGAGGAGCGAGCCGAGCCGCAGGAGGTGCCGGCGCCCGATGCCGCCGGCCCGAGCCGCAAGCCTCCCCGAGAGGCGATCGCCGAGGCCCGCGTCCGCGCTCCGACCCGCGGCAACCGCCGGCTAGAGAGCTTCCTCGAGGCGGTCAATGCCGACGAGCAGGTGCGGACCTGGTGGTACATGGCCCAGGTCAACGCCGAACGGCTCGGCATGTCCGACCACTCCTGGGTCCACGTTCAGATCGTCCTCAACATCGCCCTGCGCCTGCAGCGGCTGCTGCTCAAGGCGGCGGTCGAGCCGGCGATGGTGACCGACCACGGGATGCGCGACCGCGACGCCGAGGTGGTCGTCGCCGGCGGCGCCCTGCTGCACGACGTCGGCATGTCGATCCACCGCGCCGACCACGAGGAGTTCTCGCTCCTGCTCGCCTCCAGCGTCCTCGACCGCCTCCTCGCCCACTCCTACAAACAGCCCGAGCGGACGATCGTTGCCGCCGAGATCCTGCACGCGATCATCGGCCATCGCCGCCGCGGTGAGCCCTACACGGTCGAGGCCGGCATCGTCCGCGTCGCCGACGCGCTCGACATGGCCCAGGGCCGCACCCGGATCCCGATCGAGGCCGGTCACGAGGGCATCCATTCGATCTCCGCGGCGGCGATCGACGAGGTGATCATCGAGGCGGGCGAGGAGAGGGCGGTGCGGATCGAGATCCAGTTGAACAACTCTGCCGGGATCTTCCAAGTCGATGATCTCCTGGCGACGAAGATTCGGGATACGCCGTTGGAGGGAAAGGTGGAAGTGATTGCGCGGGTGGAGGGGGAGACGGAGAAACGGCTGCTGTCTGGGTTCAGGCTTTCCTAGAGTTGGGCCTGTCTAGGCAGAGCGTGCTGAGACGGAGGCCGCCGGTATCTCTCCTCTCTCGGCCTGTCGTCGAAATGAGAATTCTGCTGGCGCCCGGGAGGAGCTCCCCTCCTCAGCCGCAAAACGTTCGGAGAGACACCGACACCCTCCGTCCCTCGGAAGCTTTTAAGCAAGACGGCGTGCCACGAACGCTTGGACCCCCAAGCTCTTGGCTTGAGCTTACGAGGGTCCGGGGCGTGACTGTTGAAGGCGGTGGTCGGTACTGCCTCCGAACGTTTTGCGGCTGAGGAGAGGAGCTCGAGCGGGGCGTAAAGCCGAATTCTCCGATCGACGACAGGCCGAGAGAGGAGGCAGTACCGAGCGCCGCCTTACCGCACCGCGCTCGCTCGCGGGACCCTCGAAAGCGCTAAGAAAGCCGCTCGAGATCCAGCCGGCGGCGCTCTTTGCGCTTCTCCAGCTTCCCCTGGATCAGGGAGGCCACGATCACCAGGATCACGAAGAAGGCCATCACGCCGAAGCAGAAGAAGGTCACCGTCTTGTCCGTAGTCTTGCCCGCCCACCCCTCGCCGTTCTCGGCTAGCGCCGCGGGGGCGCTGACCAGCATCAGGACGAATATGGAGAGCAGGGCGGCTGCGGTGCGCTTCACGGGGCGAAATCTAGCGCACCGTCCCGGCGTCGGTCCGCACCCGTAGGATCGCCGCGTGTCGAATCTAGAGGCCCTCCTGCTGGGGGTCGTCCAGGGCCTGACCGAGTTCCTGCCGATCTCCTCCTCGGGCCACCTGATCCTCGTCCCCTGGCTGCAGGACTACACCTTCCTGATCGAAAACGATCAGTTCAACAAGACCTTCGACGTCGCCCTCCACGCCGGCACCCTGATCGCCGCCGTCGTCTACTTCCGTCAGGAGGTCGTGCGCCTGATCGCAGGTTTCGTCTCGGCCTGCCGCGAGCGCTCGGTCGAGCGGGTCGACCAGCGGCTGGCGGTGGCGATCGCGATCGGCACCGTGCCGGCGGTGATTGCCGGCGGCATCGGCTC
>DASXFL010000154.1:0-48165 GCA_036489595.1 Solirubrobacterales bacterium
CCCGGCGGCGGACGGGGAGGAGGTCGTGCTCTGCCTCGGCGGAGTGGCGACGGTGCACGAGGTGTTCCTCAACGGCGAGCTGCTGCACAGCGGCGAGTCGATGTTCGCCGCCGTCGGGCTCGCGGTCGGAGCGCGGCTGCGCGGGCCGGGCAACGAGCTGGCAGTTCGCTGCCGGGCGCTGGCGCCGCAGCTGCGGGCCCGGCGCAAGCCGCGGGCACGGTGGCGGACCGCCCTCGCGGACAACGGCCTGCGCTTCTTCCGCACGATGCTGCTCGGGCGCTGCCCCGGCTTCGCGCCGGGGCCGGCGGCGGTCGGACCCTGGCGGCCGGTGTGGCTGGAGCGGCGGCGCGCCTTTGCGGTCGAGCGGCTGCAGCTGCGGCCGCGGCTCGACGGCACCAACGGCCAGCTGGCGCTGCAGGCGCGCCTGCGGCTGCTCGGCGAGGGGAGGCCGAGCGCGGCTGACGTCGTCGTCTCCGGCGCCGGCGAAGCCGAGGGCCCGCTGCGGATCAACGACGCCGGCGACGGCGTGGTCGAGCTCGAGGGTGAGGTCCGGATCGCCGAGGTGGCGCGATGGTGGCCGCACACCCATGGCGACCCCGCCCTGCATGAGGTGACCTTGCGGGTCGCCGGCGCCGACTGGGAGCTCGGCATCGCGGCCGGCCGGGTCGGCTTCCGCACGCTGGCACCGGGTCGCGACGCAGCTCACGACCCGCTCGAGGATGGGATCGACCTCCAGGTCAACGGCGTCTCCACCTTCGCCCGCGGCGCCGTTTGGACGCCGGTCGACCCGGTCGGCTTGGCGCCGCCGGCCGCGAGCTTGCGCGAGGCGCTCGAGCAGGTTCGCGACGCCGGCATGAACATGGTTCGGATCCCCGGCACCGCCGCCTACGAGCCGGCGGCCTTCCACGACCTCTGCGACGAGCTCGGGATCCTCGTCTGGCAGGACTTCGCCTTCGCCAACTTCGACTATCCGATTGCCGATAAGGGCTTCCGGGCGACGGTCGAGGCGGAGGCGCGCGAACAGCTCGCCGCCCTCGCCGGCCGGCCCAGCACCGCCGTGCTGTGCGGGAACAGCGAGGTCGAGCAGCAGGTGGCGATGCTCGGCCTCGACCCAGCGCTCGGCCGCGGCGAGCTGTTCGGCGAGCTGCTGCCAACGCTCACCGCCGAGCTGGCGGAAGACGCGATCTACGTTCCTTCGTCACCGTGCGGAGGAGAGCTGCCGTTCCGGCCCGATCGCGGCATCGCCAACTACTACGGCGTCGGCGGCTACCGGCGGCCGCTCGCCGACGCCCGCCTCGCCGAGGTCCGGTTTGCCGGCGAGTGCCTGGCCTTTGCCAACGTGCCGGAGCCGAGTGGAGTCGAGGCGATCCTCCCCGCGGCGCCGGCACACGTCGTCGTCCACCACCCCCGCTGGAAGGCGGGCGTGCCGCGTGACGCCGGCGCTGGCTGGGACTTCGACGACGTCCGCGACCATTACCTGCGCGAGCTGTTCGGGGTCGAGGCCGGCGAGCTTCGCCGCTATGACCACGAGCGCTATCTCGAGCTCTCGCGCGCCGTCTCCGGCGAGGCGATGGCGGCGGTCTTCGGCGAGTGGCGCCGGGCGGCCTCGGGCTGTAGCGGCGGCCTCATCCTCTGGCTGCGCGACCTCGTCCCGGGCGCCGGCTGGGGCTTGGTCGACTCCGCAGGCACGCCGAAGCAGGCGCTGGCTCGGCTGCGCGGCGTGCTCGCGCCGACCGCCGTCTGGATTACCGACGAGGGGCTCGGCGGCCTCGCTGTCCACGCCGCCAACGACGGCCCCGAGCCGCTGCGGGCGCGGCTGCGGCTGGCCCTCTACCGCGATTTCGAACAGCCTGTCGGGACCGCGTCCGAGGAGGTCGAGCTGGCGCCCCACGGCGCCCTCAGCCGCGACGCCGAGGCGCTGCTCGATCGCTTCGCCGACCTCTCCTGGGCCTACCGCTTCGGACCGCCGGCCCAGGACGTCGTCGTCGCCAGCCTCGACCGGGTCGAGGCCGAGGGCCCCGACCCGGAGCCGCTGGCGCAAGCAGTGCACTTCCCGGCCGGCCGTCCCGCCGGCGCCGAATCGGCGGCGCGGCTCGGGCTCGAGGCGAGCGCCGCGGCGGCCGCTGGCGGCGACGTCGTCCTCAGCGTCCGCTCGCAACGCTTCCTCTGGGGCCTGCGAGCGGAGGCCGCCGGCCTGCGCGCCGAGCAGCCGTGGACCTGCGTCGAGCCGGGCGCCGAGCGGCGGCTGGTGCTGCGCAGCCGGGGCGGCGGGGAGCTGCCGGGCGCCGTCGGGCTGACCGCCGTCAACCTCGAAGGAAAGAGCTCTTCACCTATTACTTAGGTGTGCGCGATCATGTATCGACCCAACTTGCCCCCCACCTTCTACATCGGCTCCGGAAGCAGCGCGAGCTTTGCGGTTTTCCACCCCGCCCCCGAGCGGGAGGACGGTGGCCGGGGACGGCCGGTCCTGTTCTGCTCGCCGTGGGGCTGGGACGACGTCGCCTCCTACCGGGTGCGGCGGGAATGGGCGGCCCGGCTCGCCGCCGCCGGCTCGCCAACGCTGCGCTTCGACCTGCCGGCGACCGGCAACAGCGCCGGCTTGGTCAGCGACGACAACCTGGTCGCGGGCTGGGTCGGCTCGGTGATCGCCGCCGCAGCCTGGCTGGCGCAGGCCGAGGAGACGACAGGGGTGGCCGCGATCGGCTTCGGCCTCGGCGGGCTGCTGGCGATGATGGCGGTCGCCGCCGGGGCGCCGATCGCCTCGCTCGCCCTCTGGGGGACGCCGGGCAGTGGCCGCCGCTTCGTGCGGGAGACGAAAGCCTTCTCGATGATGCAGGCCTGGCACGGCCAGGGCGCCGCGGACTTCGACCCGGGGGTGCCCGAGGGCTGGCTCGAGGCCGGCGGCTTCGCGCTCAGCCCCGGGACCCTCGCCGAACTGAAACAGCAGCAGCCGGCGCTCCAGCCGGGGACGGCGCTCGAGCGCGCGATCCTGTTCGACCGCGACGGCGTCGGCCCCGAACCGGCCCTGGTCGAGAGCCTCGAGCAGGGCGGCGTCGAGGTGACCACCGCGCCCGGACCCGGGTGGGGGGATTTCGTCTCGCACCCCGAGGAAGGGGTGCTGCCGCACCAGGTCGCGGTCGAGCTCGAGCGCTGGCTCGCCGCGGCGCCGGCGGAGGACCCGGCTGGAGAGCCGGAGCCGGGGCCCACGGTCGCGGCCAGCCCGACGCTCGAGCTCCGCGCCGGCGGCTCCGAGGTGCGGGAGACCGCGCTCGAGCTGCCGCAGAGCTGGGGCCGCACGCTCGGCGTCCTCGCCGAGCCGGCGACCGGTAACGAGGGCGACCTCTGCGCGGTCTTCCTCAACGCCGGCGCGGTCCGCCTCAGCGGCCCCAACCGACTCTGGGTCGAAACCGGTCGCCGCTGGGCCGGGCTCGGCGTTCCCTCACTGCGACTGGACCTGGAGGGAATCGGCGACGCCGACGGCGACGCCGCCGGCGACCTGCGCGTTGCCGACTTCTACGCGCCGCGCTACGAGCGGCAGGTGGCGGAGGCCCTCGACTGGCTCGAGCGCCGCGGGGCCGGCCGCCGCTTCATCCTCGTCGGGCTCTGCGCCGGCGGCTACTGGGCGTTCCGAACCGCGGTCGCCGACCAGCGCGTGGTCGCCTGCGTGCAGCTCAACGCCGGGGCGCTGCGCTGGCACGACGAGCTGCTGGTCCGGCGCGAAGCGCGCAAGAGCGCCCGCGCCCTCGATCGTCACTGGTGGGGGAAACTGCTCGGCGGCGAGGTCGAAGCGCGGCGGATCCGCGGCTTGCTGCTGTCGCTGCTGACCCAGGTGCGGCTGACGATCGCGCGGCCGTTCCGCCGCGAGGCGGCGCCGTCCTCGCTGCTGGCGGGAATCGAAGCCGACCTCGATCGTCTGCGCGAGACCAACACCAGCGTCCTGATCGCGCTCTCCGGCGAAGAGCCGCTCGGCGCCGAGGTTGAGCGCGACCGCCTGCGCGAGCGCACCGGGCGCTGGCCGAACGTCGAGTTCGTCACCCTGCCGGGGACCGACCACACGCTGCGCCCGTGGGTGGCGCAGCAGGCGGCGGCTGACCTGCTCGCCAACGAGGTGCGCCGGCTGAGCAGCAGCGAACGAATCGCCGCGGTGCCGAACCCGGCGCCCACGCGCACCGACGCAGCTAGCTGACCGGCTTCGGCGCCGGGGCTTCGGTCGGCGGCGGGCCGAAGGTTGGCGGCGCGATCTTCGGCCCGAGCAGGCGGGCGTAGATGTTCGGCTTGTACAGCTTGCTGGCGATCGCCTGCTGGAACGCCCGTTCGGATGATTTCGAGCTCTCGATCGGCCACTTCATCCCCTGCGAGCGTTCGTCGAACCAGACCAGTCCGCGAATCTTCGGGAACTTGGTCGGCATCGCCGCCAGCGCGTGCTTGATCCAGTTGGCCTTCGAGCCGCCGCGCTCGTCGGAGGCGACCTCGCCCAGCACCATCGGCTTGCCCGGCGCGATCTGCATCACTTCCCTGTAGGTCGAGCCGAAGACGTGCTCGAAGGTCTGCCAGCCGGCGGAGTTCGGGGTGTTGCCCCAGTTGAAGCCGTCGAGGCAGGTCCAGTCGACGTAGCGGTTCCCAGGGTAGAGGCTGGCGAAGTGCTTGAGCTTCGGGATCAGGGCGATGTTCGGGCACCACACCCAGTTCGCGTTGGTGGCACCGACTTCGGTGAAGATGTCGTGGACGTGGCGCCAGGCCTTGACGAATTCGCCCGGCCGGTTGCCATTGGCGCCCTCGTTCCAGGGGAACCAGAAGCCGTTCATCTCCCAGTCGAAGCGGAGGAAGTAGGGGTGGCCCCATTCGCGCGAGGCTTCGGCCCATTCACGGATGTATTTGTCGTAGCGGCCATGGATGATCTTGCTGAGCCGGTACTGCGGCTGCTTGACCGTGGCGGCGGAGGAGGCCGAGCTCCAGCTGAGGAACGGAATCGCGCCGTAGTCGCGAACCGCCTGCAGCGGCACCGTCGGGAAGCCGTTCATCGTGCACTTCTTGCCGCTCGTGCAGTCGGCGAACGGGGCGTAGAAGGCGAGCAGCGAGAGGCCCTTCTTGGTCCGCCTCTGGAACGCCTTGAGGGCGTTCATGTCCCACGGCGGCTGCTGGCCGGTGAACTGGCGACCGATCTGGGCACCCCAGTAGATCGGCTTGCCCTTCGCCTGCGCCGGCGGCGCGGTCCCGGCCAGCGCGCTCAGCGCGAGCAGCGTCAGCAGCGCCGCGGTGGCGGCGCGGGCTCGGGATCGGATGGAGGGCGCGGTCATTTGCATTGGCTCAGGTAACCCTCCATACGAAACACCCTTTGGCGGGGATCAGTGCGGCATCGGGATCGGACTCTCGTCCAGAGCGCCGAATTCGGGGCCCAGGAAGGGATTCCTGCGCAGTCCGGCGCGGAATGCCGCGGTCGGTCCCGGTTCGATCTCCAGCGGCCAGCGCAGGCCGCGGTCGAAGTGGTCGAACCAGACCAGGGCGCCGACCTTCGGATAGCTGCGGGCAATCGACTTGAACATGCCGCGGATCCAACTGGCCTTCTGCGCTCCCGGGCCGTTGGAGGCGATCTCACCGAGCATCACCGGCTTGCCGGGGGCGACTTTCTCGGTCAGCTCCCGGTAGGTGGGCCGGAAGAGGGCGTCGAAGCTCTGCCAGGGGCGGGGGTTGACCCGGTTCGTGCCGAAGTTGTAGGCGTCCATGCAGGTCCAGTCGACGTACTTGTTGCCCGGGTAGTAGCGCGGGAACTTGCCGAGGGCACCTTCGGTGTTGGCGTAGGGGCACCAGACCCAGCTCGCGTTGGTGGCGCCGGCGGCAGCGAAGATGTCGTGGACGTGGCGCCAGGCCTTGACATAGTCGCCGGGCTTGTTGCCGTTGGCCCCTTCGGCCCAGGGGAACCAGTTGCCGTTCATCTCCCAGTCGAAGCGGAGGAAGAAGGGGTGGCCCCATTCGGCTGCCTCGCGGGCGAAGGCCTTCAGGTAGCGGTCGTATGAGTGGTGGTAGATGTCGGCGAGCTGGAAGTCGGGCATTTCGGTGCTGGTCGGAGTGGCGCCGGTGTTCCAGCTGAGGACCGGGATCGCGCCGTATTCGCGAATCCGCTGCATTTCGTCGGTCGGGAAGCTCGAGAAGGAGCAGGGCCCGCTGCCGCATTCGGCGAGCGGCGCCGAGAACTCGATCAGCGACAGCCCCTTGCCCATCTTCTGTTCGAACTTGGTCACCGCCTGCATGTCCCACGGCGGTTCTTCGCCGGTGATCTGGTCGCCGATCCAGGCGCCCCAGTAGAGGGGGTGGGAGGCGGTGCGCTTGGCGCTGGCAGTGGCGGGGAGCGCAAGGAGGAGGAGGCACCCCACGAGGGCGAGCATCAGCGAGATGTTCGAAGGACGGCTCCGCATGGGCCCCGCCGGCGGGGAGCCGGTCAGTCTAGGGAAGAGCGCTGCTGGGCTCAGCCCGGCACCGGGACAGTGCCGTTCCCGAGCGAGCCGAAGCTGTTCGGCAGGTAGGAGGAGTTGCTGATGCCGCTGGCGAAAGCGCTCTCCGCGGAGGCTGAGGTTTCCAGCGGCCAGTCGCCTTCCTCGAACTTGTCGAACCAGATGACGCCGCGGATCTTCTGGAATTCGGTTGGCAGCTTTTCCAGCATTTCGGAGATCCAGGCGGCCTTCGAGCCGCCGTTCTCGGAGGAGCCGACCTCGCCGATGATCATCGGCTTGCTCGGGGCCACCTGATCGGTGATCCGGTGGTAGGTGGGTCCGAACAGTTCGGAGAAGCCGGTCCAGCGGCTGCCGCCCCAGTTGTAGCCGTCGAGGCAGGTCCAGTCGACGTAGGAGTCACCCGGGTAGTAGGCGCCGACGTCGTTGTATTCGCCCTTCGGGTCGACGTTGGGGCACCAGGTCCAGGTCGCGTTGGTGGCGCCGACTTCGCTGAAGATGTCGTGGACGTGGCGCCAGGCGCTGACGTATTCGCCGGGGCTGTTGCCGTTGACGCCCTCGTCCCAGGGGAACCAGTTGCCGTTCATCTCCCAGTCGAAGCGGAGGAAGAACGGATGCCCCCAGGCCTTCGCTTCTTCGGCGAAGCTGCGGATATAGGAGTCATAGCGGCCGGAGATCACGTCGGAGAGCTCGAATTCGGGCTCCGAGAGGCTCGAGGGAGTCGACTGCGAGCTCCAGCTGAAGAAGGGGATCGCCCCGTGTTCGCGGATCGACTGCATCGGCGTGGTGGGGAACGAGTAGAAGGAGCAGGGGTCGGTCGAGCAGTCGGCGAAGGGCGAGGCGAAGTGGATCAGCGAGAGCGGCTTGCCGGTCTCGGCTTCGAAGTCGCTGACCGCACTCATGTCCCAGGGAGCTTCGGTGCCGGTGTGCTGGCTGCCGATCCAGGCGCCCCAGTAGAGCGTGGTGGGGCTGACCGCCGGGGCCGGCGCGCTCTTGCAAGTGGCGGCGCTGGCGCGGGCGGTGGCCCGGCGGGCGACCCTGCTGATCTGGGCGCGGGCGATCAGGGTCTTGCGCGGAGCGCAGGTCGGAGCAGCCTTCTTCGGCGCCTTCCCGGCGCCCAGAGCGCGTGACTCGGAGACCGCGGCACGCCCGGTGGTGGCCGGCTTGGCGGCCTCGGCCGCGGGCGCCAGGAGGAGCCAGAGGAAGCTCAGGAGCGCGGCTGCGGCGAGGGCTGCGAGGAGGCGGAGATTTGGCTTTGCAAGCGAGTTTGCAAGCGGGAAAGAGGTCACGCAAAGCCATCGGCGCGAAGGCTCCGGCTTTCAGCGGTCGGCCTGAGACTGGACGTTTGTTCTAGACGACCGAGCGATACAGCTCGATCAGGCGTCCAGCGCATTCGTCCCAGGTGAGCACCTCGGGCCGGCGCTCGAGCGGCGGCAGCTCCAGCTCCTCGGCGAGCGCGGCGCCGACGGTCTCCGGATCGGCCTCGAGCGGGACGGCCCGCGCCAGCCCGGCCTCGGCCAGCTCGCGGCTGCCGCCGCGGTCGGCGACCAGCAGCCGACAGCCGGCGGCGGCCGCCTCGATCGCGACGATCGGGTGGGTCTCGAACTCGCTCAGCAGGGCCAGGACCCAGACCCGGCGCAGCAGCTCGGCCATCGCCTCGGGGCGATCGGAGGGGACGCTGGTCAGCTCGACCGCCTCGCCGAGGCCGAGCCGCGCGACGAGACCGCGCAGCTCGTCCTCGTAGGGGCCGCGGCCGACGATCAGCAGGCGGGTGTCAGGGCGGCGCCGGAGGACGGCGGGGAAGGCTTCGATCGCCCGGTGGTGGCCCTTGTAGCGCTCGAGCCGGCCGACCGAGGCGACGGTCGGCGCTCCCGAGCGGTCCGGCTCGGTGGCCGAAAAGGAGAGGTCGGTGCCGTTTGGGATCAGGGCGAAGTGCTCGGGCGGCAGCCGCAGCTCGCGTCCGTACTGCTCGATCTCGAAGCGGGCGACGGCGACCAGCTTGGCGGCCCGGGCCAGCAGCGGCCGCAGCAGCTGGCGCTGAGTGCGGCGCAGGCGGTTGCGCAGGCCGGAGCTGTGGCCGCCGCCGTGGAAGGTGAGGACGTAGGGGACGCGGAGGGTGAGGGCCCGCAGCATCGCCAGCGGCGGCACCAGCGTGTGGTAGCTCTGGACGTGGACGAGGTCGGGGCGAGCGGCGGCCATCGCCCGCCAGAGGCCGGGGACGAGGAACCAGTCGCGGCCGCGGGGGTGGGCGGGGAGGGCGCGGACGAGGTAGCCGTCGCGCTCCTCCTCGCGCGGTGCCCGGGCGGCGGGGTCGCCGCAGAGGACGATCACCTCGTTGCCGGCGGCGGCCTGGCGCGCGGCGACCGCGGCGACGTGGCGCTCGACCCCGCCCTGCTCGAGCGGATCGCGCGGGGTCACGATCAGGATCCGCACGGCGCCAGCTTACGATGGGCGCCTGATGAAGGTGCTGATGCTGGCCCAGACCTACGCACCGGTGGTCGGCGGCGAGGAGCGCATGGTCGAGGACCTCAGCCGCGAGCTGGCCCGCCGCGGTCACGAGGTCGTCGTCGCGACCCTGCGCCAGCCGCTGGGCGAGCCGCCGCCCGACCAAGGCGGGGTGCGGGTGCGGCTGCTCGGCTCGAGCGTCCACTCGATCCCCGGCATCCCCACCCACGAGACGACCCGGTACGCGCCGCCGCTGCCCGACCCGCGGACGACCGCGGAGCTGCGCGCGGTGCTGCGCGAGGAGGAGCCGGACGTCGTCCACGCGCACAACTGGCTGGTCGACTCCTACCTGCCGCTGTCTCGTCGCGCCCGGGCGCCGCTGGTCCTCTCGCTGCACGACTACGGCCTGCTCTGCCCGACCAAGCGGCTGTTCCTCGACGGCGCCGTCTGCAGTGGGCCGGGCCCGCTCAAGTGCCTGCGCCACGCCGCCGAGTTCTACGGCGCGGCGAAAGGGGCGCTGCTCGCCGGCGGCACCGCGATCGCCGACCCCTGGGCGCGGCGCCGGGTCGACCTCTTCGTCTCGGTCAGCTCGGCGGTGGCGGAGCTCTGCCGCGTCGCCGAGCGGCCCGACCACCGCGTCATTCCCAACTTCGTGCGGCCGCTACCGCCGCCGCCCGATCCCGGCGACCCTCGCCTCGACTTCCTTCCCGAGGGCGACTTCGCCCTCTACTTCGGCGACGTCAGCGAGGACAAGGGGGCCGGAGTGCTGCTCGAGGCCCACGCCCGGCTCGGCGCCGGGGCGCCGCCGCTGGTGATGGTCGGGCGGCGCAACCTCGACGGTCTCGACGCCGCCCCCGGGGTGGTCGCGCCCGGGCCGCTACCGCACGCGCTGGCGATCGAGGCGGTGCGCCGCAGCGCTTTCACCGTCGCCCCCTCGATCTGGGCCGAGCCGTTCGGCATCGTCGCGCTCGAGGCGGCTGCCGCCGCCAAGCCGGTCCTGGCCTCCGCTAGCGGCGGCCTGCCCGACGTCGTCGTCGACGGCGAGACCGGCCTGCTGCTGCCCGCCGGCGACGCCGAGGCTCTCTCGGTGGCGATGGCGCGGCTCTTCGCCAACCCGGCCGAGCGCGAGCGGATGGGCGCCGCCGCCCGCCAGCGCGTCGGCACCGTGTTCTCGCCCGAGGCGGTGGTGCCGCGCTTCGAGCAGGCCTACGCCGACAGTCGCGCGGGACTGAAGGGTTGACGTCGCCATACCGACGTCAACCCTTCAAAGAGGGTGGGGGCCTAGGAGCGACTGGCGAAACTCACGTCTGCGACTGGCGCGCGCCGCGCCGTGTCCGCCGCCGCCAGGCGTGGGCGCGGGAGCTTCGCTAGTCCCTCTTAGGACAGGAGGACGTCGGCGATACGCTCGGCGGCGTGGCCGTCCCAGAGAGGCGGCGGCTCGGGCTTGCGGTCGGGGCGAGACTCGAGGGCGGCGGGGATGCCGGCGATCGCCGCCGGGTCGAGGCCGAGCAGGGTGTTGGTGCCGGCGTTGATC
Source organism: Solirubrobacterales bacterium (assembly GCA_036489595.1). Classification (GTDB taxonomy): domain Bacteria; phylum Actinomycetota; class Thermoleophilia; order Solirubrobacterales; family 70-9; genus VAYN01. The sequence goes on from DASXFL010000154.1 coordinate 10,426, forward strand.
GTCACCGGGCGCTCGGTGTTGTCGCGCAGGGTGAAGCAGGGGATGCCGAGGTAGGTGGTCTCCTCCTGGATCCCGCCGGAGTCGGTGAGGACCGCGGCGGAGTCGGCGAGGAGGGAGAGGAAGTCGAGGTATCCGAGCGGCTCGGAGAGGTGAAGGCCGGGGGCCTCGGCGCCGCCGCCGGCCGCCTCCATCATCTTGCGGGTGCGGGGGTGGACCGGGAAGACGACCGGCATCTGCTCTGAGAGGGCGGCGAGCTGGGCGACGGTCTCGCCCAGCAGCGGGCCGTCGACCAGGGCCGGCCGGTGCAGGGTGACCAGCGTGTACTGGCCGGGGGTGAGGCCGAGGGCCTCGGCCGAGCCGACCGCCCGGAAGCGGTCCTCGAGCGCGACCAGGGTGTCGATCATCGTGTTGCCGACCATGTGGTAGCGGTCCGCGGGAATTCCTTCGGCGCGCAGGTTGTCGGCCGCCTCCTCGCTGTGCATGAAGAGGTAGGCGGCGAAGCGGTCGGCGACGATCCGGTTGACCTCCTCGGGCATCGACATGTCGAAGGAGCGCAGTCCGGACTCGACATGGGCCACTGGGATCCCCATCTTCGCCGCAACCAGCGCCGCCGCTAGGGTCGAGTTGACGTCGCCGGGGACGATCAGCAGATCGGGCTCCTCGGCCACCATCACCGGCTCCAGGCGCTCCATCGTCCGCGCCGTCTGCACCGCGTGGCTGCCGGAGCCGACCTCGAGCATGTGGTCGGGCGCAGCCACTCCAAGCTCCTCGAAGAAGACCTCCGACATCGCCCGGTCGTAGTGCTGGCCGGTGTGGACGACGACGTGGTGGCCGTCCGGGTGGCGCTCGCGCATCGCGGCGATCACCGGCGCCGTCTTGACGAAGTTGGGCCGGGTGCCGATGACGTAGAGGACTCGCATCGGCGGAAACCTACGCGGTTTCAGGAGCGGCGCGCGGTCGGAATCGGCACCTGCATCGAACGCGCCAAGCCGCGCAGGCTCTGCCGGTTGGGTGGTCGAAAGCAGACGTTCGCCCACAGGCTTCAACGCCGCTGCAGGCGGCCGAACAGGCTGCCCAGCGCCGATCGCCGGGCGGGAAAGAGGAACCAGGCGGCGAGGCGCCTCGCCAGCGGGCGCGGGGCGATCGCCATCGCCGTGAACCAGGCGACGAAGGCGGCGCGGAGCGGCAGCGCCGCGTTGTCGCGCCGGCGCGCGGCGGCGACCGAGTCGCGCAGCAGGCTCCAGCGGCTGTCGCCGGCGATCGGGTGGCGAGCCGGGTCGAGGCGGAGCGAGATCAGCCGCTGCCCGAGGTCGGCGACCGAGAGGATCTCCTCCGGGTGCGGCAGCCCGAGGCCCGCGGCAAGCGCCAGCAGCTCGGCGCCGGTGGTGGCGCCATAGCCGATCGTCTCGCGGACGTGGTCGAGGTCGAGCTCGGCCGCCTGCGGCTCGTAGTTGTTGTCGCCGTGGACGCGGTAGGCGCAGGAGACCTCCTCGACCGTGGCCACCCCCCCGAGCAGGGTCGAGAGGTGGATCAGGTACCAATCGGCGCCGACCCGGTAGCCGTCGGTCGGGATCGGCATGATCGCCCGCAGTTGCTCGGTGCGGAAGGCGTTGGCGCTGGTCGGCAGCCAGGCGAGGTCGAAGGGGTAGGCCAGCTCGGCCCGGCGCAGGTCGCCGCTCGGCATCGGCAGGCGCGGCGGCGGCTTCAGCTCGCCGGTCGGGCGGCCCTCGGCGTCCACCACCTCCATCCGCAGCTGCGCCTTGGCCGCGGAAGGGGCGGCGGCGAGGGCCGCGGCGGCGCGGGCCACCGCCTCGGGGTGGAGGAGGTCGTCGGCGTCGAGGAAGATCACCACGTCGCCCCGGCAGCGCTCGAAGCCCGCGTTCAGCGCCGAGGCTTGGCCGCCGTTCTCCTTCAACACGACCTCGACCCGATCCGCGTAGCCACGCAGGACCTCCAGCGAGTGGTCTGTGGAGCCGTCGTCGACCGCGATCACCCGGGTCACCGGGTGGGTCTGGGCGAGCGCGCTCTCGATCGCCGCGGCGAGGAAGCGGCCGTAGTTGAAGTTGTCGATGACGACGTCGACGCGGAGCTCGTCGCCAGCGGCGCTCATCCGGATTCTTCGGCCGGAACCCAGGCGTAGACGTTGCGATAGGCGCGGCTGGGCTGACCGGCCAGGTAAAGGGTCGCCGAGACGAAGCGGGGCGTCCCCGGAGTCGGCTGCGGCGCCGCGAGCGCGCGCAGGACCGAGGTCTGGCCGGGCTCGAGCTCGAGCCGCCGTTCGATCGGCGCCCCGGATCCGGCGAAATGGACCTCGAGCCGGTAGGAGGTCGGCTGCTTCTCCTCGCTGCCGACGCCGACCCGCACGCCCGCTCCCGCGGGCCCGTCGAAGGGACGGATCCAGAGGGCCGTGAAGCCCTCGGCGTGGGAGGCCGAGAGCGGCGTGAAGGCGAGCACGATCGCGGCCGCGGCGGCCAGCACCCCGGCCAGGGCCACCGCCGCGTTCAGCCGCCCGACCTTGGGAAGCCGCAGCGGCGCGCTGTCGCGGGGCTGAGGCGGCGGCCGGAATGCCACCGCGATCCCGCAGGCGAGGAGGGTGACGAGGGTCAAGCCCAGCGCCCAGCTCAGCGGCGTCAGGCCGCCCAGGTAGTTGAGCGGCAGCGAGAGCAGCGCCAGCACCGCCAGGCTGATCGCGATGCTGAGCGCGGCGAGCTGGGGCGGGGCAGGCGGCTTGCGGGTGAAGCAGGCAGCGACGATCGCGTAGCCGGGAAGCAGGAACGCCAGCGGCGCCAGCAGCAGCAGGCTCAGCCATTCGACCGGGACCGCCAGCGCCGCAGCCGCGAGAGCGACTGCCGCCCCGGCCACCACCGTCAGGTCGCGGTTCTCGCTCACCGCTTGCCTTCCATGTCGTAGACGGAGATCGAGCCGTCGCTGTAGATCCGCGCCGCTCCGGGAACCGACTCGAACTTGGTCACCGCACCTGCCGGTAACAGCCGGTCGAAGCTGGTGGCGCCGGAGAGCGGGAAGAAGTAGCCGCGGAGGCCGTCGCTGGAGACTTCACGGCGGTCGGCGACCACGTAGCGAAGGTCGTTTTCACGCAGCAGCTGCAGCTGCCACGGTTCGAGCCGCGGTTCGGTGAGGACGTCTTCGATGTTCGGGTTGGACCCCGCCATCGCCGTCTTTTCACCTGGCACCAGCAGCAGGTTGGCATCGGCGGTCGGCGCCGCGAAGCGACCTCCGGGCACCTCTTCGCGGGCCCATTCGGCCAGCGCCAGCGGCGGCGAGGAGATCGTTCCGCTTCCGGCCGAGACCCGCAGCGGCTTCGCCAGCTGCGCGTCCCAGGGCCAGCCGGAGATCGCGCCGCCGACGAGGACGACGCCGAAGGCGACGGTCAGCAGCAGCGGCGCCAGGCGCCGGCTGGGCCAGCCGAAGCGGTCGAGGCCGGCGCCGGCGACGACGAAGGCGAGGCCGATGAAAAAGAACTCGCTGGCGCGGTTGCCGGTCTCCCAGGCGGCTGGCGCCAGGCGCAGGGCGAGGGCGAAGAAGAAGCCGAGCGAGGCGAGCATGAAGAGCAGCGCCAGCGGCTTCTCGCGGTGCCGGCGCCAGGTCGGGCGCAGTCCGAGCAGCCAGCCGACGGCCAGCAGCGCCACCCCGAGCAGGGCCACGATGCGGGCGCCGATCGGCGTCGGCCCGGCGTCGCTCGAGCCCTGGAAGAGGCTGCGCGGGGCGGACTCGCCGGAGATCGTGTTGGCCAGGGCTTCGGCCGCTTCGGAAAGCGGGTTGGAGAGGTAGGAGACGGTCTCGCCGGCGACCACCGCGAGCCAGAAGGCGACCAGGACTGCGGCCAGCAGCGCAAACGGCCACGGATTGGGCGCCGAGAAGTCGCGGGCGAAGTACCAGAGCACCGCCGCCAGCAGGACGAGGACCACGAGCAATGCATAGGAGGTGAGGTGGTGGGTGACGACGATCGCGGCGATCGCGATCACCAGCGGCGCCGCCCACTGGCGCAGCGTCTCGCGAGGGCTGACTTCGCGTTCGCTGAGGATCAGCAGGACGACGATCAGCAGCGGCAGCGCCAGCGACTCGTAGGCGAACTGGGCCCCCCAGAAGAGGAAGTTGAAGTTGGTGGTGTAGATCGCAGCCGCCAGCCCAGCGGTCCGGGCCGAGCCGCCGAGCCGCTCGAAGAGCAGGAAGAGGGAGCCGATCAGCGCCAGTCGGGCGACCCCGACGAGGACCACGCCGGCGGTGAAGCTCGATATGCCGGTGATCTTGACCAGGGCTGACGTGGCGCCCTCCAGGCCCGGGTAGAACGGCGTCACTTCGAGGATCGGGTTTTGATGGAAGAGGTGGTCGTGAACCCGGATCTGTTCGACGTTGAAGGCGTGCACGAGCTCGTCCGAGAAGGTGAAGGAGGGGGCGTCGTGGACGACCTTGACCAGGTAGAGCGCGACCCCGAGCAGGCAGACGAGCGCCAGTCGCTCACCGGCGCCGGCGCTCTCGCCGAGCAGCCGCAGGAAGATCGGCAGGCCGATTACCAGCAGCCCGAGGAGGTAGACGGCCATCGCCGGTTCGACGGTCGCCCGGGACAGCGCGTTGCCGACCGAGCAGAGCAAGACCCCCGCCCCCGCGGCGAACAGGATCAACGCGAACCTGCTGGCTCGAGGCGGGTTCACGCGGGAATCCTAGGCTCGCCCGGAAGACGGATCGCGTGGTAGGTGGCGGCGCAGCGAGGCGACCAGGAAGCCGGCGGCGGTCGTGGCGACGCCGGCGAGCAGCGCCAGCGAGCGGGCCGGGCCCCAGCGGTCGCCGCGCAGGAGGTCGGCGAAGCCGCGCAGGAAGCCACTCGGAACCGTCACCAAGAGATGCCGCCGCTCCGACGAGAGACCCGACTCGGCGCCGACCAACGTCGCCAGCGCCGCCTTGCCCTCGCCCTCCTCGAAGCAGCGGATCAGCAGGTAGCGGAAGGTCGCGCGACCCGGCACCACCTTGTGGCGGACCCGCGCCGCCGGTTGGTGCATCCAGTGGCTGCCGGGGAAGGCGCGACTGACAGCGATCCCGAGACGGGTGTCGTCGAGCGAGTGGCCGCCGGAGAGGATGGCGCCGCCTTGCTTCAGCTCGCGCGGAACTGCACCGGCGCTGAAGCCGCCGACCGCTTCGAGCGCCTCGCGGCGGACCGCCATGTTGGCGCCGATCGGGTTGCGGATCGGGGCCAGCTCAGTCGGGAGGCCGCGATAGGAGCAGCCGAAGACCCAGTAGAGCTCGGGCGGGTACCAGCGCGGCTCGGGACCGCGCCAGTCCGGGACCAGCTTGCCGCCGACGCCGATCGTCCCCTCGTCGACGAAGGCGGCGGCGAGGTTCTCGAGCCAATCCGGGTCGGGGACGGCGTCGTCGTCGGTGAAGGCGAGAATCGCGCCGCCGGCCTGCTCGAACCCGGTGTTGCGGGCGCCGACGACCCCGCGCTCGTGCCGGCTCTCCAGCACGGTTGCGTTGGGCAGCGCCTCCTGCGCCCAGGCGGCCAGCTCTGGATTGTGATCGATCACGACGATCAGCTCGCGCGGCGCCAGCGTCTGCCGCTCGAGCGCCGCCAGGCAGGCTTCGAGGTCGCCCTTGGCGTCGAGGCTCCAGGCCGCGACCACCACCGAGAAGGTGCCGCCTGCCGCCGACTCCTGCTCGGGCTCAGGGCTGGGCGCCCTGCGCGGCCTCATGCGTCCGCTCGATCGCGGCCGCGCTGGCGACCGGGTGCTCGGTATGGACGCTGCGGCGGCGCCGCGCCTCCCGGAGGATCGTGCCGAGGACGCGGAAGCCGTCGCGGACGGCGTTGAGGTTGCTGGCGCCCGAGATCCGCTCCTCCTCGTAGCTCGGCACCTCGGTGATCTTCATCCCGGCGCCGGCGATTCGAAGGTTGATCAGCGTCTCGACCTCGAAGCCCGGGACGTCGAGGGAGATGAAGGGCAGGCACCGCGCCCAGAAGGCGTTGTAGCCGTAACAGAGGTCGGTGAAATGGGTCCCGTGCAGCATGTTGGCCGAGCCGCTGAGGAAGGCGTTGCCGACCTTGCGCATGAGCGTGATGTCCTCGCTGCCGCCGCCCTCGAGGAAGCGCGAGCCCTTGGCGAAGTCAGCGCCGGCCTCGAGCGCCTCGACGAAGCGCGGGATCTCGGCCGGGTTGGCCGAGCCGTCGGCGTCGAGCATGACGACGAGGTTCCCGGTGACGGCGGCGAAGCCGGTCCGCAGGGCGTCGCCCTTGCCGCGGCCGCTCTGGGTCGTGACGCGGATGCCCGGGTAGGCGGCGCGCGCGACTTCGACGGTTTCGTCACGCGAGTTGCCGTCGACGAGGATCACCTCGTGCAGTCCGCCGGGCAGTTCCGAGAGGACCTGTCCGATGTTCTTTTCCTCGTTCATCGCCGGCACCACGACGCTGACTCGGGTGCGGCGGGTAGAGCGCCGATCGGGGCCCGTGTACGGGAGGGCGTCGCGAGCGGCCAGCGACTCGACCTCGATCAGCGGCACGCCGCCGACCCGGCTCGGCCGGGCTACCGGCGCCTCGAGCAGGTCGAGCGGGCGCGGCAGCAGGCTGACCAGGACGCCGATCGACTTGAAGGCGCGGACGTGGCCCAGCAGGCCCTCGTCGTCGGCGTGCTGGCTGGAGATCACGACGCGGTCGGCGTGATAGCGCTCGACGATCTCGAGCGCCGCGGCGCGGCCGGCGGAGTCGTCGGGCTCGGAGGTGGGGACAGTGGCGACTACTGTTGCGTAGCGCCGCAGCGGCGTGTAGGCGCGCAGCCGTTCGGCGACCGCGGGGTCGCCGACCAGCACCCAGCGCTCGACCGGGTTCAGGTTCTGCAGGTATGGGGCGACGACCGCGCGCAGGGCGGAGTCGAGGACGACGAAGGCCGCCCACAGCGCCAGCTGCTCGCCGGCCCTGAGGTCGATGATCAACGACGCCGACCAGGCGAAGAGAACGCCGACCAGCAGGCGGATGACGCGCCAGGCGCTGCCGCCTTCGGCGGCGACGCCGCGGGCCGGACGGGTTCCGTAGACCCCGAGCAGCCCGTAGACGATGACCAGCAGCAGCGGCGCCACCGGGACCGCCGGGAAGACGGGGACCTCGGCGATCAGGGCGATCACCGCAAGCGCAACCGCGGAGCAGACGAAATCGGCGATCGGCAACAGCCACCAGCCGACGCCCCGCCGGGCGAGCGGCATCGTGCTCAGGCTCGGGCGGTCCTGGACGAGGGCTTCGTGGGGGACGGCGGCGACGGGAGGATCTACGTGTAGGTCAAGCGGCGGTTGCATTGCTGGGAAGTCGGATTTCGCGGACGAGTTGACCTTGTCGGAGCCTGAGACACGGAAAAGCGTTGCTTGTTACGGGGCTCGTATCGGCAGCAACTGGCTCTTGAGTTGAACCTGACGCGAATTTGCCAAGGGAGCCCGCACCGTCGAAGCTATCCGACCACATTGTTTCAGCCAGGGGCTCGGGATTCAGCCGGTTGGGTGCCGGCCTACAAAGAAGTGGGCGCTGCGGCTAAGACGGAGGGCTAGATCATCTAGAGCTGGTAGGCCTCGGCCAGCTCCGGGTCCTTGGCCGCCAGCAGCTCGGCCAGCTCGACCATCACCTTGCACTGCTTCCAGGTGGCGTCGTCCTGCATCTTGCCGTCGATCATGTGGACGCCGCGGCCGTCGGGGATCGCCTCCAGCACCTTCTTCGCGAACCTGACCTCCTCCGGCGGCGGGCTGAAGACCTTCTTCGCGATCCCGATCTGGACCGGGTGCAGCGACCAGGCGCCGACGCAGCCCATCAGGAAGGCGGCCCGAAACTGGGTCTCGCAGCCGGCGGTGTCTTTGATGTCGCCGAAAGGGCCGTAGAAAGGAAGGAGGCCGTTGGCCGCGCAGGCGTCGACCATGCGGCCGATCGAGTAGTGCCAGAGGTCCTGCTGGGCGGAGACGCGGTCGGCCTCGGGGTTCTCGGGGTCGGCCGGGTCCTCCATCACCCGGTAGCCGGGGTGGCCGCCGCCGACCCGGGTCGTCTTCATCCGCCGCGAGGCGGCCAGGTCGGCCGGGCCGAAGCTCATCCCCTGCATGCGGGGGCTGGCGGCGGCGATCTCCTCGAGGTTGACGACGCCCTGGGCGGTCTCGAGGATCGCGTGGATCAGGATCGGGCGATCGAGCTTCGCCTTCGCCTCCAGCTGGGCGAGCAGGCGGTCGACGTAGTGGATGTCCCAGGCGCCCTCGACCTTCGGCACCATCACCACCTCGAGCTGGTCGCCGATCGCGGCCACCAGCTCGATCAGGTCGTCGAGCACCCACGGGCTCTCCAGCGAGTTGACCCGCGTCCACAGCGCGGTGGCGCCGAAGTCGGACTCGCGGGCCGCCTTGATCAGCCCCGCTCGCGCCGCCTCCTTGCGGTCGACCGGGATCGCGTCCTCGAGGTTGCCGAGCAGGATGTCGGTCTGCTTGGCGATGTCGCCGGCCTTGGCGACCATCTTCTCGTTCGAGAAGTCGAGGAAGTGGATCATCCGCGACGGCTTCACCGGGATCTCGCGCAGCGGCTCCGGGGCGCCGATCGCCAGCGGGTGGAAGAAGTCTCGTGGTGCTCTCAAGGGTCTCCTCGCTCGTTTTGGTCTAAGGGAATCTATTCAAAGCAGGGAGGGGAGCGGCGGCCGGCGGCGAATCCAGGCTGCGGATGGCCGTGGCCGAGGGCGCCGCCCGCGACAACACCGAGGACTGGCTGCTTCCCGAGGCGGCGAAACCGCGCAGCTTCGACGAGCTGGAAGCGCGCATCGACCTGGCGCTGACGGTCGCCCGGAGCTCCGAATCCGCCGCCGTCGAAGTCGGCGCCGCGGCGATCGAGGCGGCCGAGCAGGCGCGCCAGGCGGCCGCGCTGGCCGAGCGCGCCGCGATCGCGGCCGAGGCCGCCGCCGCTCCTCTGCCCGCGCCGGAGCCGGAGCCAGCCGGGGCAGCGGTCCCGACCTCGTCACCCGCGCCGCCCGTGCCTCCGGAGCCGGTCTCTTCCGGCGCCTCGCCCGCGGAGGACTGGCTGATCGGCTTCACCCACCGGGCCGAACGGCTCAGCGCCCGCCTCGACCGGCTCCGCCACTGCTAGCCGGGCGAGTCGCTGCTGGCGCTAGGGAGCGGTGGCGAACCAGCGGTGGCGCAGGCCAGCGGCGAGGGCGGTGGTGATCGGGCCGTCGGCGACGATCTCGACGCCGTCGATCTCGCGCACCGGCTCGACCCCACGCAGAGCGTTGGTGAGGAAGGCCTCGTCTGCCTCGCGCAGCCGGTCCAGCTCGAGCCGGCCCTCGCGCAGGGAGAAGCCGAGCTCGGCGGCGACCTCGATCGTCCCCGATCGCGTCACCCCCGGCAGGATCTCGCCGTCGAGCGGCGGCGTGATCAGCTCGCGCTCGATCACCGCGAAGACGTTGGAGCGCGAGCCCTCGAGCACCTCGCCGTCGGCGCGGACCAGGAGCGGCGCCGCGCCCGGCCCGGCGCTCGCTTCGGCCCGGGCCAGCACCTCGCGGTCGACCCACTTGTGCGCACCGAGGCCGCGGTCGACAACGAAGCTCCGCAGCGCGGTCGCGAAGGGGCCGGTCGGGAAGACGTTGTTCGGGTCAAAGGCGGCGACGACGATCGAGCTGTGCAGCTCGCCATCGCGGTCGGGTTCGATCGAGAGCCGCAGCCGGCCCAGCCAGCCGCCGCGGCAGCTCGCCATCACCTGGTCGCGCAGCCCCTCTGGTGGCGCCTGGCCGTAGACCGCCTTGAGGCTGCGGTCGAGCCGTCGCAGGTGCGCCTCGAGCTCGATCGGCCGGTCTTCGAAGACTAGGATCGTCTCGAAGACGCCGGCGCGGGCGTCGGGACGGGGGCTCTGGATGGCGCCGATGGCTTCCAACCGCGCGACTATAGGGCGGCGGCCAAAAGGGCTGAACGTCTGCCATATATTTGCCGTAGACCGCAGCACTGATATCCCGGCATGGCCAGGGCCGGAAGGATTGGGTCTCGTGCACCTCGCCGAACCGTCATTCATAGAGACGCGGAGCAGTCAGCTCTTCTCCGTCTACCACGAGCCCGATCCCGGCTCGCGCTTGCGCACGCCGGTTCTGGTCTGCTCGCCCTGGGGATGGGACGACGCCGCCTCCTACCGGCCACGGCGGGCCTGGGCGGAACGCCTGGCGGCCGCCGGCCGCCCGGCGCTGCGATTCGACCTGCCCGGCACCGGTAACAGCAGTGGCTCGCCCCGTGATCCGGGGCTGGTCACCGCCTGGCTCGACGGAGTGGCGGCCGCCGCCGAGGAGCTGCGCGCCAGGACCGGGGTCACCGAGGTCGCGATCCTCGGGCTCGGGCTGGGCGGCCTACTGGCGATCGCGGCGGCCGAAGCGGGGGCCGCGGTCGGCGAGTTGGTCATGGTCACGGCGCCGCCCTCGGGTCGCGCCTTCGTCCGTGGCGCCCGCAACTTCTCGCGCCTGCAGGGCTGGCACGCCGACGCCTCCAGCGTCGCGGTGCCGGATGGCTGGATCGAGGCGAGCGGCTTCGTGCTGACCGCGGGGACGATCGAGGAACTGGAAGCTATCGAGCCGAAGGGGCCGTTCGGGCCCGACTTGCGGCGGGTGCTGATGCTGAGCCGTCGGCCGGGGGCGAGGAACCCGCTCGCCACGGCGCTCGAGGCGGCGGGCGTCGAGGTGCGGGCTGAGGGCATCTCGGGCTGGGGCCAGATGGTGGCCCATCCCGAAACCTCGCGTCTGGCCGAGGACGCGGCCGAGAAGGTCGCCTCGTGGATGGACGAAAGCGGGGCGGCGGCGCCGGATGCCGCCGCCGGCGACGGGGGAGGGCTGACCGGGATCGAGCTCGACGGCGCGCCGGCTCCGATCACCGAGACGCCGTTTCCCGTCGAGCATCCGTACGGCCGCAGCTTCGGTTTGCTGACGACTCCAGCCGACGGCGAGGCGGCACCGCTCTGCCTCGTCTTCCTCAACGCCGGCGCGGTTCGGAGCACGGGCCCGAATCGGATGTGGCTGGAGCGCGCGCGCGCCTGGGCGGCCCGCGGACTGCCGGCGCTCCGGGTCGACCTCGAGGGGATCGGTGAGGCCGACGGAGACCCCGACGGGGTGCCGCCGGGCGAGGAGTTCTTCGCGACCAAGTACCAGGACGAGCTCGGCCGCGTGCTCGACGCGCTCGAGGCGCGGGGCCTGGGCCCGGACTTCGCCCTGGTCGGGCTCTGCTCCGGCGGCTTCCTCGCCTTCCGTACCGCGCTAGCCGACCCACGGGTCCGCGCGGCCTACGTGATCAACGCCGGCGCCCTCGTCTGGCGCCCGGGAATCTTCGACGAGCGCGAAGTCCGCAAAGTCAGCCGGGTGTTCGAGCGGAAATGGGTAGGGAAACTGTTGCGCGGCGAGATCGAATGGTCGAAAGTGAGGAGCATGTTCACGTCGATCGGCGAGCGCGCCCGGAGGCGCCTGCGGCCCCGCCGCCGCGGCGGCACGCCCTGGGACGTCGAGCTGCAGGCCGACCTCGACCGGTTGGAGGCTCACCAGACCCGGCTCGCCCTGATGTTCTGCGGCAACGAGGGCATGGCCGACGAACTGGAGGCGGTCGGCTTCGCCACCACGCTTGATTCCAGGCGGTTCGTCGAGATGGTCGATCTGCCTGGCGCCGACCACACCTTGCGGCCGTTGGAGAGCCAGGCGGCGCTGCGGAGGACCCTCGACGAGGGGCTCCAACGTGAGCTCGAGGCACGCGGCTGGGCGCCGCCGGTTGAGTCGGCCTGAATCGGACTAAAGTCGCCGCACTTCGCGGTCGAAAGGAGGACTTCAGGTGGCCAACGCAGAGACAATCGCAAATTTCCTCGTCGACGAGGTCGGGGTGAGCGCACCGCTCGACCACGGCGACGACCTGCTGGCGAGCGACCAGCTCGACTCCCAGGGCATCATGGAGCTGGTCGCCTTCCTCGAGGAAGGCTTCTCGATCGAGGTTCGGGACGAGGACCTGGTCCCGGACAACTTCAAGAGCGTCGATGCGATCACCGCCTTGGTCGCTCGCAAGCAGGACGGTTAGAGCTCGGTGCTCCTGCAGCTCCTCTACCGGCACTCCGACGCCGACCCGGACCGCACCGCCGTCGTCTACCGCGACGAGCGGCTCGGCTTCGGCGAGCTGGTCGAGCGGATCGAGCGGCTCGCTTCCGGCCTCGCCGGCCACGGGATCGGTCCCGGCGATGCGGTCGGGCTGGTCCTGCGGGACGACCCCTGGTTCCTCGCCTCCTTCCACGCCGTCGCCGCGCTCGGCGCCAAAGTCGTTCCCGCGAACCCGGCCTTCAAGCAGCCCGAGCTCGACTTCTGGTTCCGCAGCACCGGCGTCAAGGCGGTGATCAGCGACGAGCGGACCGCCGGCGTCTGCGAGCGGATCGTCGCCGGCTTCGACTACCCCGTCCAGGTGATCGGCTCCGGCGCCGGCCACGGCTCCTCGGTCACCCTCGCCAGCCTGTTCGAGGAGGGCAGCGCCGAGCGACTGCCGGCGCGCTCCGGCGAGGAGCCACTGGTCGGCCAGTTCTCCTCCGGCTCAACCGGTCGCCCGAAGCGGCTCGACCGCACTAACGCACAGTGCCTGGCCGAGGCCGAGTCCTACCTCGGGCTGGGGATGACCAGCGAGGACACGATCCTCGCCGCAGTCCCGCTCTTCCACACCTGGGGGATGGGCTCGTGCATCTTCGGCAGCGCCATCTCCGGCGCCACCTTGGTGATCCTCGAGGATCCGCACCCATTCCTGCTCAAGCGGCACCGGGCGCTGGAGCTGATCGAGGGCGAGCGAATCACGATCTTTCCGGGCGTGCCCTTCAACTACCGGCTGATGGCCGAGTCGCCGGCCGACGCCGACCTCTCCTCGCTGCGGCTCTGCTTCAGTGCCGGGATGGGCCTTCCGCGGGAGGCCTTCGAGGCCTTCGGAGAGCGCTTCGGCGTCCTCGTCCGCCAGCTCTACGGCAGCACCGAGACGGGGATGATCGCGGCCAACCTCAGCGATGACCCGGTCGCGACCTTCGAGTCGGTGGGGACCGCGGTAGCGGGGGTCGAGCTGGCGATCGTCGATGACGACGGCAATCCGGTGCCCGAGGGCGAGGTCGGCGAGGTAACTGTCAGGAGCCCCTCCGCCACCGATGGCTACGGCGACCTGCCGGAGCTGAACGCTGTCGCCTTCAACGACGGCCGCTACTTCACCGGCGACCTCGGCCGCCTCGACGCGGACGGGATGCTCTTCCTCGAGGGGCGCAAGAAGCTGCTGATCGAGACCGGAGGGTTCAAGGTCGACCCGATCGAGGTCGAGGCGGTGCTGAGCGAGCACCCGGCCGTGGCTGAGTCGGTGGTGGTCGGCGTCGACACCGACGTTGCCGGCGAGCAGCGGGTGAAGGCAGTGATCGTCAGCTCCGAAACCACCGACCAGCGCGCGATCGTCGCCTTCTGCCGCGAGCGGCTGGCCAATTTCAAGGTGCCGCAAGACGTCGAGTTCCGTGACGAGATCCCGAAGAGCGCACTGGGCAAGGTGCTGAGGAAATACCTCGTGTGAGGGGTGAGCGGTCGTGAAGACGCTGCTGATCGACAACTACGACTCCTTCACCTACAACCTGTTCCAGCTGCTCTCTGAGGCCAACGGCGAAGAGCCGATCGTCGTCCGCAACGACGAGCTGGCCTGGGCCGAGCTGGCGGCGAGCCGTGACTTCGACAACGTCGTCATCTCGCCGGGGCCCGGCAACCCCGACCGCGACAGCGACTTCGGCGTCTGCGCGGCCGCGATTCGCGAGGCCGAGGTGCCGCTGCTCGGCGTCTGCCTCGGCCACCAGGGCCTCTGCTCCGCCTACGGCGGCAAGATCGTGCACGCGCCGGAAGCGATGCACGGGCGCCTCAGCGCCGTCACCCACAACGGCGGCGGCCTCTTCGTCGACCTCCCCCGCGAGTTCCAGGTCGTTCGCTACCACTCGCTCTGCGTCGAGGACCTACCCGAGGAGCTCGAGCCGGTCGCCTGGACGACCGACGGGATCCTGATGGCGGTCGCGCACCGCAGCAAGCCGCAGTGGGGTCTGCAGTTCCACCCGGAGTCGATCAGCACCGAGCACGGGCGGGCGCTGCTGGCCCGCTTCCGCGACCTCACCGCCGAGCTCTCCGGGGGCCGCAACGGCGGCCCGGTCCTGATCGAGGACGGCTACGGGCGGCCGGCCGGAGGCGGCGCCGACCTCGAGCTGCGGGTCAAGCGGATCGATACCGCCCACGACGCCGAGCGCGCCTTCCACCACCTCTATGGGTCGAGCGAGGGCGCCTTCTGGCTCGACAGCAGCATGCTCGACGGCCGCGCCCGCTTCTCCTTCATGGGGGACGCCTCGGGGCCGCTCGCCTCGACCGTCAGCTACGACGTCGACAGCGGCCAGCTGACGGTCTCCGCCAACGGTCAGGAGCGGGTGCTCGAAGAGTCGATCTTCGACTACCTCTCGCGTGAGATGAGGCGTCTCCACCATTTCTCGGACGACCTGCCGTTCGACTTCAACTGCGGCTTCGCGGGCTACTTCGGTTACGAGCTGAAGGCCGACGTCGAAGGCAGCGACGCCCATCGCTCGACGATGCCGGACGCGTGGTTCGTCTTCGCCGACCGGATGATCGCCTTCGACCACCTCGAGGGGGCGACCTACGTGCTCGGCATCTGCCCGCGCTCGGAGACCGAGGAGACCGACCGCTGGATCGCCGAGGCTTCGCTCCGGCTCGCCTCGCTGCCGCCGATCGACGTCCCGGAGTGGAGCGCGGTCGCCACCGAGCGCCAGCCAGTCCATTTCGAGCTGGCGCGCTCGCACCAGCAGTACCTCGACGACATCGCCGAGTGCAAGCGACAGCTGATCGACGGCGAGAGCTACGAGATCTGCCTCACCAACAGGATCACCGCCGAGGTCAGCCCTGAGCCGCTGCCGCTCTACCGCACCCTGCGCCGGGTCAACCCGGCGCCGTTCTCCGCCTACCTGCGGATGGGGGAGGCGGCGGTGCTGAGCTCCTCGCCGGAGCGCTTCCTCTCGATCGGCCGCGATCGCTGGGCGGAGGCGAAACCGATCAAGGGCACGGTGCGGCGCAGCTCCGAGCCGGCCGAGGACGTCCGGCTCGCCGAGGAGCTCCGCACCGACGAGAAGTCACGGGCGGAGAACCTGATGATCTGCGACCTGCTCCGCAACGACCTCGGCGTCGTCAGCGAGATCGGCACCGTTCACGTCCCCAACCTGATGCACATCGAGAGCTACGAGACCGTGCACCAGCTGGTCTCGACGGTTCGCGGGCTGCTGCGGGAGGACCTGGAGCCGCCCGACTGCATCCGCGCCTGCTTCCCCGGCGGCTCGATGACCGGGGCGCCGAAGAAGCGGACGATGGAGATCATCGACGAGCTCGAGGGCGAAGCCCGCGGCGTCTACTCGGGGGCGATCGGATACCTCGGCCTGAGCGGCGGCTGCGACCTCAACATCGTCATCCGCACGGTGGTGATGGACGGCGAGAAGACCACGCTCGGCGTCGGCGGCGCGATCGTGATGCAGTCCGACGCCGAGGACGAGTACCAGGAGATCCTGCTCAAGGGTCGGGCCCCGATGCAGGCGATCGACCCCCGGGTCGATGTCGAGTCGGTCTTCGAGCCCTCAGCAGTGTGAGCCGAACTGCTGCGCCCAGACGTGGGCGCCGCGTTCGCCTTCGAGGTCGCCGACCCGGCGGTCGATCCCGACCTGGGTGAATTCGGGGTCGAGCAGGTTTTCGCGATGCTCGGTCGAGTTCATCCAGGCGCGGAAGATCGAGCTCACGGTGCCGTATTGGCCGGTGCCCCAGGCGAGGTTCTCGCCGACCCGCCAGCATTCGGTCGACATGTAGCCGCTGGCGCGGATCCAGTAGCTGAATTCGCGTCCGCAGGCGTAGTGGCTGAAGCTGTCGCAGTCGAGGATGTCGGCGGCCTTCTCGCTGGCAGAGCCCTCGAGCGCCGGCACCGGTTCGAGCGCGCCCTCGCCGGCTCGGGCGCGGGCATAGTTGGTGAGGCAGAGCATCGTCGCCTCTTCGGCGGCGGCGTTGCCGGGGCCTTCCGGGCAGGCGCCGCGGGGGGCGACGAGGCTGGCTGCAGAAGCGGCGGAGGCAGCGCAAGCGAGGCTGCAAATCGCGGTGGCGATCACGAGGACGGTGGCGAGCCGGGCTGACACGCCCCCTTCATCGGGCTGTCGCGGGGTCGCCTCGCGCACTGGGGCCGAGAATAAACGGACGGCGGGTGGATCGCTGGACGTCCGTTCTAGCGAGTCGCCGCGAGCCCGCTCCGGGAGCGGGCTCGAGGGTCCGGAAACGGCTTACCAACTAGCGATTAGCGAGGCTCGGCAGTCGTCGCGGCGACCTTTAGACCCGGCCCTCCGAGTGGCCAAATGTCCGATCAAATTTTTTCAGCGGGTGGGTTTCACGGCCTTACGGTCCGCCACGACCGGGGGCCTCCAGTGGGCTCCTCGACTCCCACACAGACCAGGAGAACACTGATGACTCACATCTCTCGCAAGACGATCGGCTCGGCCTTCGCCGCCCTCGCCGCCATGGCGATGCTGGTGATGGCCCTCGGCGCCGGGTCAGCCTTCGCGGCGAAGTCCTCGTCGACGGCGGTCACCCTCTGCGTCACCAAGAGCGGCCCCGAAAAGGGCGCGGTGCGGTTCGCCGGCCCCGGCGCCAAGTGCAAGAAGGGCGAGCAGGCGCTCGAAGTCCTGACGGAAATCCCGCAGGGCGTCCTCGGCGTCAACGAAAGCAGCGCCCAGCAGGGTGCGAAAGGCGATACCGGCGCGGCCGGCGCGGCCGGCCCTGAAGGCAAAGCCGGGGCCGAGGGTGAACAGGGCCCTGAAGGCAAACAGGGTCCGAAGGGCGAAAAGGGCGACACCGGCTCGGCCGGTCCCGCTGGTCCTGCCGGTCCCGCCGGTCCAGAAGGCCAGCAGGGCTCAATCGGTCCCCAGGGCCTCGAAGGCAAGCAGGGTCCTGCCGGCACGAACGGCACCGACGGCACGAACGGGACCGACGGCACGAACGGCAACAGCGTCCTCAACGGGGAAGGCACGCCCTCGCAGGCGATCGGCTCCAACGGGGACTTCTACATCGACACCCAGAGCAACGAGATCTACGGCCCCAAGGACAACGGCGAATGGCCGGTCACCGGCACCTCGCTGATCGGTCCGGAAGGCAAGCAGGGCCTCGAAGGCAAGGAAGGCCCGGAAGGCAAGGAAGGCCCCGAAGGCAAGCAGGGCCTGGAAGGCAAGGAAGGCGCCGAAGGCAAGCAGGGCAAGGAAGGCCCGATCGGCCCGCAGGGCCTCGAAGGCAAGGAAGGCCCCGAAGGCAAGCAGGGCCTCGAAGGCAAGGAAGGCCCGGAAGGCAAGCAGGGCCTCGAAGGCCCGGAAGGTCTGGCCGGCACCAACGGCAACACCATCCTCAACGGTGAAGGCGCCCCACAGCAGTCCGAAGGCGTCGACGGGGATTTCTACATCGACACCCTGAACCGCGAGTTCTACGGGCCCAAGGACAACGGCGAATGGTCCGCCAGCGGCGTCTGGCTGGGTGGCCCGCAGGGTGAAGAAGGCCCGGAAGGCAAGCAGGGCCTCGAAGGCAAGGAAGGCCCGGAAGGCAAGCAGGGCAAGGAAGGCGCCGAAGGCAAGCAGGGCAAGGAAGGCCCGATCGGCCCGCAGGGCCTCGAAGGCAAGCAGGGCAAGGAAGGCGCCGAAGGCAAGCAGGGCCCGGAAGGCAAGGCCGGCAAGATGCTCGTCGGCGGCGTCGCCACCTCGGGTGCTTCCAGCTCGAGGACCACCTACCTCGGCCCGTTCGTCACGACCAGCGCTAGCGAACTCGAAGCGTCTGGTCTTCAGGTGATGCCCGTCGCCGGCACGCTGAGCAGCTTCACGGTCAGCGTCTCCAACGCCCCCGGCAGCAGCAACAGCTGGACGTTCAGCCTGATCAAGAAAGGCTCGGTCACGGCGATCGCCAGCTGCACGATCAGTAGCAGCGCTACCTCGTGCACCGGCACCACCTCCGGGACGGTCTCCGCGACCGACCTGGTCGGGGTCAAGATCGAACCGAGCTCGAACCCGAGCAGCTCGGGCGCGGTCCGCTGGTCCTCGACTCTCGGCTAACCCAACAGGACAACCGACGCCACGGGCGCCGTCGTCCGCCCCCTGCGGGGGGCGGGCGGCGGCGCTCTTGCGTTGCGGCTATATCCTCAGCGGTTCCAGCAAATCGCCAGACAGGCAGGAGAAATGGCCGTAGACACCGCCGCGTACCGCGAAGTGACCGAGGACCAGCAGGCGATCCTCGAGATGGTCCGTCAGTTCGCCGACGAGCAGATCCTCCCCAACGCCGAGCACTACGACCACGAGGACGAGTTCCCGGAGCCGATCGTCGAGCAGATGAAGGAGCTCGGCCTGTTCGGGGTGACGATCCCCGAAGAGTACGGCGGCATGGGCCTCGACCTGGCGACCTACGCGATGATCGTCGAGGAGCTCTCGCGCGGCTGGATCTCGATCTCCGGCGTCGTCAACACCCACTTCATCGGCTCCTACCTGCTGATGAAGTTCGGCACCGACGAGCAGAAAGAGCACTTCCTGCCGAAGATGGCGACCGGAGAGATCCGCGCCGCCTTCTCGCTCTCGGAGCCCGAGGTCGGCTCCGACGTCCAGGGCATCAAGGCGACCGCCAAGCAGGACAGCGACGGCAACTGGGAGCTGAACGGGCAGAAGATGTGGGTGACCAACGGGCTCGGCTCGGGCGTCGTCTTCGTCCTCATGAAGTCCGACCCGAAAGCCGAACCGGCCTACAAGGGGATGACCTGCTTCATCACCGAGAAGGAGCCCTGGAAGGAAGTCAACGAGGGCGACTTTGCCGGCCTCAACGTGCCGCCCAAAATCAAGAAGATGGGCTATAAGGGCGTCGAGTCGACCGAGCTCGTCTACGACGGCTACAGGTGCCCGCCGGAGCGGGTCCTCGGCGGTGAGGACGCCGGCGTCGGCCAGGGCTTCATCCAGATGATGGACGCGCTCGAGGTCGGCCGCGTCAACGTCGCCGCTCGCGGCGTCGGGATCGCCCAGCGGGCGCTCGAGCTGGCCCTCCGCTACAGCCAGGAACGGAAGACGTTCGGCAAGGAGATCGCCCAGCACCAGGCGATCCAGTTCAAGCTCGCCGACATGGCGACCCAGATCGAGGCGGCCCGGCTGGTGACCCGCAAAGCGGCGCGGATGAAGGACGCCGGCGAGCGCTCGGACCTCGAGGCGGGGATGGCGAAGCTGCTCGCCTCGGAGACCGGCAAGTTCTGCGTCGAGGAAAGCTTCCGCATCCACGGCGGCTACGGCTACTCGAAGGAGTACGAGATCGAGCGCCTCTACCGCGACGCGCCGCTGCTGCTGATCGGCGAGGGCACCTCGGAGATCCAGCGCATGGTGATCGGCAAAAAGCTATTGCAGCGGAACAAGATCTGATGGGGGGCGACCGCTAGGTGGCGTCCACCTCCGACTTGATCCGCACCGCCGTCGAGCGCTTCCAGGCGGAAGTTCCGGCGCTGCAAAAGCTGAAGCTGGTCTTCGGGCTCGAGCTGAAAGCCAAGCACGACATCCAGCTCTACCGGGTCGAGCTGCCAGGGCCGAAGATCGCTAAGGACCTCGCCCAGGACGAGCGGGTGCTGGTCCAGATCGACCGGCCGCAGTTCAACGAGCTGGCCGAGAAGGGGACGATCCGCAGCTACCGCCGAGCGTACGAGACCGGTCACATCAAGGCCAGCGGCGACTCCAACGTGCTGAAGCTGATCGCCCAGGTGGTCGACAAGCAGGAGGCCCGCAACCGCCTCCGCAAAGTCCACTGAGACCCGGCCCCACCATATTCCGAAGAGACGCGCCGCCTCGCCGCCCTGCACTCGCTGCCTCCCGGGACCTCACCGCTGCCGACGCCGCGATGCTGGCTGCCAAGAAAGGCCGGCCGCAACGGCGGCGAGAGCGCTCCTTGGCGCCGACCTAGCCTTCTTCGAGCCAGTGGCGGCGCAGCTCGGCGGCGAAGCGGTCGCTGGTGGCGTGGCTCGGGAGCGGCTCGCCGTCGAGGGAGCGGGCGGGGCGGATGCCGCGGACCGAGGAGGTGAGGAAGACCTCGCCGCTGCGGTGCAGGTCGTCCAAGGTGAGCGCCCGCGCCTCGACCCCGACGCCCAGCTCGCTTGCCAGCTCGACGGTGGCGGCGCGGGCGGTGCCGGCGAGGATGCGGCCGTCGAGGGGCGGCGTCGCCAGGGCGCCGTCGAGGACCGCGAAGACGTTGGCGCGACCGGCCTCGAGCACGGTGCCGTCGGCGCCGATCAGCAGCGGCACCGCCTCGCCGAGCTCGGCTTCGGTGCGCTCGAGCCAGTCGCGGTCGGCGAGCTTGTGGGCGCCCGACCACCGCGGCGCGGGGACGCTGCGGAGGTTGGCGCCGCGCTCCCAGGGAGGGAAGAACTCGGCGGGGTCGATCGCCGTCGCCCGCGCCTGCCATTCGACCTCGCCGCCGGCCCCGACGCCG
The DNA here is from genome assembly GCA_036489595.1 of Solirubrobacterales bacterium. GTDB lineage: Bacteria > Actinomycetota > Thermoleophilia > Solirubrobacterales > 70-9 > VAYN01. The sequence goes on from DASXFL010000154.1 coordinate 30,948, forward strand.
AGGTCGATCCGCTCGCGGCCGAGGCCGATGCCGGCGCAGGCGGCGACCGCGTCGGCTGCGAGCGCCGCCGGCAGCTCGGCCCCGAACAGCTCGCGGGCGCTTCGCGCCAGCCTCTGCAGGTGGCGCTCCAGCGCCACCGGCCGCTCCTCGGCGACCAGCAACGTCTCGTAGAGGCCTTCGGCTGGATCCCGCCCGGCGATCGCTACAGCCGCACGAGGTTGGCGGCGGAGAGGCCGCGGGTGACGCCGCGGAAGTCGATCACCAGGGCGGCCGAGTCGACCAGCTTCTGGTAGTCGACCTCCTTGTGAGCGGTGACCACCGCAACCACGTCGGCCTCGGCAAGGCCGGTCTCGAGGTCGACCGACTGCAGCCCCAATTTGCTCAGCTCGGGGACGTAGGGGTCGTGGTAGGAGAGGTCGGCTTCGAGCACCTCGAGGAGGCGCATCATCTTCAGCGCCGGGGACTCGCGGATGTCGCCCGAGCCCGCCTTGTAGGCGGCGCCGAGCAGCAGGACCTTGGAGTCCTTGACCGGCTTGCCGGCTTCGTTCAGGACCCGCTCGATCCGCTCCACGCAGTAGGCGGGCTGCGCCTGGTTGACCTTGCCGGCGAGCTCGATGAACTCCGGGTAGAAGTCGTGCTCGCGGGCCTTGAAGGCAAGGTAGAAGGGGTCGACGGGGAGGCAGTGGCCGCCCATCCCGGGGCCCGGCTCGAAGCGCATGAAGCCGAAGGGCTTGGTCGAGGCGGCGTCGATCACCTCCCAGACGTCGATCCCGAGCCGGTCGCAGAGCTGGGCCAGCTCGTTGACGAGGGCGATGTTGACAGAGCGGAAGATGTTCTCCAGGAGCTTCGAGAGCTCGGCCGTCTCGGGCGAGGAGAGGACGACGACGGTCTCGCAGATCTCCGCGTAGAGGGACCGGGCCCGCTCGGTGCAGGCGTCGGTGAGGCCGCCGACCAGCTTCGGCGTCGTGCGGACGGTGAAGTCGGTACGGCCGGGGTCGATCCGCTCGGGCGAGAAGGCGAGGTGGAAGTCGCGGCCCACCTTCAGGCCCGACTCCTCGAGGATCGGCGCCACCTGCTCGCGCGTGGTGCCGGGGTAGGTGGTCGACTCGAGCACCACCAGCTGGTCCGGCTGCAGAACCCCCGAGAGAGCGGTGGCGGCGTCGAGCAGGTAGGTCAGGTCGGGTTCGCGCGAGCGAGTCAGCGGCGTCGGCACGCAGATCACGATCGCGTTGCAGGTCGCCAGGTCGGCGTGGCGCGAGCTGGGGTGGAGGCGCTCGCGAATCGGGGCCAGCGTCTCGTCGCTGATGTCCTCGATGTAGGAGCGGCCCTCGGCCAGCGCCGACGTCTTGCGGGTGTCGAGGTCGAAGCAGACGACGTCGTGCCCCTCCTCGGCGAAGGCGACGGCCAGCGGCAGGCCCACATATCCAAGTCCGATGATCCCGATCTTCATGGCGCGCAGTCTAGATCGTCACCCGGAGCCGCCTCCTTTAGCATCGGCCCCCAAATTCATTAGGAGGCGCAGCGTTGAGCGAGCAGATGACGAACGAGTTCACCACCGACCAGGCGGAGCGCGAGGCGAGCGGGGCCCACAGCTACGGCCGCTACCTCGAGGAGTTCGAGGTCGGCGCGATCTACAAGCACTGGCCGGCCAAGACGGTGACCGAGTCCGACGATCACCTCTTCTGCCTGATCACGATGAACCACCACCCGCTGCACCTCAACGACGTCTACGCGGGTCAGTCTCAGCAGGGGCGGAACGTCGTTGTCGGCCCGCTCGTCTACTCGCTGGCGCTCGGGATGTCGGTCTCCGACGTCTCCGGCAAGGCGATCGCCAATCTGGCGACCGAAGAGCTGAGCCATCCGAACCCGGTCTTCCACGGCGACACCCTGTTCTGCGAGACCGAGGTGCTCGACGTCAAGCCCTCGCAGTCAAAGCCCGACCGCGGCGTCGTCAAGGTCCACACCAGGGTCTTGAACCAGGACGGCGTCCTCGTCGCCGAGTTCAAGCGCCTGGTGCTGGTGCCGAAGCGCCCCGGCTAGGGGCCCCCTGGCCGTCGCTCAGCCGCGGGCGGGGTCGAGGATCCGGAGGCGGATCTCGAAGGCGGTGCGGCCGGGCTCGCTGGACGCCTTGGCAGCGAGGAACGGCCGCGGCTCCCTGACCCCGTAGCGCGGCGAGTACCAGCCGTCCCTGACGGCGAGCTCGAGCCCAGGGGCCTCGATCCGCAGGCGCACGCCTGCCTCGAACTCGATCTCGGCCTCGCCCGTCCCGGCGCTAATGCTGCGGCTGCGCCCGAGCGGGAAGCTCCAGTCGATCTCGTGGATGGCGCTGCTGGTGACGACGTCGGTCAGGGTCAGCGTCGCCGTCTCGGGATCGAGCTCCAAGCGGCGCTCGCACTGCGCGGGTGCGTCCATCTGCTCGAAGCCGTGATGGCGGCCGGCGAAGGACGGGTGCGGCCCCTCCGGCTTCCACTCGATCACCTCGGACCGGGTGCGGTCGCCCATCGGGAAGCGCGGCCACTCGGGAACTGGGTTCTGCTCTTCGCCGTCGACCTGCAGCGCCGCGTGGAAGCTGGTCGAGCGGAACTCCCGGCGTGCCTCGGGGTCGTGGTAGTAGACGTAGGTCCCGGGGTCCTCGATCAGCGGCTGGTCGCGGTAGCAGAGCTCGAAGGAGAGCTGGTCGTTGTGGGCGTGCCCGCCGAGCCCGCCGAGCCCGGTGTCGCCGCAGCGGACGAGGACGTAGATGTCGCCCTCGCGGATCACGAAGTAGCCGCTCTCGGGGAAGGCGGTGGACTCGGCGGCGGGGACGTATTCACGACCGGCCTGCTCGAAGACGTGCAGGTGCGAGCGGATGTCCGCCCGGCCGTAGTCGCCGAGCGGCAGGAAGCGCCCGTCGTCGTTGTCGCCTACCTGGGGCGCGAGCCCGTCGCCTCGCGTATAGGCGGCGACGAAATCGAGCATCTTGCCGAGCCGCTCGCGGTAGGAGTCCGGCAGCGAGCTGGGGACGATCGCGTCCGCCGCCTGGGTGCCGCAGACGAAGAGCTCGGTGACCAGCCGGTGATAGGGAATCGAGGCCTCGTGGTCGCAGCCGTCGCTGCGGACCTCGTGCTCCATCTCCGCGACCAGCTGGCCGGCGACCCACGCCGCCCAGCCGCGTCCCTCCTCGCCGCCGGCGAAGACCGAGGAGACGACGATCAGGCCGACGACGTCGGAGAGGTAGTGGTTGCCGCGCACCGGTGCCCACTCCAGGTGGGTGCGGAGGAAGCGACCATGCAGCAGCAGGTTGGCGGCCGCCCGCTCGCCCCAGGGCTCGCCGGCGACCTCGGGAGCGACGAGGACCAGCGTCGCGACCCAGTTGGCAGCGCGGATCGCGATGTCCATCGGGCAGACCCAGTTGATCCCGAACTCGACCGGGTTGACTTCGATCCAGTCGTCGAGCTGGGCGCCGATCTCGTCGAGGTAGCGCCGCTCGCCGCTGAGCCGGAAAGCGGCGGCGAGCACCGGCAGGTGCTGGAAGCGGGAGAGCTCCCACGGTGCCTTCATGTCCGTTTCGGGGACGAAGAGGTCGATCAGCGAGCGCTGTTTCATCGGCCAGGTGTAGTGACCGGTGAAGTCCTTGATCCAGTCGATCTTCGGGCCGAACTCGATCGGGCCGGAGCCGAGCAGGTCGAAGCGGTGGGCGGCGGCCGCGTCGGCGCGCTCGATCAGGTCCTGGCGTGCGGGCGCGTCGAGCGTCGCCAGCGAGCGCTCGAAGGCGGCGACGGGGGGAAGCGCTTCGAGGGCGGAGCCGCGGAGCGCCGCGGCGAGCTCGACGCCGCCGAGGGCGGTGCGCAGCTCGGCGGCGTCGACCCGCAGCGGGCGACGGCGCAGCCGCTGTTCGCGCACGTGGGCGCCGGCCCGGTCGGTGGTCCGGCGGCGGACCGCTTCGGCGATCCCCCGCGGGCCCGCCAGGCGGATCCGGCGGATGGTCGCGTCGAAGCGCGAGACCTCAGCCGGGGACGACATGCTCGGTCTCTCCGTCCCGGAGCTCGGGAGGGTGGGCGGCGAGGTAGCTGACGAGGGCCACCTGGAAGACGCCGACCCCGGAGCCGACGGCGGCCACTCCGACGACCCCGAACAGCGGTGCCGCCACGGCGGCGAGCGGGATGTTCAGCGCCACCACCAGGGCGTTGGTCCAGGCGAGGGTCGTGTAGCGCTCCTGGGTGATCAACAGCCCGGAGTTGGGCAGGGTGACGAACTGGGCGCAGGCGGCCACGAGCAGCACCTGGAAGACCCCCACCGACTCGGGATAGCGGCCGCCGTTGACGATCGGGATCACCCAGATGGCCGCGACTGCCGCCACCACGAGCAGGACCACGGCAGGGACGATGGTCTGGCGCAGCCAGCGGGACATCAGCTCGATCTGCGCGTGCGCCGAATCGATCATGTCGTGTTGGGTGGTGCGAATGCGGAGGACGGACACCAACGACGGCATTGGACCGGTAACGATAGAAATGTAACGGAGCGCCGCCCCGTAGGCGGCGACCGAGGCGCTGTTGAGCAGGGCGGCGACGAGAAAGATGTCGAGATATGCCCAGCCCGAGGAGACGAGCGAGTACAGGGTCAGCGCCGCCGACTCGCGGCCGAAGCCGAAGCGGCCCTCGCTGGTCGCCTTCGTGTGACGGGTTTCGAGCGCGAGCGGGGCGGCGACGAAGAGGGCGACGAGGTTGGTGGCGATCGCGAAGTAGAGGCCGACAACCTGGCCGGAGTCGACCAGCCCGACGGTCGCGAGCGCGGCCACGACCAGGAGGATGCCGTTGCGGGCGACCGCGATCCTGCCGGCGCGGAAGAAGGCGAGCTGCGCCTGGTAGTGGAAGATCGCCAGTTCGATGCTGGCGGCGCCGATCGTGAAGGCGGTGCCGAGGGCGATGAAGACGAGGCGTTCGTGGTCACTGCCGCCGATCCCGAGCGCGAAGGCGCCGCCCAGGCTGACCAGCGCCGCGGCGACGATCAGGATGACTCCGTTGCGCAGCGTCACGTGGAACGCGGAGGGCTCGTCGACCCCGCGCGAGACGCGCTCGGCCTCCATCCGGGTGTAGCGGATGCGCAGGCCCCCGGTCGCGGCGCTGCCGAAGAACTGGCCGATGTTGAGGAAGAAGACGATGTAGGCGAAGCCGTCGACCGGCAGCGCGCGCAGCAGCAGCACCGTGGTCAGCGCGCCCATCCCGCGCGAGGCGATGTCGAGCGTGAAGGTGGAGATGAAGCCGCGCGTGAAGGTGCCGAACCGCTGCGTCAATTTGCCGGGCCGCTGGTTCAGAGCCGTCAAAGGCTATCTGGCCGCACGCACGCAAAAGACCGCCGGGGATGCGTCTTGGCGGACTGCCGTGCGGCCGGCTATCCTGCCACGCTCAAATGAGTGCTCTCGTCCGCACTACCGAGCAGCTCGGTGATCTTGCCGCGCTCGCTCTGGATACGCTGCCGCATACCTATCTGCCGGACTCTGGCCTGTTCGCCCACAAGACGACGGTCGAGAGCGGGAGCTACGTCAACCAGGGCCCGAACGTCCTCTACTCGTCGGACTCGCTGATCGGGATCCTCAGCCAGCGCCGCCGCTCGCCCGACGAGGTGATGGACCTCGGGCCGGCGATGGACGGGGCGGTGCGGGCGGCCCAGCGGCGCAACTCGCCCGACGAGCTGGCCAACATGGTCTGGGCCTGCACCCTGGCCGAGGACCCGCGTGGCGAGGATCTGCTGCGGGCGCTCTGCGAGGTGGAGCCGACGGCCGGGTCCGGCGGCAACCTCGGGCTAGTCCTCTACGGCCTGGTGGCCGGCGCGCGCGCCTACGAGAACCGGCGCGACGCCGCGATCGCGAAGGCGCGGGAGGTGAAGGACGAGATCTGCGGCCGCTTCTCGCCGCAGGCGGACGTCTTCACCGGCGCCAGGAAGCGCCAGGGCATGCCCCGCCGCGAGCTGCTCGAATACGGGATCGCGAGCTTCGCCTCGCAGGTGTACCCGCTGCACGGCCTCGCCGCCTACTACATCTTCACCGGCGAGAGCCCGGACCCGGCGGTCGAGCGCGTGGCGCGGCGGATCGTCGACGTGCAGGGGCCGCTTGGCCAGTGGTGGTGGATCTACTCGACCCGCGAGCGGGTCGTGATCGAGGGCTACCCGGTCTACTCGGTCCACCAGGACGGGATGGCCTTCCTCGGCCTGATGGAGCTCGAGCGGCTCGGCATCGGCGGCTTCCGCGAGGCTCTCGCGCTCGGCGTCGACTGGGAGCTCGGGGCCAACGAGCTCAGCACCTCGCTGGTCTCCACCGAGCCGAGCTCGATCGCTCGCTGCATCCAGCGCCGCGGCAGCCAGGCCGACGGCATCTACGGCGTCTCGCAGCTCAACTTCGCCCGCATGTTCGCTCGCTCGCTGGCGCCGAAGCTGTCCGGCGACCACGTCACGGCGGCGCCGCAGAGCCTGGAGATGCTGCTCGAGTGCCGCTCTTACCACCTCGGCTGGCTGCTGTACGCCGACTCGCTCGTGCAGGCGGCGCTGGAGCGCCAGCCCGCTTAGGGCCAGCTGGCACCGCAGCCGCCGCAGCCGGAAGGCGGACCCTTGTCGGCGGTCCCCCGGAAGGCTCGACCTCGCGCCCCCAGGGGCTGAGAGGCGAAGTCGACGGTGCGTCCGAACGCCGATTCGAGGCCGCCGGCGAGCTCGCGATAACCGGTTCGACAGCGCTGGATGATTCTTTTCACCGCGGTTTGGGTCGACCGAGTGCTGCGCCGATAACTTTGAAGGCTCGTGGCAATCTACGGTCGTAACCGAAGGCGATGAATCGCGCCGCGCGCCCCACGCGCAGCGACGTGGTGGCTGCCGGCTTCGCCGCCGCCGGTGCCCTCCTGATCGGCGTCCTGGCGGCGAAATCGCCGGTTCTCGCGGTCCTCCTGCTCGGTGCGCTCGGGGTCGGGATCGCGGTCGCCCGCTACGGGATCTTCGCCGCCGCCGCGGCCGCCTTCGCGCTGCTCCCGTGGATGGTGATCTTCGAAGGCAAACTGCCGAACCAGGTCGGGACGCTGGCCGCGTTCGGCGGCGCGGTCACGCTGATCGCCCTTGTCTGGCCGCTCGAATTCAAGTCGCGGCTGCTGCCGGTCGCCGCCTTCGCCCTCTTCGCGGTGACGACCGCGCACTTCTGCTTCGCGACCGACCAGGACCAGTACATCCAGTGGGCGAAGGAGGTCGTCTTCATCATGGTCGCCCTCGGCACGACCTCGGTCCGGGGCAAGGAACTGATGCCGCGCTTCAAGAAGCCGGTCTACGGCAGCTGCGTCGCCGCGATGATCGTCCACGTCGGCATCATCTCGGCCGGCCTCGGCGAGGTCGGGACCTACTACCACGCCGGCGAGCGCCTCGGCTTCACCGGCGAGGCCCCGCACCCGCTGGCCCTGATGACGATGATCATCGCCTGCGCCGGCCTCTGCAACCGCACCAACCTCGGCAAGGTCGGGGGCTTCGGGCTGGGGGCAGTGCCGGCGGCGCTGACCGGGGTCCGCTCGGCCCTGATCGGGCTGGCTGTGGCCCTGTTCGCCTTCCTCTTCAAATCCGAAGTGAAGATGAAAGCGGTCCTCGTCCTCAGCCTGATCGCGATCGTCGCCTTCGCCACCGGCGCCCTCGACGTCGTCACCTCGCGCTTCGCCGACAACGCCAACGAATTCTCGTCCTTCTCGAGCGCCGGCTCGGGCCGCGGCGAGATCTGGACGGTCGCCCTCAACGCCTGGAACGCGGCCGGGCCGGTGGCCTGGGCCTTCGGCACCGGGCTGCGCTCGATCCCCAAGTTCGAGCTGGCGGAACTCGGCAAGGAACTGATCGGCCACAGCGACATCGTCGAGGTGCTGGTCCAGTTCGGCGTCGTCGGCTTCGCCGCCTGGGGCGCGATCTGGTTCGGCCTCCTGCGCTCGGGGTCCTCGGCGATCATCCTGCTGCCGATCCTCACCTTCGGAGTGGTCAACGGGTCGGTCGAATACGTCGCGCCGCTGGCTACGGGCGTGGTGCTGGCGGCGGCCTTCGGGCATTTCTCGTTCGAGGAGGAGGAAGTCGCGAAGTCGGGCCTGGAGCCGCGCGAGTTCCCCTAGCCCGCCCTAGCGGCGCGAGGGCAGGGCCCTGGCAGCGCGGAAGACCAGCTTGTCGGCCATCGCCCGGGCCACCCCGAGACGGGTGTCCTGTTGCCGCCACCGCCGCGCGCAGCGCCGCAGCTCCTCGGCCTCGGTGATCAGCGCCAGTCCTTCCAGCATCACCGGGTGCAGTCGCTGGTAGAACGGCTTCGCCAGGTCCCGGCGGCCGTGGTCATAGAGGCTGTAGAGCGACCACCAGCCGACGTCGTAGCGAGGCAGCAGCTCGACCACGCCCGCGGCGCTGCGCTCGAACAGCTGGCCAGGCTCGGGGTCCTCGCTGACCAGGCTCAGCTCGTGCACGCCCCAGAGCGCGAAGATCCAGCCGTTGAGGACCGCGCAGGGCTTGGTCGTCGGGTACTCCTCGAGCACGGTGACGCCGTCGAGCTGCCGCTGCGCGCCGCCCTCGGAGACCGGCAGGCCCAGCGGCCCGAAGGCTTGCTCGGCGAGCCGCAGGTAGCGCTCCTCACCGGTGCGGGCGTGGGCGCGGAGCAGGACCGAGATCGCCTGTCCCTGGCCCATCGCCGAGATCCAGCCCGAGTCGAGGCCGTACTTCGGCACCGTTGGCCAGCAGGGCCAGAGGAGCCCGGTGTCCGCCTCGGTGGATCGCTGGATCAGCCAGTCGGTCGCCGCCAGGAACTCGGCCTCGGTGTCCTCGCCGTCGAGCAGCCGCTCCCAGTAGCCGAGCGCGACCTGGGCGAGCGGGATGACCCAGTCGTATTCGGTGCCCTGCATCTGCTCCAGGGTCAGCCGCGTCTTGCCGCTGAGGTCGGAGTAGTAGCCGGCGATCCGTTGCGGGTCGACGTGGCGCCCCAGCGGCTGCGGCGAGAAGTCGACGGAGCCGCCGACCATCGACCAGAACGCCCTTTTGGTTTCGATCGCGAGGCCGGCGACGCGGCCGGGGCCGCGCACGGCCGTCGGCTCGGTCTCCGGCTTGGCGTTCAAGGCAGCCATTATGATGCCGCCAGGTCGACCCTGGACGATGAGCGACTCCAGCAAGCATCCTCGCGGGCCCGTGGTAGCTTGCGTCAGTCTCGACCCGCGGGGACCGGGGGGGATGGCGGAGGTGCTGCGCTCGCTCCTGGCCTCGCCGCTGGCGCAGCGCTACCGGATCCGGATGATCGTCACCTACGCTCTCGTCCCGGCGCCGCGGCGGCTGCTGCGCTTCCTCGCCGCCCTGGTCGAACTGACGGTCTGGTGCCTGGGGCGGGGGACGCGAATCGTCCACGTCCAGGGGGCGGTGCGGGGAAGCCTCTACCGCAAGTCCGTCTGTGTCTTCCTCGCCCGGGCGCTACGGCGACCGGTCCTGTTGCAGATCCACGCCGGTCCCGGCGACATCGAGGACTTCGTCGCTCGCCTCGACCGCCTCCGGATCGCGATCTTTGCCGCGGCGATGCGCCGGGCGACGCGGACCGTCGCGGTCTCCAGCGGCAGCGCGCTGACGCTCGAACGCTGCTTCGGCGCCAGCGGGATCGGCGTGCTGCCGAATCCGGCGCCGGCGGTCGAGGTCGGGGGCGGCGACGTCGGCGCCGCCGGCGGCGCGACGGCTCTCTACCTCGGCGGATTCGCCGATCCGGCCAAGGGTGGCGCGACGCTGGTCGAGGCCCTCGGCGCGCTCGCCGCCGTGCGCTCCGGCGACCGCTTCGCGCTCTTCGGGCCGGGCGCGCCGCCGCCGGCCCTGAACGACCTCCGCGCCCGGCATCGCAACGTCGAGTGGGGCGGTTGGCTCGAGGAGGAGGACAAGCGGCGCCAGTTCGCGGCGGCGCCGATCTTCGTCCTGCCCTCGATCTCGGAGGGGCTGCCGGTGGCTTTGCTGGAGGCGATGTCGTGGGGGCGGGCGATCGTGGCGACGCGGGTCGGGGGCGTCCCCGACGTCGTCGAGGACGGCCAGGAGGCGCTGTTGGTCGAGCCCGGCGATTCGTCGGCCCTTGGCGCCGCGGTGGGGCGGCTGCTCGCCGATCCCGAGCTCCGCGTCCGGCTCGGCGCCGGCGCCGCCCGCCGCGCCGCAGCGATGAGCGAGAAAGCGGTCTGGGGGCAGCTCGACGCGCTGTACCAGGAGCTGGCGCGGTGAGCCGCGACGAGCGCCGTCTGGGGCGCACCCGCGACGCCGTCTTCCTCGGCTACCACGCCCTGGTCGAGAACGGTCCGGCGTTCCTCTCGATGTCTCCTGCGGTTTTCGAGCGCCAGCTCGAGTTCCTCGGCGGCAAGGGCTATCGCAGCGGCAGCAGGGCCGATCTCGAGGCGCTCGCAGCCGGTCGCCGGCTCGGAGGCCGCCACGCCTTCCTCACCTTCGACGACGGCTTCCTCGACACCTACGAGGTGGCCCGCCCGTTGCTGGCGGCGCGGGGATTCACCGGCTTCGTCTTCGTCCTGCCCCGCCACCTCGACCACGGCGCGGCGCTCGACTGGCCCGAGGTGGCCGGCGAGGTCAGGCGCCACCCCGAGGTGATGTGCTCGATGACCTGGAAGATGGCGGAAGAGCTCGCCGGCGCCGGCTGGGAGGTCGGCAGCCACACCCTGACCCACCCGAAGCTGCCGGAGCTGAGCGACGGCGAGCTGGCCTCCGAGCTCGGCGAGTCACGACAGATCGTCGCCGAGCGGCTGGGCCGCTGCGACACGCTCGCCTATCCGTTCGGCGCCTGGGACGAGCGGGTCGAGCGAGCCGCCGCCGCGGCCGGGTACCGCTTCGCCTTCACCCTGCCGATCGAGTCGCAGCCGAGCGCCGGGCCGCTCTCGATCCCGCGGCTGACGATCGACGACCGCGACACCGTCGCCCGCTACCGGGCGAAGATCAGTCTCCCTGGTCGGCTGGCTCTGTTCTCGCAGCTGCGTCCGCTGGTGCGACGGTTGCGGCGGCACGAGGTCTACTCGAACGCCGGGTGAAGCGCTCGCGCAGCACCAGCCAGACGAACTGCGCGTTCTTCACCAGGTAGCGCTTGCCGAGCCGCCGCGGCTCCTGTGCCATCCGGTAGGCCCACTCGAGCCCGGCCCGCTGCAGCGCCACCGGCGCCCGCTTGGTGTGGCCGGCGACCACGTCGACCGAGCCGCCGACGCCCATCGCGAACGGCGCCCCGAGGCTGGGACCGAGCCGGCCGAGGAAGTGCTCCTTGCGCGGCGAGGACATCGCCACGAAGAGGATGTCCGGGGTCGACCCGCGGATCGCGTCGGCGACCGCGTCGGTCTCTTCGTCGCCGAAGTAGCCGTGCTGGGAGCCGGCGACGACGAGCTGCGGGTAGCGCTCGCGCAGGCGCTCGATCGCCGTCTCCAGAACCTCCTGCTTGGCGCCGAGGAAGTAGACCCTGTAACCGCGGCCGTTGGCGGCGGCGAGCATCCGCTGCATCAGGTCGATGCCGGCGACCCGCTCGGGCAGGCGGACCCCGAACAGGCGCGCCGCCCAGACGACGCTCTGACCGTCGGCGGTGACGAGGCCGCAGCCGTTGACGGCATCGCGCAGCTCCTCGTCGTCCTCCATCGAGACGAGCTTTGCGGCGTTGATGCTCATGTGCTGGAGGAACTCGCCGGAGGCGATCGCCTGCTCGCACCGGGCCACCGCTTCGTCCATGTCGACGACGTCCAGGGGCGAGCCGAGGAGCTGCACCCGGGTGCCCTGCCCAGACCCAGGCATCGTCTAGGTCACCACCTCAGCTGGCGTCGCTGCGGCTGCGAGCGACGCGAGCGCGCTTGCTTTTCCCGTTCGGGTTGACGCGGGCCGGAGACTGCCTGGGGCGGCCGTTGCCGGGCTCGAAGCGGGCGGCGCCGCTTTCGGCCTGGTAGTAGCTCGAGCGGGGCGGGCGCGCGACCCGGTTGATGACGACGCCGAGCAGCGGCGCGTTCAGATTCGCCAGCTGGTCGTGCAGGCGCTCGGCGCTGTCGCGGGTGCTGGCCTTGATGCGAGAGACGATGACCACGCCACCGACCTGGCCGACCAGCGGCAGCGCGTCGGCGGTCAGGGTCGCCGGCGGGGTGTCGATGATCACCCGGTCGTACCTTGCGTGGGCCCACTCGAGCAGTTCGCGCATCTGGCGCGAGCCGAGCAGCTCGCCCGGATTCGGCGGCAGCGGTCCGGCGGGGAGAAGGTCGACGCCCGAGATTTCCTTGATCGCGACGCGGCTGTCCAGCGATTCGGCTAGCACCAGCCCGAGGCCGACCTCGGCCTGGACCCCGAGCTCGCGGGCCATCGAAGGCCGTCGCATGTCGGCCTCGATGCAGAGCACGCTCTGGCCGGCTGCCGCTTCGGCGAAGGCGACGTTCCAGGACACCACCGTCTTGCCGTCCTGCGGCGCCGCCGAGGTGAAGAGGAGCGACCCGGTTTCGTTGCGGGAATTGAAGTAGCGCAGGTTCGCCCGCAGCATCCGGAACGCCTCCTCCGCCGCGGCGTCCGCCTCGGGGTGGACGAGCCCGTTGTGGCGGGCGATCGAAGCGCTCTCGGGGATCATGCCGAGCAGCGGCACCCCGTAGATCGCTTCCAGTTCTTTGGGGTCGCGGATCCGGCGGTCGATCTGCTCGAGCAGGAGGACGACGCCGATCGCCAGAAGGATCCCGAGTAGGACCCCGAGTGCGACGTTGCGTTTCGTCTGCGGCGAGGAGGGCGCTTCCGGCACCGTCGCCAGCTGCGCCATTTCGGCACGGCCGGTCTGGATCGTCGCCAGGGCCTGGAGTTCGCGCACCTGGCGTTCCAGGCTTTCGCCGGTCGGGCTTTCCAGTTCAGCGGGTGGCAGTCCTTCCAACCTGGTTTCTGCGAGCTTCTGGGCGCGGACCACCTTGGCGCTTTCGATTTCGCGGCTGAAATCGATGAACTGTTCGGCGAACTCGTTTGCCAAGCGCGCCGCCAGGCGCGGGCTCGGATCGGTCGCCGAGACCCCGATCAGTTCGGATTCGCCTTCGGCGGCGACGCTGACCCGTTCCTGGACTTCGTCGCTGTCGAGGCCGGAGTTGGGCAGCGCCTTGGCGGTGCGGTCGGCGATCTGGTCGACCCCGGCGAGCCTGAGGTTGGTCGCCATTTCGCGGATCGGTTCGACGGAGTTGGGTGGGGTGAGGCCGGAGAGCTGCGACTGCAGGTTGGCGTTAGCGAACAGCAGCGAGGCTGAGGCCGTGTATTCCTTGGTCTGCAGCTTCGAGTAGCAGAAGGCGATGATCGGGACCGTGAGCAGGCAGACCAGGATCACCAGCCAGTGGCGCCGGGCGATCGCCAGCCCCCGGCTCAGGGCGGGAGTCTGCTCGCTCGCCTGGTCTCGATTCACAGAATTCACCTTAGCTTCGTCGTCGCGCGGGCTTGCACGCGATCAGTACGCGCCCCGACCCGAGAGTACGGCGGGGAGGGTCGCGAGCAGGATTTCGATATCCCGCGCAAGCGACCAACCGGCGACGTACTGATAGTCGAAGCGGACCATCTCCTGGAAGGGGCTCTGCGAGCGGCCGTAGATCTGCCACGGGCCGGTCAGGCCGGGGCGCAGCTCGACGCGGCGCAGGTGCCAGTCTTCGAGTTCCTCAGCCTCCTCGAAGATCAGCGGCCGCGGCCCGACGAGACTCATCTCGCCGCGCAGTACGTTGACCAGCTGGGGCAGCTCGTCGACCGAGGTGCGACGCAGGAACTTGCCGACCCGGGTGACGCGGGGATCGTCGCGGATCTTGAACATCACCCCGTCCTCGGCCTCGTTCTCGGCCTCGAGCTCGTCCTTGCGCTGATCGGCGCCGACGTACATCGAGCGGAACTTGAGCAATTTGAAGGCGGTCTTGTCGCGGCCCGCCCGTTCCTGGCGGAAGAAGACCGGGCCCTTCGACTCGAGCTTGATCGCGATCGCGATCGCGATCAGCATCGGCGAGAACACCAGCAGGGCCACAGCCGAGCCGGCGAAGTCGAGGATCCGCTTGGCGACGGTTGCGGTGCGGGTGAGGTGGGCAGGGCCCATCGAGATCAGCGGCAGGCCGCCCACTTTGTCGAGTGAGCGGGCGCCGTCGAGGAACTCGAACAGGCGTGGCACGACGTCGATCGCGACGCCGGCGTCGCGGCAGGTGCGGATCGCCTCCAGCAGTTCGACGTGGCCGGCACGCGAGAAGGCGATGATCACCCGGTCGACGTTCTCGGTCTCGAGGATCTCGGTGAGCTGGTCGAAGCGGCCGAGCCAGGGGAGTTCGGTGGTGCCGACGTCGTGCAGTTCGTCGTCGACGATCCCGACCGGCACGAGGCCGTACTGGTCGTTGTTGCGCAGCTTCTTCACCAGCTGGCCGGCGACCACCCCCGAGCCGAGGACGAGCGTGCGCTGACGCAGATCCTGGACGCGGTGGATGCGAGCGCGGACGGTGGTCCGCGCCAGCACGTCGAGGCCGGTGATGAGCGTGACCGAGATCAGCGTCAGCAGCGCCGGGTGGCTGAACGGGAAGAGCCAGGCAACCCCCAGCACCGGCCAGCTGAGCAGGACCAGGGCGACGAAATAGGCCGGCATTTCGTTCAGAGCCGAGGCCCAGGAGGCGAGCTGTTCGCCGCGGTAGAGGCCGAGGCTGAAGGCGGCGAAGGTCCAGAGCGCGGCGACGCAGAGGGAGAAGCCGGCGATCGTTGCCAGGCTTTGGTGGGACTCGATGATCAGCGAGGCGATCAGGCCGGCGAGGAAGCCGGCGGCCGAGTCCGCCACCCAGAGGCGCTGGCCGAGGACGATGCCGCGGCGCCTTGCCCGGGGCGAAGCGTCAACCCGGATGCCGACCCCACCAGTGGGGGAGCTCGCTGCGGTTGAACTCTCCATCGTCAGTTGTCTTTTCGAGTTTGCCGTCGGGGCGGTCAGGGTCATTGGGGCGGCGCCGACCCGCCGTTCTTCCGTATCGTCCGGGGCGACGGCGGGCTTTAGCGCGGCAGCGCTGGGTGCCCTCTTGGAAAATACCGACCGCCGGATCGGCTTGAAACCCCACTTTGGGGTGCGAATCCCTAGTGAGAATTGACCGTACCGACCCTCGTGCCGACGACGACGTCGTCGTCTCCGACGAAGCCTGGCTTGGGTCCTGCGAGAGGCGGACGGGGTCGTACCAGACGACCGGTTGCCACGGACCTTGAACGGTCAGCCGTGGGAACCCGGATCTCGTCGCGGACGTATAGGTGCTCGCCGGCGTTCAGGTTGGGGCTGCTGGGCGCACCATCGATCGAGGGCTTCCTACCTTGCCTGTGGCGCGGGCGCACCGCCTTCGCGACCTTGGTGGTGTGCCGGCCGGGCTCGTCCAGGGCAGTAGACGCTTGTGGCGTCAGCCGCGTCTGGATATGGGTACGGGCGCAGCTCAGTGTGGCTGGCGTTCGACGACGATCACCGAGTCGTCTTCGACGACGCTGACGCCGGTGCTGTACTTCGAACGGTAGATCCCCGTCTTCAGGTAGGCCTCCGGCAGGTGCATCGTCTCCCCGTACTCGCGGAAGCGACCGTCCCCAAGGCGCTGGCGGCGGCCGTCGAGCCAGACTTCGACGAAGCCGACGTGCGGGTCGCGGGAGAAATTGACCCGATAGACGAGCTCATACCAGCGTTCGGTCTGCAGGACCGGGCTGGTCCAGTCGATCTGCGAGCTGTCGCCGGCGCCGACCCGCAGCCGCCGGTTCGAGGTTAGGAAGACGGCGGTGCCGGGCGAGCCCGTGTCCGATTCGTCGTGGAACTGCTGGATCAGCTCCCAAGGGCCGTGGAACGTGTTCTGCTTCGGGACTCTGAACGCCGTCCGCACGTAGAGGTCCTGGCCTTCGTGGTAGGTGGGGCCGGTGAGCTCGGCGCGCTGCGAGCCGGTGTCGGGCTCGACGTCGCCCGGGCGGACTTCGAAGCGGGCGTTGGCGTGTCCTTCGTAGGGGCTGTGATGGACCAGGCGGATCCGCCCCGGCAGGGCCTGGACGTACCATTCCGGGAACTTGCCGCGTTCGAGGTCGCTGGTGAAGAGCACCCGCCCCGGAGTGGCGGGGTCCTGGAGCTGGGACGGCATCGCGGCGACCATCTTCGCCGTCTGCTGGCCGTCGTCGCGGCTGGAGGCAACGGAGATCGAGACCGCGGCGACTGCTACGACGATCAGGCCGAGCCCGAGAACGAGCAGCCAGCGGCGGGACTGCCAACGATGAGACATCGGTTAAAAGTGTAGGCGCCCAAGCTAAAGCTGCCTTTAGGCGGGCCTGAACGGGTTGATGATCTATTCTCGCGCCGCGCAATGAGGGATCTGCCCAGCCCCAAACCGGCCGTTCGGCCCGGCCGCCGCCGGATCGTCGTGGTGTCCGGGTTCGGCGAGGACGCGCTCACCCCGCGCGGCCAGCGCACCCAGCAGCTGATCAGGGTTCTGAGCCGCGATTGGGAGGTCGAGCTGATCGCGATGCCTGCCCGCGACCACCGCGGCGGCAGCGGCGCGACGGGGCGGAGCATCCCCAGGCGCCTGGCCAGCGGGGCCGTGCAGGAGCTGCTGTTCGACCGCTGGGAGCCGTGGGCGCGGCAGCGCTTCGGCCGCTGGCGCCCGGACGCCGACGCCGCGCTTCTCGTCGTCGCGCCCTGGTCACCGGCGGCGATCGCCTCGCGGCGGCTGCGCGAGCGCGGCATTCCCTACGTGATAGACGCTGGTGACCCCTGGGCGGTGGGGCTGAGGGAGCGGCCACGGACGATCGCCGCGTGCCGCTCGCTGCGCGCCGACGGCGTGATGGTCAACGTCACGCTGTGCTTCTCGCCGGTCCAAGCGATGATGGCGGCCAAGGCGGGCGCGACCTTCATCTCGCCCTTCATCGGCCGTCTCGACGACGCCGGCCAGGACGGCATGGACCTCATTCACGAGATCCGCACCATCTACGACAATTACGGCTACGACACACAGATCCTCGCGGCGTCCATCCGCGGCATCCCGCATGTGCGCAACTCGGCCTTGGCCGGCGCCGACGTCGCGACCGTGCCGGTCGACGTCTTCAAAGCGCTTCTCAACCACCCGCTGACCGACAAGGGGCTGGCGGCCTTCATCGCGGATGCCAAGAAGGCCGGCGTCAGAATCAGGGACGAATGAGCGAACAGGCGAAAACCGTCGAACCGGGGCAAGCGGCGGCGGACGCGGTCAAGGCTTTCATCAAGATGAACCGCGCCACGCTCGCGGCGGACGGC
>DASXFL010000163.1:0-12014 GCA_036489595.1 Solirubrobacterales bacterium
TCGCCGCCCACGCCGCCGACCTCGCCCGCGGCGGCAGCCACGGCGCCCGTGCCGCGCGCTGGGACCGCGACCTCTCGCGGGCGCGGTTCGAGTTCGACTGGAACCGCCAGTTCGAGCTATCGCTGGACCCTGAGACGGCGCGCCGCATGCACGACGAGACGCTCGCCGACGATTACTTCAAGACGGCGGAGTTCTGCTCGATGTGCGGGCCGAGGTACTGCCCGATGCACAACTTCCGCGAGGTGGACTGGGAGCGCCTGGAGACGCTCGCGGCGGGCTGATGCGTCCGGTCGCGAGGCGGGCGCTCAGCGCCTCGCCTCGCGGCCGGTCAGCGCCTTATAGAGATCGTTGGCGCGGGTCCCGGTCAGCGCCGCGACGACGCTGGCGGCGGCGCGCGGGCGGGCGCCGGACTGGACCAGGTGGCGCAGGGCGTCGACGGCGAAGCTGACGTCTTTGTCGTGCGAGGTCGCCGCCGCCGGCGCGATCACCAGCACGATCTCGCCTTTGACGTCGGCGCGGAAGCGGCGGGCCAGCTCGCCGAGCGAGCCGCGCGCGACCTCCTCGTGCATCTTCGTCAGCTCGCGGCAGACTGCCGCCTCGCGGTCCGGCGCCACCGAGGCCAGCGCCGCCAGGCTCTCCCCAACCCGCCGCGGGCTCTCGAAGGCGACCACGGTCTCGGTCGAGCGCAGCACCCGCTCGAGCTCGCCGGCGCGCCGCGGCAGGAAGCCCTCGAAGCGCCAGCGGTCGGTCGGCAAGCCGGAGGCGACCAGGGCCACCGGCACCGCCGAGGGCCCGGGCAGCACCTCGACCTCGAGGTCGCGCTCGATGCAGCGGCGGATCAGCTTGTAGCCGGGGTCGGAGATGCCGGGCATGCCGGCGTCGGAGACGAGGGTGACGGTGTCGCCGCGCTCGATCCGGGCGCTCAGCTCGACCGCCCGGCTCGCTTCGTTGCCCTCGTGGTTGGAGATCAGGCGGGGATGGGGACGGATCCGGAGGCGGTCGAGCAGGGAGCCGGTGCGGCGGGTGTCCTCGCAGGCGATGAAGTCGGCGCTCACCAGCGCCTCGCGCATCCGCGGCGACACGTCATCGAGGTTGCCGATCGGGGTAGGGCAGACGACGAGTCGGCCCGGCATCAGCCGCCCGTCCGTGCCGCGAGGTCGCGGCGGCCGAGCTCGACTCGGGCCAGCGCCGCGGCGCCGATCATCCCGGCGTCGTTGCCGAGGGTCGCTTCCAGGATCGGGGTCCCGTTCATCGGGGTCAGCGCCCGTTCGCGAACCTCGCGCCGGGCCGGCTCGAGCAGCAGGTCGCCGGCGGCGATAACGCCGCCGCCGACGACGATCGCGTTCGGCTGGAAGATGTTGGCGAAGCTGGCGCAAGCGACCCCGAGGCGCGAGCCGATCAGCTCGAAGACGCCGATCGAGGTCGCATCGCCGGCCAGCGCAGCCTCAGTGACCGCGCTGCCGTCGACCGCCTTGCCCTCGGCGAGCAGCTTGCCGAGGGCCGAGTGGGGGGCGCTTTCGGCCGCCGCCAGGCCCTCGCGGCCGAGCGCGGTTCCGGAGGCCAGCGACTCGACGCAGCCGTGGTTCGGGCAGTTGCCCTGGCAGGGTGGACCGTCGGCCTGGATGACCACGTGGCCGAGCTCGGCGCCGGCGCCGGTCGAGCCGCGGTAGAGCTCGCCGCCCATGATCAGGCCGCCGCCGATGCCGGTGCCGACCGTCAGCATCACCATGTGCGGCATCCCGCGGGCGGCGCCGAACATGTACTCGGCGAGGGCGGCGACGTTGGCGTCGTTGTCGACGAAGACCGGCAGCCCCACCTGCTCTTCGACCAGGTCGCGGATCGGCAGCTCGGAGAGCGGCAGGTTGACGGCGGAGACCGCAACCCCGCGCTCGTAATCGATCGTCGCCGGGATCCCGAGCCCGACCGCGGCGGCGTCGGGCCGCGCCTCGCGGGCGACCTTGATCTCGCGCACGATCAGCTCGACCAGCTCGTCCTGGGTCTGATCGGTCGAGGCCTCGCGGCGCGACCAGGCGACGTCGGTTCCCTCCAGCGCCCCGATCAGCATCTTGGTGCCGCCGAGGTCGATTCCGATCGTCTCTCGAGCCGACTCGTTCACGAAAGCGGCAGGCTAGCTGTTGGCCGCCCGCGGGCAGGATCGGCGTGCTCCACTGCGAAGCGTCTCCCACCGATGCGCTCCAATCGACCTCCACTGGGTTTCTAGCGCTCTGATGCCGGACGATGGCCAGCAGCGACCGCCGGAGCCGCCGGAGTACAACGTCTACCGCTCGCGCCGGGGGCTGCTCAGCCGTCTGCGGGGCGCCGAGATCCCGAGCTTCAAGAAAGAGCTGCCCTGGCGGCGCAAGCGCAACGAGGGCGCTCCCGGCGAACCCCGCCCCGGCGAGCCGCGCCGCCACCGCCCGTTCACCGTCAAGCGCGGCCTCAAATGGCTGGGGATCGCGATCGTCGCCTGGATCGCGATCAGCTTCCTCGCCTTCGCCGTCTCCGCCCAGTTGCAGTCGTTCAAGCTCTCCGGCGAAGCGAAGGACGCCCTCCACGGCAACCCCTTCCTGCTCTTCAACGCGCAGACGATCCTCGTCCTCGGCACTGATGCCCGCCCGCCCGACACCAAGGAACCGGGCGCGGCGCCCTCGCAGGAGTGCTTCGAACAGCAGGAAAAGGGCGAGGCCCCGCACAAGCCCTGCGAAGACGGTCAGTTCCGCGCCGACACGCTGATGCTGATCCGGGCCGGCGCCGGCACCTTCAACAAACTCTCGATCCCCCGCGACAGCTTCGCCGAAATCCCCGGTGAGGCGCCGCAGAAAATTAACGCCGGCTTCGCCTTCGGCGGCGCCGCCCTGGAGATCAAGACGATCGAGAACTTCCTCAACCTGAAGATCGACCACGTCGCGATCGTCGACTTCACCGGCTTCGAAGACCTGATCGACGCAGTCGGCGGCGTCGAAGTGAACCTGCCGCACAAGCTCTGCGCCGAAATCTCCGGCGGCTCCGGCCACGGCCAGGGCGGGATCACCCTGCACCTGCACAAGGGCGAGAACACCCTCGACGGCGAGAACGCGCTCGCCTACTCGCGGGTCCGCGAGCCCAGCCCCTGCCCCGGCAAGGGCAAGAGCGCGTACACGCTCGGCTACTCGGATCTCGATCGCGAGCAGGCCCAGCAGGCGGTGATCAATGGGATCAAGGACCGCCTCACCGACCCGCTCCGCGCCCCCTACAACTTCGTCAAGGGTCCGATCATCGGCTGGGACGCGCCGAAAGCGTTCGTCAGCGACATGGGCTTCTTGACGATGCCGCAGCTGATCCTGGCGGCTGCGATCGGCGGCAGCTCCTCCGCCGACGTCCTCTGCGGCAAGCCGAAGGAAGGCTGCGGCGAAGGGCCGGAAGGCTCGATCGAAGTGCCCGAGCAGGTGCGCCGGGCCGCGGTCAAGCGCTTCCTGGGCTAGCCCCGAACCGGGCGCAGCTTCCCCGGCTGGCCGCCCGATTGGACTTTGAGGCCCGTATTAGGGGCCCAAAGCTCCGCGGCGCGTCAGTCGGCGGTCGAGGAGGCGGTCGACTTCGAGTCCGAGGAGGAGCCGGAGGAGCCGCTGCCACTGCTCGAGCCCGAGTCCGAGTCCGACGACTTCGACTCGCCGCCGCTCCCCTCGCCGCCGCTCCCCTCGGAGCCGCCACCGTTGCCGCCGCCCTTCCGTTTCCCGTAGTCGGTGTTGTAGAAGCCGGAGCCCTTGAAGTGAACCGCGGGGGCGGTCAGCACACGCGCCGCCGGGGCACTGCACTCGATGCACGCGGTCAGCGGCTCGTCGGCCATCTTCTGCATCACGTCGAAGACGTGACCGTTCTCGCACTTGTACTCGTAGATCGGCACGGGACCCGGCATTATCGCAATCGCTACGGTTCGGGCCATGGCAACGGCCGAGCAGGCAGACCCGCCCACCGGGGTGACGATGGAGGAGATCGTCGCGCTCTGCAAACGGCGCGGCTTCGTCTTTCCCTCCTCGGAGATCTACGGCGGCCTCGGCTCGACCTACGACTACGGCCACTACGGCGTCCTCCTGAAGACCAACGTGAAGAACGAGTGGTGGCGGGCGATGCTGCAGGAACGCGACGACATGGTCGCGCTCGACTCGGCGATTCTGCAGGCGCCGAAGGTGTGGGAGGCCTCCGGCCACCTGGCCGGCTTCAGCGACCCGCTGGTCCAGTGCCTTGGCAACTGCAAGAAGCGCTGGCGGGAGGATCACCTGCGCGAGGCGGTCGCCGCCGAAGATGGCGACCCGGACGCCGAGCTGCGCTGCCCGGAGTGTGGCGGCGAGCTGAGCGAGCCGCGCAACTTCAACCTGATGTTCGAGACCCACGTCGGCCCGGTCGCCGACCAGGGCTCGGTCGTCTACCTGCGGCCGGAGACGGCGCAGGGCATCTTCATCAACTTCAAGAACGTGCTCGGCTTCGCCCGCAAGAAGCCGCCGTTCGGGATCGCCCAGGTCGGCAAGTCGTTCCGCAACGAGATCACCCCCGGCAACTTCATCTTCCGCACCCGCGAGTTCGAGCAGATGGAGATGGAGTTCTTCGTGCCACCGGCCGATGCCGAGCGCTGGTACCGGGAGTGGATCGAGATCCGTGAGCGCTGGTACACCGAGCTCGGGATCCGCCCCGACCACCTCCGCGTCCGCCCCCACGACGCCGACGAGCTCTCGCACTACTCGAGCGGTACCAGCGACGTCGAGTACCTGTTCCCGATCGGCTGGTCGGAGCTGGAGGGGATCGCCAACCGCGGCGACTTCGACCTCATCCAACACGCCAAGTTCAGCGGCGAGAAGCTCGAGTACTTCGACCAGCAGACCAAAGAGCGCTACGTCCCGCACGTGATCGAGCCGGCGGCCGGCGCCGACCGCGCCACCCTCGCCTTCCTCGTCGACTCCTACGAGGTCGAGGACGTCGAGGGCCGGCAGCGCACGGTGCTGCGACTACATCCGCGGCTCGCCCCGGTCAAGGTCGCGGTGCTGCCGCTGGTCTCCAAGGACGGCCTGCCGGAGAAGGCGCGCGAGGTCTACGGCCAGCTGCGGCCGCGGCTGATGGCCGAGTACGACGAGGGCGGCTCGATCGGCAAGCGTTACCGCCGCCAGGACGAGATCGGCACCCCCTGGGGGATCACCGTCGACCACCAGACGATGGAAGACGACACCGTCACCCTGCGCGACCGCGACTCGCTCGAGCAGGTGCGGGTTTCGATCGACGGGCTCGGCGACGAGCTGACGGCGCGCCTCGAGCGTCCCTGGCGCAGCCCGAAGCTGGGCTAAGCCCCTAGCGGCTCAAGCGCTGCCGATTTAGGGTCGATATGCGGCCGACAGGCGTGTCTGGGGCTCGCACCGACTCGCAATCCTCACGAACGGAGAACGAATGGCCTACGAGATGAAGATCCGCGGCACTCAGGAGGAGGTGAAGGTCCGCAGCCTGTGGGCTGTCGCCCTGCTGCCGATCATCACCCTCGGCATCTACCACCTGGTCTGGTAGTACAGGATCAACAAGGAGCTGAAGGCGTACGGCGAAGCGAAAGGGTTCGACCTCGGTCAGAACCCGACCAACTCGCTGCTGGCGCTGTTCCCGGGCGGGTTGATCATCATCCCGGCGCTGATCACCTACTGGAACGGCACCAAGCGCGTTCAGGGAGCGGCAAAGGTCGCGAAAAAGGATCCGGTCAACGGCTGGCTCGTCCTGCTCCTCTACATCTTCCTCTCGATCGGGATGTGGGCGTACCTGCAGTCCTCCCTCAACCAGATCTGGGAGCAGGAGGCCGAACCGCTCGAGGGCCACGATGCCCCGCCGGCGAGCGACGAGATGCCGCCGCCGCTCACTACCGACAAAGCCTGATCACCTGATCGAATCTCCGTCTGACCGCAAGCCCGGCTGAGCACTCGGCCGGGCTTGCGCCTTCAGGTGGGCGGCGGGCCCTCAGCGCTCCAGGTAGGCGAGGACCGCCTCCGCCTCCGCCTCGAGCGCCGCGGCGGCCTTCTTCGTGACCCGGCCGAGGTGCTCGATCTCGAGCTTGCTCCCGGAGAGTCGCCAGGTGGCCACGGCGCGGCCGTCGACCAGCGCAAACGGGCGAAAGATCCCGTTGTTGGTGACGAGCAGCTTCTGCGGGCCGACGACTTCCTCGCGCGAGACCCAGCCGAGCAGCAGCGGCTCGAAGGAGCCCAGCAGGCGCGGCGGCGGCAGCTCGGCGGCGGGCTGGCGAGCGGCCAGGTCGACCAGTCCGTCGGGGCGCTGCTCGAGCTTGGGGGCGATCGCCTCGAGGCCGGCACGGGCGTCGCGCAGCGGCAGGCCGGCCCAGCGGGCGAGGTCGCGCTCGCCGGCCGGGCCGTGACCGGCGAGGTAGCGGCGGGCGAGCTCGGCCAATGCCTGCTCGCGATCGACCTGCGGCTGCGGCCCGAGCCAGTCGGCGGTGAGGACGAAGGCCTGCTCGTTGCCGGCCGTCGGGCCGCGGACGCAGATCCCGCGCAGGGCGGCGAGGAAGATGACGTGGACGAGCGCCTGGCCCGCGGTGGGGACGCCGGCCGCGTCGAGCCGCTCGCGCAGCTGAGCCCGGGTGCGCGGGCCCTCCTCGGCGAGCGCCCTCGCGATCGTCTCGACCCCCTTCTCGGCCGCCGCCTCGCCGACCCCGGTCTGGCGCAACCGGGTCCGGCAGGAGGTGAGATGCGGCGGCGTGGTCAGCGCCTGCAGCCACTGGTAGTCCTCGCGGCGGACCAGGTGCAGGGTGCCGCGGTTGAGCCAGGTGACGAGTAGCGAGCGGTCCTCGGTCAGGGCCCGGTCGACGTCGGCCGCGTGGCCGCCCACGGTCCGCGCCCGCACCGCCAGCCGCGCCCCGCGCGGGTCCTGCGCCTGCACCGCCAGCAGCCGCTCCGCCACCGCCACCGGCCCCGCCAGCGGCTCCCCCGCCAGCCCCTGCGCGGTCAGCCGCTCGGCGAGCGGCGGGGGAAGGGTGTGAGCGCGCGGCACACCCGGATGATCGCGACTCAGACGCCGTGCAGGAGGGTGGCGACCACGATCGTCGCGATGATCCCGCTGCCGAAGCGATAGATCAGCGGCGAAGCTCACGGATGTCGCCGCGTACCTCATGGAGATCGCCTTCGACGCGATCGAACCGCCGGTCGACCTGTTCGAACCGCTCGTTGACTCGATCAAACCGCTCGTCGACCTGGTCGAAGCGTTCATCGAGGCGGGGGTCGGTCCATTCGCCTTGCATGGAGCAAGACTAGGGATGCAGACATAACATTTCACACGCTTGCCGAGAGCGTGTCGGCGGGCCGTTACTTGCCGGAAAGTCGGTCCCAGGTGCGGCGGAGAAAGCTCGGCTTGCCTTCGACCAGGTCGTCGGCGCCGACCGTGATCGCGCCGGGATTCGCTCGTGGCTTCGGCAGCTTCCCGACCTTGGTGGCGTCGATCGTGAGGACGACGCCGCGTTCGCGGATCTCCCCCACCTCGGGCGCGTCGACAAATTTGTGGCCGCCGGGACCGGCGGTGGTGTCGAAGATGATGCCGTCGAACATGTCCGCCGCCGGTTCGCTCAGCACCCGCACGACGCGACCGACGCGCTGCCCGTCGCTGGAGAAGACGGCCACGTTGCGGCCGAGGGTGAGGTAGGAGATCTGGTCCCCGAGGTCGTCCATGGGCGCGAGCCTAGCGAGTGTGCCCGCGATGCGGTTCGGCAAAAACTGGCTGGACAGCCAGGTTCGCGCTAGTCTCCGCTCAGCCGAATCGCGACACCAAAAGGAGTAGAGATGAGCGTCGCCTCCCAGAGCCTGATGGACAACGTCACCTACGAGGACCTCTACCGGCGCTGGGAGCACGGCAACTGGAGCGCGTACGACCTCGACCTCTCCGCCGACCGCGCAGGCTGGGAGGGGCTGAGCGACGTCCAGCGCCGCTCGGCGATGTGGATCTACTCGATGTTCTTCTACGGCGAGGACCGGGTCGCCGACACCCTCGCCCCCTACATCACCGCCGCCCCCAACGAGGAGCAGGCCTACTTCCTCGCCACCCAGCAGGTTGACGAGGTTCGCCACTCGGTCTTCTTCCATCGCTTCTTCAAGGAGGTGATCGGGGTCGCGGGCGAGTCGATCGAGGAGACGCTGGCGACGACCCTGCCGCAGCTGAACTGGGGTTACCGCGGCGTCTTCGACCGCCTCGACCGGATGGCCGAGGAGCTGCGCAAGGACCGCTCGCTCCCCAAGTACGCGCAAGCGATCACCCTGTACCACCTGATCGTCGAGGGCAGCCTCGCCCAGCCCGGCCAGCACTTCATCGAGGACTTCTTCGCCTCCGAGGAGACGATGCCGGGCTTCAGCGCCGGCATGGCCAACGTCTCCAAGGACGAGCAGCGCCACATCGGCTTCGGTGTCAAGGTCCTCTCCGAGCTGTTGGCGCCGAGCCATCCCGCCTCGGAGGAGTGCCGGGCCGCCGTCCTCGAGCTGCTGCGCGAAACGCTCCCCTACGGCCCCGCCGTCTTCTACCCGCCGAACTTCGACCGCTCCTACACCGAGTGCTACGGCTTCACCCTCGAGGACATCTTCGCCTTCGGGCTGAAACTGATCCGCCAACGCTGGCGAACGATCGGCTTCCCAACCGAGGAGATGCCGCCCGGCGTCTTCCCGTTCGACCCCGACGCCGACGAGCGCACGGTCGCCGAGCGCCAGGTGAAGATGATGGAGGCCGGCATCCTCGGCCCGCCCGGAGCGCCCGGCCCGCTCGCCTCCCCGGAGGTCCAGCGCCTCTACTTCGACCTGGTCCAACGCAGCGCCGACCCCGCCGCGGCCAACGGCTCGCCGCTCGTCTACCAGTGGCGCTTCACCGACGCCGACCCCTGGCACCTGGTGATCGACAACGGGTCGACCCGTGCCGAGCCCGGCGTCGCGCCCAACCCGACGGTCACCTTCGAGAGCAGCTGGGGCGACTGGATCGCCTCCGGCAAACCGGGCGCCAACCAGCTCGGCTTCGTCCTGCGGCGGAAGATCCGGCCGCGCGGCAAGCTGACCGAGCTTGCGCGGGTCCGCAAGGTCTTCGGATAGGGACGCCCGCGGCGCGGGCTAGGAGATCGGCGGCCGCCGCTCGGCCCACGGCCGCACGGCCTCGATCTGGCCGGCCAACGAGAGCAACGTCGCCTCGTCGCCGGGGCGTCCGACGATCTGGACCGAGAGCGGCATCCCGTCGGCCCCGAGGCCGAACGGCACCGCCATCGAGGGGTTGCCGAGGTGGTTCCAGGGAATGCAGAAGGGATAGAAGCGGCCCATCCCGAGCGTCGTCGCGAGGGCGCCGCGACCCTGCCAGCGGCGGACCGGCAGCGCCGTCCCGCCCATCACCGGGGTGACGAAGACGTCGACGTCCTCGAACATCGCGTTGATCCGCGCGACCTCCGCCGGGCGCCGCTCCATCGCCTTCTCGTAGAGCATCTCCGGCAGCAGCCGACCGAGCTGGCCGAAGCCGCGGGTGCGGCGTTCGAGCCGCTCGGGGTGCGGTACTTCGGCAACCGTCTCCCCCACGCCTTTGAGGAAGCGGGCGCTGAGGGTGTCGCCGATCGAGCCCCAGTCGGGCTCGCGCGGGCCGACCTCGTGGCCGAGCGAGCGCAGCAGCTCGGCCACCTCCAGCACCACTCCCTTCACCTCCTCGCCGATCTGCGGCGGCAGCATCGCCCGTGGCGGCGTGCTCGAGTGACCGACCCGGAGCCGGCCCGGCTCCGTCCGCGCCGACTCGACGAAGGGCCGCTCCGGCGGTGGCGGTAGCTCCTCCTCGACGGCGCCGCCGGAGACGACGTCGAGCCAGAGCGCAGTGTCCTCGACGGTGCGGCTGACGCACCCTTCGACCACGAGGCCGCGCCAGCCTTCGTGGCGCGGCGCCTGTGAGACGCGACCGCGCGAGGGCTTGAGGCCGAAGAGGCCGCAGCAGGCGGCGGGGATGCGGATCGAGCCGGCACCGTCGCCGGCCGAGGCGATCGGGACCAGGCCGGCGGCAACCGCCGAGGCCGAGCCGCCGCTGGAGCCACCCGGGGTGCGCTGCGGATTCCACGGGTTGCGGGTGACGCCGTAGGTCGCCGACTCGGTGAAGCCGCAGATCGCCAGCTCCGGAAGCAGGGTGAGGCCGACGACGATCGCCCCCGCCTCGCGCAGTCGCCGCACCATCTCCGCGTCGGCGCTCGCTGGCTCCTCGTAAGCGTCGGTGCCGTGGGTGTTGACGGCGCCGACGACGTCGACTTCGTCCTTGATCGCAATCGGCACTCCGAGCAGCGGCCGCTCCTCGCCGGCCCGGACCCGCGCCTCGGCCTGCTCGGCCTCGAGCAGCGCCCGCTCTTCGAAGAGGACGCGGAAGGAGTTCAGCTGCGGGTCGAGGCGGTGGATGCGGTCGAGGCTGAGGCGGATCAGCTCGGTCGGCGTGACCTCGCCGTCGCGCACCATCTGCGCCTGCCGCGCCGCGCCCGCGAACGCCAGGTCCGCGGCAGCTGTGCTCCCCTCCGCCACGCGGTGATCCTATTACGCTTCGTGCCGATGCCTGCCGAGGCGACCGGAGACGAGGCGGCGGAGGCCGATCTGGCGCAGCTGCTGGCGCTGGCGGCGACCCTCTCCGAGCACGAGCTCGAGGGCGTCGAGCCGGTCTCCGGCCCGCAGGAGTGGTGATGGCCAGCGCCGCCGCTAGGCCCGAGGCTGTTGCCGCGGCGCTGGCGCAGGTCGAGCGCCTGAACCCGGAGCTGAACGCCTACCTCCACGTCGACGCCGAGGGCGCCCTGGCCGCCGCCCGCGCAGCGGCACCGGCGAGCGCCGAGCAGCCGCTCGCCGGGATGCCGATCTGCGTCAAGGACGTGATCGACGTCGCCGGGATGCCGACCACCGCCGGCGCCGCCGGCTGGAGCCGGCAGCCGCGCGCCGACGCGGTCGCGGTGGCGCGGCTGCGGGCGGCCGGGGCGATCTTCGTCGGCAAGGGCAACACCAACGAGTTCGCCTACGGGATCGACGGCAAGAACCCGCACCGCGGCGATTGCCGCAACCCCCACGACCCGGCGCGGATGACCGGTGGCTCGAGCTCCGGGCCGGCGGCGGCGACCGCCGCCGGCATGGCCTGGGCCGGGATCGGCACCGATACCACCGGCTCGATCCGGATGCCGGCTTCGCTCTGCGGCGTCGTCGGCATCCGCCCCACCCGCGGCCTCGTCCCCACCACCGGCGTGGTGCCGCTGTGTTGGAGCTACGACACGGTCGGCCCACTCGCCAGCACCGTCACCGACGCGGCGCTGCTGCTCGACGTCCTCGCCGGCCGCATCGTCGCCAAGCCGCCGGCTCCCGACGCCGGCGGCGTCAGGCTCGGGCTCGCGACCGAGCTGCTGGCGCTGGCCGAGGAACCGGTCGCGATGATGATCCGCGCAACCGCAGAGGCGCTCGGCGACGCCGGCGCCGCGCTCGAGGAGCGAAGCGTCCCCGACCCGGCCCGCGCCACCGCCGTCCACCGCATCGTCCAGGCCGCCGAGGCCGCTGCCGTCCACGCGCCGTGGTTCGAGGACCAGCGCGACCGCTACGCGCCCGAGGTGCGAGCGCGGCTAGAAGCGGGGCGGCGGCTCAGCGCCGAGGTCTACCTCCGCGCCCAGCGCCACCGCCGCCTCTACACCCGCGACTTCGCCACCGCGATGGACGGCCTCGACGCGATGATCGCCCCCGCCTCCCCGGTCCCGGCCCCGCCGCTCGATGCCACCGAGCTGACGATCGGTGGGGTCGCCCGGCCGCTGCGGCCGGCTCTGCTGTCGTGCCTGCTGCCGATCAGCCAACTCGACTGCCCGGCGGTCGTGGTGCCGATCGGAGCGCTGGAGGGGTTGCCGGTGGGGATCCAGTTGATTGGGAGGCCGGGGTGCGAGGCGGTGTTGCTGCGGTTGGCGGCGGCGGTGGAGGAGATGGCGGGTGGGAGTCGGGCGGCCCGGGCGGAGATTGCGGGCTAGGGATCAAGGTTTGGCGGGGAGGGGTGTCGGGGTG